>CAKZVF010000121.1 GCA_937921995.1 uncultured Pirellulaceae bacterium
CGTCTGCGTCGCTCAAACAAAAGCCCCGGAAACATATTGTTTCACGGGGTTTTTTCGTGGTGTAGCTCTGAACAAAGCCAAGCATCGCAAACTGTTTCTTTGCCCTGAATTGACGCCTCTTGGCCTCCGTTACACCCAGCAAGTGCAACCAGTGGTGCAACGAAACTATCGGGAACTTTGGCCTCTCGGGCCCTGACTTTATTATACTAATTGCTACGGAATTCCCACATCTCACCCAAGAAGCAAGGCGACAAAGATGCAGGCAACTCGAATCTTCACCGTTCTATTGACGTCGTTCGCTTTTTCAGCAATTTCCTCGGCCCAAGTATTCGACACCGTAATCAACGTGCCGCCAGATCCAGACATAAGTGATTTCCAAAGTGCCGGGGGGGATGGCCTAACCACTCAGCTGAACGTTTCTGAAGGCGGCACGATAGGCGAGGGCTTCTGGGCTCTCGCTGGCAGCGAAGTAAATATCAGCGGCGGCACGATCGGCGATTTTTTCTCCGCGCGGTTGGACAGCGTGGTAAACATCAGCGGCTGTACCTTCAGCTTTGAATTTGAGGCCCGCGCCGGCAGCACAGTCAACGTGTTTGGCAGCGATTTCGTTCTTGATGGTGCTCCGCTGGATAGCTTAACGGTTGATGAAGCCTTCACGATTGTTGACCGCGATGTAGTCCTTTCAGGTGTATTCGCTGATGGTTCGCAGTTCAGTCTTGTACTCAATAGTGATTTATCTCTAGGAGACTTTATCAGCCCTGACGCGACGCTAACAGTGACGCTCGTCGCGCCCACCATCATTCTGGGTGATTGCAATCAAGACGGTGCCGTAAACTTCTTGGATATCTCCGCCTTCATAACGATTCTGGCATCTGGTAATTAGGCCCAATACCGTTCAACGAAGCATTGGCAGTCGTTTTCCGGATTGTCGTTAACTATCTGCGGAAATACGAATCTGCCAATGCTCGTTCAGTGGGCTGGTAAGCACGCGAATCAATGCTTGGGATTTTTGCTTTTTCGCCACCACAATCCTAAAAAACTTCCGACTTTCCACATTTGGTCCGCAAGATCGTTAGACTGAATTCGACTACCTAGACAACGCAGAAAGAGTTCGCAACCAGATTGGCTTTGTTAGAGGTGCAGCTGTGATGTCGAAGTTTAGATGTACTGAGAGATTTTTCGCGATGCTTGTCGTTGCTGCTGCTGCTTTGAGCGCCTCAGCACACAGCGCGTCGGCTCAAGTCATCAATTTTGATACGCTGGTCTTCGCTCAAACCGTACATGGGGTCGATATCAACGACGATGGTATCGATGATGTCCTTTTCTCAACGACCGATCCCAATGGATTCGGAACTGCTGGCCCCGACCCAAACACTCAGCTTTATGCGTCTGGTTTGCTTTTAGAGTCTTCCTCGACGATCAATCCGGACATTCGAGTTGATTTCCGCGGAGGAGCCATCGATCTGTTGCAAGTCGGTTTCGCGTTGTTGACCGATGTAAATGATGTTGATCAGGGGCTGAGTTTTGAAGTCTTCGATCAGGCAGGGATTCCATTGGTTTCGGCATCGCAGCGCGGTGAACTCTTACCGCTGAACCCTTCGATAGATACGAGCGTAAGCGGCTTCCCCGAAGGCCTGTTATCGGTGTCGTTTGAGGGAGTCGCCTCCTATGCACTGCTTGACGCGACAACGACGGGTACGCGATTCGTGATCGACAACTTCGGGGGAACCTTTCTGACGGCACCGGTTCCTGAGCCAAGCGGGCTATCACTACTTGGGTTTGGCGGCGTGATTTTGTTGGGGCGGCGTCGAAAGGGTTTTCACAGACCGTGACAGTCAACATCCAACTGTGATCAATCCGTTCATCGCAGTTGTTTTATCCGACACTTTTCTCTAAGAAGGCGATTGCAACTAAGACCGTGGGGGGTGAACTTCCTGGATATCGCACCGTTGATTGCGATTTTTGTTGTTAACTAAACAGTTACAATTTTCTCTAAGAACTTAAAACCCACAGATAGTTTTTGCACTCGCCTGTTCCTTATTACTATGATCAGGCCATGCATGCACAACAAATCACTATGCGTTTTCACTTGAGTTTGCTCACTTTGCTCGGACTGACTCTGCTTGCTTCTCCGGCAGACGCCCAAGTCTTTGACTCAGGGCCGTCTGATTCGACATTATTTGATAGGGTTATTGTCGTGTCACCAGGCTCTGATCGCGATCAAAGTGTCGGGGGCGATGGCTTAACCACTCAGCTCAGCATTTTTAACCGCGGCGTAGTAGGCAAAAACTTCGACGCCAATTCTGGCAGTGAGGTAAACATCAGCGGTGGAACCGTTGACAATTTCTTCGACGCCAATTCCGGTAGCGAGGTCAATATCAGCGGCGGATCGGTTGGTACTTTCTTCAACGCCGAATCTGGCAGTGAGGTAAACATCAGCGGTGGAACCGTTGGTGTTTTCTTCGACGCCAATTCCGGCAGCAAGGTCAACATCAGCGGCGGCAGCGTAGGCGATGGCTTCAGAGCTTTTTCTGACAGTGAAGTAAATATCAGCGGCGGATCGTTAGGTGATAACTTCCACGCCTTCCGAGACAGCACGATTAATTTGTATGGCAGAGAGTTCATTCTTAATGGTGTGTCTCTCGGTGCTACCTTGAGGATTGACCACGCTTTTACGATCAACGACCGCGACGTGGTGCTTTCAGGCCGGCTGGCCGATGGTTCGGCGTTCAGTTTTGACCTCAATTCAGTTTTTCCTCCCAACACAGAACAGGACTTTTTCAGGCCTGATGCGACGCTAACGGTGACGCTGGTATCCACACCACCCACCAACATAACTTATGTACCGCTATTCACTTTTGACGGAGATTCTGCTGGCGACCAGTTTGGCGTCGCCGTCAGCGGCGCCGGCGATGTCAACGGCGATGGGATTGATGATCTAATTGTCGGGGCTGACGATGACAACAATGGCAGAGATAGCGGTAGTGCTCGGGTGCTCTCGGGTTCTGACGGCAGCATTCTCTACAGCTTCGAAGGTGAATCAGGGATGGATTACTTTGGCCATTCGGTCAGCGGCGCGGGCGACGTCAATGGCGATGGGTTTGATGATCTGATTATCGGGGCCTTGGGAGTTGGCGACAATAACGCAAGAAGAGGTAGTGCTTGGGTGTACTCTGGAGTTGACGGCAGCATTCTCTACAAATTCGATGGGGATGGATTTGATGACCGGCTTGGTAGCTCAGTCAGTGGCGCGGGCGATGTCAATGGCGATGGGTTTGATGATGTGATCGTCGGGGCCGTCGGAGAGAACAACAATGCCGGTAGTGCCCGAGTATACTCTGGCGTTGACGGCAGTGTTCTCTACAAATTCGATGGTGATTCACCGGACGATAACTTTGGCAATTCAGTGAGCGACGCGGGTGATGTCAATGGCGATGGTTTCGCTGATTTGATTGTGGGGACTGTCGGTGATGACAATAATGGCGCAGAAAGCGGTAGTGCTCGGGTGCTCTCTGGATTTGACGGCAGCGTGCTCTACAACTTCGATGGGGATTCACCGTGGGACCGGTTTGGCATCTCCGTTAGCGGCGCAGGCGATGTCAACGGCGATGGGTTTGACGATCTGATTGTCGGGGCAAATGGGGATAGCAACAAAGGCCAAACTAGCGGTAGTGCTCGGGTGTTCTCCGGAGTTGACGGCAGCATTCTCTACACCTTCAATGGAGATTCAATTGAAAGCGCGTTGGGTGGCTCGGTCAGCGGCGCGGGCGATGTCAATGGCGATGGATTTGACGATCTGATTGTGGGCGCTATCGGTATTCGCGACAACGGCTTTCAAAGCGGTAGCGTTCGGCTGTTCTCTGGCGTTGACGGCAGCATTATCCACTCCTTTGATGGAGATTCAGTTTTCGACGCATTTGGCATTTCGGTGAGCAGCGTTGGTGATGTCAACGACGATGGCATCCCTGACTTCATCGTCGGTGCTGCAAATGGATTGGTCGACAATATTGGTTACGCCCGTTTGTTTGTAAGCCAGATCTCGGCACCACTCTTGGGAGATTGCAATCAAGACGGTGATTTGAACTTTTTGGATATCAATCCATTTATTGGACTTCTTTCATCAAACACTTTCCTCGCACAAGCCGATTGCAACCAAGACGGTGCAGTTAACTTCTTGGACATCTCTTCGTTCATTGCAATTCTCTCTGACAATTAGAGCAAAACTCTCTCAGCTTGCTTATGTGTCAAAGTCGATGTTTTGCTGGTTAGAAGATTGGTTTTCCCGTGCCGATTGTTGGCGGTTTTCAATGGTTTTGTCAGCTAAACCTTAATCGCATAGATACAAAAATCCAGTCGATGAAGGATCTGTCAGTTTTCTACGGGTGCCCTAGAGTTGTATAATTTTTCCGATCGTTCCTTATTCTTTCGGCTTCTTCGTAATGACACATTCCAACCGGCCACCGTCTGACATCTCCAACAGCAAATTCATCAATGTGACTTGCCCGTCCTGCAACAAGAAAGTTGCCGTCCCTGATGAGGCCGCCAACGCGCAAGATAAAGCCAGCCGGAACAAATCGTTCTATTTTGTAATGGCGGCCATCTGTGGACTCTACCTGGTCTTTCCTACGCTGAGCGTTTTTGAGCTGATACCTGATGCGATTCCTATCATCGGCAGCTTAGACGAGGCGGCCGCCACCACAGGCCTGCTCTATTCTCTTAATGGACTGGGCTGGTTGCCTTCCTTTTTTCGTTCCTAACGCTGTTTGGATCGGATGATCACATTGCACTGTGATCGCACGTTTGAAAAGATCAGCCCGTTAAAACCAGCACAACCGTCCCAAAATCTCAGTAGTTTGAATTCCCCTTGCTTTTGAGGGGCAAAAACCCAAGCTTCGAGATCTTTTAAGTTGTAGGTTTTCAGCGGACAAGCTTACACGATCTTTGTAATCGTAAATTTCTTCCTCCCCAACATAAAGAAAACAATGGATAACTTCATCGAAAAAGTCGTACACGGCATTGGCACTGGGCTTCGCCATCTTGGCGCGATGACCAGTCAAATGACCGAAGTACATTGGGCACTAGTAGCGGTCGTTGCTATTGGAACTGGTGTGATTTTCCTCCGTGGAAAACCGGTACACGGTTCATAATTCCAATCGCGCCCACTTTTAAGTGGCAAAGCAGATTCTCAGACAGGGTCTGCTTTAGTGAACGCTCTTCCGGTCTGATCACGCTTGGTGTTGATTAGTCTTGTGCGTAACGCTTTAAAAATAATGTCTCGCGTCTCTAACCGCCCTAAAACAAATGCGGCCCGGGCTCGAATCCCAATTGCCGAATCTTCGCTCGGTCTTGATCCGCCGCTTCTTGGTTGGCCATCTTCTCCAACAGCAACATCCGATGGTAAAGCACAACCGCTTTTCCTTTTGGGACTCCCAATTTTGCCGTCTTGGGATCGATCATATTCTCCATGTAATTATGCACATTGGAACTCAGCGATCGCGCGAAGACTTCATAGGCGAAGAGCGCTTGGTTGAGATCCATTAGAGCGTCGATCGGAGTTTCTGTGATCTCGACTTGCCGCTGAATGTACTTCCCCTTTTTGGTCTCGCCTTCGGGCAGCAAGCTGATGATGAAACCGCGCGTGTCGAGCAACATATAGCTGGTCAACAGCTCGCCGATGCACTCTTTTTCCGAAGGGAGATCCGCAATGATCTCATCTGCATCAAGGGCGAAAGATCGAACTTCGGCGCGATCCTGATTCGACAAGTCAACCTCATCCAAGTCTTGGTAGCAAAGCGCTCGTGTCGTCAACAACAGCGCCAGCGTCTTTTCGATGACCCGTATCGCCGCACGGAGGTCATTGTTCGACTTCGAAACTTCGACCGGTGGCGGAAATTCGCGCGATGACTGTCCGATGATGCTTTTATTCAAATCGGTATTGATCTTCTCAACAGCAACGCGCAACCTGTCGATCATTGGCGTCATGCGCTGCGTCGCAACTTGAGCCATTCCGATGCGGCGACTAATGATCGCCGACGTAACCAGCGACCTTGAAAGCACAGAGACCGAATGATCTAAGCTGCCCAGCCTTGATTCGGTGATCTTGATGCAGGCAGCGTCAATGTCGTCTTTTGCATTTTCCAGTTCGACCTTGGCGAGTGCTCGGAAGTAGGCGCGTTCATTGAGTTTAATGTAACTATCACCCATCAGCCAGCTTCTGGCTTTGGCGCGCTGTTTGAAAGTCTCCAATCCTTTTTCGAAATTGCCTTGAGCTTGTTGGCTTCGCGCTTTTAGGATCAGCGCCCCATCGTCGTCGGGGAACCGTTTGAGGATTTCATCACAGACACGTTCGGCTTGGAATGGCTGATTACTCTCGATCAATTTGTCCGCAAGACTCAGCCGCAAGGAAGGGTCACGTGGGCTTTTCTCGACCGCTGCTGTCAGTTGCTCGATGGCCCCTTCAACATCACCCTGTTCGTAAGCGATCACCGCTTGCGCGGCGTCCCACCGCGCCCATTCCGGCCCGCAACCGTACGCCATCAAAGGGATCAGCAGCACAGCGCAAAACCCTGTAACCAACGAGATACGCGTCAGCAGATTGTCCTGGTTTTCCTGAGGATCTTCCATAGATTTTCAAACGTTTTTGGAAAAGCTTATTTGTTGGGATGGCTGAAATAGCAACTCGCAATTTCTTAGCCACCGTTTTCTCAGTTCTCCGGTTCCAAGAAATCCTTGGTCGCCTTTAACACGGCGCTTTGAATTTCGGCCAATTGATCTTTGCTGCGAATCTTGTGTCCATTTTCGTCGGTAACATACAGGACGTCGATCACCTGATGGGCGTAGGTCGAGATACAGGCGTAGTTCACATCCAACTTCAGTTCGAAAATCTTCTTCGCGATCGCATACAGCAACCCCGCTTTATCATACGCGAAGACGTCAATGATCGTCGCGGTATCAACGCTGGTGTTGTTTATTTCAACGCGAATCTCAGGCCGCGACAATTTCAAGGCAACCGTTTCTTCAGTTCCCCAGATCTTACGGAAACGAGGTTTGCCGACTTCGTTGGCGGCGGCGGCGGCGGCCTTTTTCTGAATCTCCTTCAAACGACTTTCAGGAATTTTACCCTTGGGAAAATCCTTGTCTTCAAAACGGAACCATTGCAGCACTATCCCGTCATGCAGAGATTTGATGTCCGCAGAAACGATCTGGAGGTTCAGACTACTCAGCGCCCCGCAAACGCGGTAAAAAATCCCCGGACGATCCGGGCCTGAAAGAACCAGCTCGCACATATCGACGCCCACGATTTTTTTCGCTTGGCTGAAAACGCTGGAACCGGAACGCTTGATATCTAATAAAAGCTGCGCGACATCCTCGTAAGGATGGCCCTTCAAGTAGTCCACCGGCATATTGGAGGTGACCTGCTTTAACCATTCTCGTTCCTCGGTTTCATTCGTCAGCAGTTCGATGCCTTGATTAACACCGTCGTATTCGACTTGATCCAGTTGCTCGTAACTTTGGCCGGTAAGCACGTCGCGCGTGGTTAAATACAGTTGAGTCAGCAATCCAAGCTTCCAAGGATTCAAAACACCTGGCCCGACCGCTTTGATATCAGCACAGGTCAGCACAAACAGCATCGCCAGTGTTTCCGCATTACCGACGACCGAGGCAAATTCCGCGATCATCTGGGCATCGTTCGTATCGCGATGAAATGCCAAGTGCGACATCAGCAAATGCTTGTGCACGAGGAACATGATCAGCTCGGTAGATTCTTGGGGTAAACCGAACCGCTGGCCGGTTTTTTCCGCGATCCGGCGTCCTACTTCCGAATGGTCTTCGGAATACCCTTTCCCCAAATCGTGCAATAACATGGCAAGATGCAACAAGTTCTTTTCACGAATCTTTCGATAGGTCTTCCCTAGAATCGAATCTTCATCCTCAAACGAAACCAGATTGCTGACCGCCAGAAGCGAATGTTCATCGACGGTGTACTTATGATATTCATTGAACTGAAGAAGCCCCCGTGCGTGGGCGAAGTCTGGCAGGATCTTCTGCAGCACCTGCATCTCATGTAAACGCCGCAATAATTTATCAAGGCCGACGGTATTGGAAAGCAGCGCCATGAATCTGCGCGCCGCCTCCAGCGTTACTTCCACGTCCGGAAACTTCAGCATCGCATGCCGGATGGAAATCCATGTCTCGTGTTCGATCGACTTGCCGTAGAGACACGCCAACTGCATTAACCGGAGCACCTGCTCGAGGTCATTTTCAGTGCTCTTGCGCGAACTTTTTAAGATGCCAATATCGTTGGCAGTGATGACGAATTTTTCGTCTATTTGACGGTTGGCCAACGGAGAGAAAAATCGAACGGCGGCACCTTTTGATTTCACCACACTCTTTTGAACGAAGTGGTCGCAAATATATCCGATGCGACTGGTATAACGGAAATACTCACGCATAAACGATTCGACCGACAGGATTCCGTCTGTTCCCTCATATTTCAAAAACTCGGCAAGACGCACCTGTTCATTGCGACTGAGGCTATCCTCGGGTTTATTGTGGTGAAAGTGCATCTCATTTCGGATTCGCAGCAGAAACTCCTGCGAAGCCTTCAACTGTTTTGAATCCGCGGTAGAAATCCCCCCGCGCTTCAACAGTTCGTCGATTTCGGTCACACCAAAACGGATGTAAGCTAGCCACCGAATCAAATGGATATCTCGAAGACCACCGCGGGTCCGTTTGACGTTAGGCCGCAGTAAGTAAACCGTTTCGCCGTATTCCTGTTGCTCCTTTTTCCGGGCCTCGATAACGTTGTTGGTATTTTGCCCAATACGCTTGTTGGCAAGTTTTCGAAAACGGTTGGCGCAGTCTACAAACAGATCAGCGTTACCAATCAAATAACGTGTT
>CAKZVF010000122.1 GCA_937921995.1 uncultured Pirellulaceae bacterium
CTTGAGTTGTTGCCCGCATTGTATCAATGTGGCGCTGAGACGGACGAGTACGACGGCGATGTCACGTTCGTGATTGACGAGTTAGATCGAAGCATGCACCCTGTTCTTGCGCATGCGTTCTTGAAGTTCTTCTTAGAAACAGAAAACGCTAAGAAGCACCAACTAATCGTCACCACACACGAAACTCATTTGCTGGACGGTGACTTACTTCGGCGGGATGAAATTTGGTTCGCCGAAAAAGATAAATCGCAGGTGTCGAAGACATACTCGTTGATGGATTTCAAACCAAGGAATGATTTACGGTTGCAGCGAGGTTATTTGCACGGAAGATTCGGAGCAATTCCGTTCATCGGAAACATGGACAAACTGCGAGAGTTGCTCACGGATGGCGCGTAAGAAACGAAATCTTGATCGAGAAAGCAAATACGCTGACGCTACTCTGGTCGTCATTGCGTCCGAAGATGAATACGCGGTTCAGCAGTACTTCGATCTATTTGAATCCGTTCGGATTCAATTTGAGGTGTTAAACACGGAGGATGGAAAGTCTGCTCCGAAGGAAGTCTTGAAGCGAATCAAGGACTATCAAGAAGAATTTCAAATCGGTGACGGCGATCAGTTTTGGGTTGTCACTGATGTCGACCATTGGGCTGACAACAACCACATCAAGAATCTTGTGCAGGTGTTGCGGGAGAGCAAGCAGGGCGAAATCTCTGTTGCCCTTTCCAATCCGTGTTTTGATCTATGGCTTTTGTTGCACTTCGACGACTTTCCAACCGGCGGCTTTGGGAGTTGCGACGAAGTTGGCCAGCTAATTCGAGATGCTGTTGGCTCCTACAATAAGACACGAGTTTTCGACTTGCCAGTTGGTATCGACAAAGTGAAGCGGGCAATCGACTCCGCAAAAGCCAATGATCTCGACGGCAAGATTCTTGAGTCAGTTGGCACTCATGTTTATCGGATACTTGATTCGATGGTGCAAAACGGAATCGTTATGATCAGTGAGTGACGTTTCGTGCCAAAGTCGCAGCAGCGTTTGCGGTTGGAGGTCGCGCGTGAATTTGTCGATCATATTCGGATGGCCCCGTCGAGGGCGGTGCAAGCTAATATTTGATCTGGAATCCAAGGCAACCTGATTCTCTTGGAAGGCGATTGTAGGGCCTGCATGGTATCAAAATCTCAGGGGCGGTGGTTCTTGTGCGCACGGTTATTTTGGACCAAAGGCGGTGTTTGTGCAGAGCTTCTGGTGGGGAACACTAATCTGCACTAATTGACACTAATCTCATGCTCGATCTGTCCTGCGCCAAGCGCCCATCAGTGAAGATTCGTGCCGGTCAGTGTTCTTCTTTCAACACCGGCTACGGTTCAAGGTTCGGATGGTTTGTTCTTAACATGCTGATCCAACCACGCGATCATCTCGGCTTGGGTGTGGAGCACGCTTTGTGTGGCGATGTACCCGTGTGATTCGTGAGGCAAAATCACCAGTCGCGCCGTGCCGCCATTGCCCTTGATCGCTTGATACAGCCGTTCGCTTTGCAAAGGAAAGGTGCCGGAGTTGTTGTCTTTTTCGCCATGCATGATCAATAGCGGTCGCTGGATTTTATCGGCCGACATGAACGGGCTGATGTTGTGATAGACGGATTTTGCTTCCCAATAGCTACGGCGTTCGGATTGAAAACCAAACGGTGTCAGCGTCCGGTTATAGGCACCGCTGCGCGCGATGCCGGCGCAGAAAATCTGGCTGTGAGCCATCAGGTTCGCCGTCATGAAAGCGCCATAGCTATGACCGCCAACGGCTGCGCGGTCTCGATCGGCCACGCCACGCTCGACAGCGAAATCTACGGCCGCCTGCGCCGCGTCGACGATCTGATCGATGAACGTGTCATTCATGGTGTCGGGATCGCCGATCACCGGCATCGTGGCATTATCCATGACGGCGTAGCCTTGGGTGACGGCCGTAAGATGCGAAATGCCAACCATACGCGTGAAACGTTGGGAGCTGCCGGAGACTTGACCCGCCGTGGAAGGATCGTTGAACTCTTGCGGGTACGCCCACACCAGCAGTGGCAGCCGCTGGTCGGGTTGATGGTCGGCCGGCAGGTAAAGCGTCGCCGATAATTGCACCCCGTCGGACCGCTGATAAGTGACGATCTCCTTTTTGATGCCTCGTATCTGAGGAGTCGGATCGCGAAAGTCGGTGATCGGTCTGCCCGTGCTGACGGAGTCGCTGGACGCGATTTGTTTTCTAAGTAGCAAATTCGGCGGCGACGAAGGGCTCTGGTGAGAAGACAACCAAATCAAATCATCTGATTCATTTCGCGGCAGAAGTTTCACAACCGATTCCAACGACTCTTCATCGCATTGCCAGATGCGGTCGGTTTGTAGCGTGGCTAAGTTTTGTCGGTCAAGGAAAGGTCGGTTGCCGGATTCGGTGGCACCAATGCCTGACCGAAAAACGGTGTCGCCGCGGAGGTCAACAACGTAGTGGCCGCTGGCATCAGGTTTTTGAATGATACGACCGGGATCGTTGTACTTGTCGCGAATACTGCGATCGACGATGACCGTTGAATCGGTCAGGGATGTTGCGGTGTCGTACAAGCGGTTCCTGACCCAGCGCTGATCACGATCGTATTCGGTCGTAATCATGGCATCTTGATCTGCGAAATACGAGATGCCGTAGTGACGATGTTGGACTTTCATCAGCGCCGTCGGAGCGCTGGAAAAGGGCGTTTGGGTAACCCAGACTTGGTCGCGATAATCGGCCGCTTGATTGGGATCGCCGCCGTCGAGCGCTGTGGTATAGCAAACCGACGCCGGGCGTGACGACATCCAATGGATCAAACGTGGCTCCGTCCGCACGCCTTCGATCGGAATGTTTTCAGCCACGGGGATATCCGCGATTCTCTCAACCAGTTCGCCTGCCACATTACAAACGTCGACCTCCATGGCGAACTGTTGATAGGTCAGTAAATAGGAGAATGGTCTCTTCAACCGCGTTACCAAGACATGTTCACCATCAGGAGCCGGCGAAACGTCTGCGTACATACCGCGCGGCCAATGTTGGATGACGTTGCCATCGACGCTGGCGACCACGATTTCGGTGGTTGCGTGGAATTCGAACAACGCTTCGTCGTGGGGCGTTTTTAACAAATCTTGGTATGTGCGAGTCGGCGACGTATTGCCGGAAGATTCTTCGATCCGAGGCCCGATCGGCGAAACGGGGGCCGGCGGCCGCGTGTGTTTTGCAGGCACAACCGAAAAGATGAGGTGCTTGCCATCGGGCATCCATTGAAGACTGGTCAGTACCGACGAAATGTTGGGATGCACTAATTTTGGGGTCAATGAATCAACATTGGCGCAGTACAGCGCGGTTCCCCGATCGGTCGCCACGGTAAACGCGAAGTCACGGCTGTTGTGTGACCATTTCACCAAACCGATCTTGGGCTGCGACTGTTCGGTTTCAATACGTTGAGGCGTTAATTGTTCATCAGCATCGTCGGTTACCGAGATAGGTTGATAGAGCAGCCCTGTTCGATATGCCGATCGGAACAGTGTGTTGGCGGACGGATCGATTCTCAGTCCTGCCAAACGATCCATCGGCCGCGCGAGGTCCGCGATGTCAGGCATCGCATCGAACTCGACCAGCAACATGCCGCTGCCGTCGGGGCTGATGATGACGCTCGGCTCTGGCGGGGCGTTGATGATGTCGACCACCGATTGCGGTGGCAGTAGGTACCCGTTGGCGTCGGTGTTGGAACAGGAACGTGTCATTGAATGGCCGGGGTGAGCGTTGAATTGGAGAGGAAAAAACTTGGAATTCGTGGTTTTTGAGAGCGTCTCAGGATAGAGAGAATGTCTCACTTTCGACTTACGGTGGTGCAAAAAGATGCGAACCTGTTGCGTTTTCGCAACGTCATGTTGTTGAAGGTCGGCGAATGAAATTTCGTTTTTCAAAAGTTCCAAAAATGGAGTGCGAATAAACGCCGAGAGTTATTCAAATTTTGTGCGAATCGGACGAATTGTCTCGGATTTTGCGAAACATTAGGCACATGATTTGCGTCAAAGAGTAGGTAACCGCTTCCAAAACCTGTCAAACCCGCATTAACTTAAACGTGAGACTGGTGATGACCAATACCCAAAGATACGACAATCTTACCAGCGACCTGCCAAAGATTGCTTCTAACACGAAGAAGGCAAATCCTTTCCGCACTGAGGCCGAGTTTGAAAATTGGTTAGAACTGCAATTGGATTCTCTGGAGAAATTGTACGCTGAGTTTGAGACCAAAGATTCTTTGCGTGGTTTCTTTGCGCGATAATTTCTGATCTCAGATTTGGCTACTCCGATTTAATTACTCAGATTTTTGGTCGCGGTGCTTTTGGTACCGCGAGACAAATTCCTCAGTCTGGTTTTTCCCAAAGACGCGTTCAAGCAACAGGTAAGGCCGGAGGCCAAGTACTTTCGCCTTTCTGCCGAGATCATCCGGGTGGCGATTGTTACACATCGGACACGGGGTTCCCTTTTCCCGCGGCGTCTGAGATTGATAGCGACAGTTTTCGCAGGCTCGATTCAATTTCCAGTGGATGCCATCTGAAAAGCCACCGGGGATAAATTCAACAAACAATCGCATGTTGTGATCCGCACAACGTGTGCAAGCATCTGCAAATTGCACCAGCCGCGCATGCTGAGGCCGCCGCGCGACGACGCTTTGGAAGATCGACGCGAGCTTGGCGACCGATTGTTCTTCGAACCACTTCTGCGGCCAGAGCTGATAGAAGCCATTCTCTTGTCTCAGCGCTTCGTCGACCAAGGCTATCAAATCGTCCGTCGGCATGACTTGAGCCACCGGCGTGTGACCGAAGGTGAAATTCAGGTCCATCGGTAGCAAGCCAAAACACCCTGCCCAATCCGTTTTTATCCGAGCACAACAATTGGCAGGGCAGTGACCGCAGCGATCAGTCAACGACGGCGCGTCTCCAAAGAAATCAAAGACCTCGTCGGCGTGGAACGCGCGGACCTTCGACGGATCGCTGATTGGTGCCGGGTGGACGCAGATATCCTCAAGCACGCGGGCCTCGCGATATCCATTGGACAGTTCGCGCACATTACGAAGCTGACGAAACGTTTGGTCGGCCAAATTATCAACTTCGATGTCGCGCAGAGCGCAATCGTGTTCGATCGCCCACCTCAGAAACGGCGGCGTAGGCCCAAGAACAGCGGCGGTTCGTTTCATAGATTCTAGTGGCGGAAGTGGCGGTTGCCGGCAAAGACCATCGGAATTCCGTGCTCGTTACACGCAGCGATCACCTCGCTATCACGCACGCTGCCGCCAGGCTGAATGATGGCCTTCACACCGGCGGCCGCTGCCAGCGGAATGCTGTCGGCAAATGGGAAGAAAGCATCGGATGAAAGGACCGAACCTTTAGCGCTTTCGGCACCTGCTTTGCGAATGGCAATCTGCACCGAATCAACGCGGCTCATCTGTCCCGCTCCGACACCGACCAGTCCGCGATTCTTGGAAAGGCAAATGGCATTGGATTTGATAAAACGCACCATGTGCCAACCGAACTTAAGCTCCTCCATCAATGCATCGTCGGCTTGAACATCGGTGACCGTTTTCCAATCGGCGTAATTGTCGGGTTGGTTGTCGGCCTGCTGCACCAACATACCGCCCAACAGATTTCGGTATTCCATCGTGGGTTTATTGGGGGCCAGATTTCCCACCGAAAGCAAGCGGACGTTCTTCTTCCATTTTGGTTTCGTTTTGAGAATGTTCAGCGCCGCATCGTCGAAGCTTGGCGCGACGATTGCTTCTACGAAAAATTCACCGCCTGATAGAAATTCGGCTGTTGCAACGTCGACGGGGCGGTTGATACCAATCACGCTTCCAAACGCGCTGACAGGGTCGCCGGCAAAACCCTTTTCACAAGCCTCCGCCAGTGTTTCCGCGGTTCCTGCGCCACAGGGATTGTTGTGCTTGATTACCGAACAGGCAGGGTTGGGTAGCCCCCGCACCATATTCAGCGCCGCGTCGAGGTCCAACAGATTGTTGTAGGACAATTGTTTGCCGTTAAGCTGCGTCGCATCGATGAGGTTGGCTTCGTCGATTTTATTACCGCGGTAAAGCGCCGCCTGTTGATGGCTGTTTTCACCGTATCTAAGAACGGCTTCGCGTTGCAGCGAGATGTCAATGGTGGGGGCGAACGTTTCTTCGGCGCTATTAGCGAAGTAGTCCGCGATCGTCGCGTCGTAGGCAGCGGTGTGTTCGAAGGCTTCGGCCATCAATCGGCGACGCAGGCCGTCGGATGTTGATTTGGAAGATTTCAATTCGCCGGTGACGTCATCGTATTGCGTGCTGGAAGTTACCACGGAGACGAATTTATTATTCTTCGCCGCGGCGCGGACCAGGCTGGGGCCGCCGATGTCAATCTGTTCGATCGCTTCGGCTTCTGTGATTCCCTCTTTGGCGATCGTGGCGGCGAAGGGGTACAGGTTGACCACGACCAATTCGAAAGTTTTGATATCGTGATCGGCCAAGGATTTCATGTCGGTGTCGAGATCGTGGCGACACAAGATTCCTGCAAAAATCTTAGGATGTAGCGTCTTCACACGTCCGTTCATCATCTCGGGGAAGCCCGTGTAATCGGCGACGTCGACGACTTCGATGCCCGCTTCGTTGAGGTGCTTTCGAGTTCCTCCGGTGCTGTAGATCTCAACGCCTGATTCAGCCAGAGATTTTGCAAATTCAACGATACCGGTTTTGTCACTGACGCTAATGAGGGCTCGTTTGATTTCGGGGGCAGGCATTTTGAAAGTTGTTTCGATAAAATTTAGTGAAGGCAATTTGAAAGGCCAAATTGTCGAAAACCAGTCGTCAACTGCAACCGGTAAAATGAATCTGTTACCAGAAAATGAAAGATCTTGTTCGGTCGCAGCAACGACTCTCAAATTGCCAACTAAATCGCTAACCCACGATGTTCATATTGGCGGCTGAGCCGGGAGCAATCATTACGGAATCGAATTTCTTTCGGTTGCACGAAGAGGTTTAAAAAAACTGGTTATGCTGGTTCTATCAACGTCAATTTTCTTGTGTGGCAACCCATGGTTTGGGTTCTTGTCGTTGAGCGGCGAAATTTGGATTTTGGGGACAGCTTGAAATCTGCATCGCAGGTATATTAGATGCCCCGAAATTACCGCGCGCCCACGACCCCTCAAACTGGGCTCACTTGAGGACTCCACCATTTCCGACCCTTACGCCAGTCCGAAGTTTCATTACTTGGATAAGATCCGCGCGCGATTGCCTTGGGCTGTGTTCTGGGCGTTGGCAGCTCAAAGTATCCTGAGCATTACGCGATTCTTTTCGAAGATGGTCGTGGGCGGTCGATTTGGATCGGGCGAACCGGGTTACGGTAGCGAGGCAGATCTTGCGTACTACGATGCGGCGTTTGGGATCATGATGCTGGTGCTGGCGTTGCACGAAGCATTGATTACGACGCCGTTGACGTTTTTTAACCACCGAGAGAAGAAAACGGGCGAGCAGGCCTTCGCGGGGAAAATGCTTTTTTTGTCGCTGCTGTTTTCGGTCGCAGCGCTGGTGGTGATGGCGATCATCACCTGGGGCCAATTTGCGTTTTTCGAAATTGGGCCGGGTTTTTTGTGGGCGATGATAGCGCTGACGGCGTTGGTGCCGTTTCAATTGGTCAAAGAATTCTCGAAACGATGGCTGTTGGCAAACCTTCAGGTTCGGCAATCTACCCTGTTGGAGGTCGGGTTTGCCGCTGTGTTTTTATTGCTGATCGTTGGCCTGGTTTACGCGGGACGAGTCAACGCGGCGACGGTGTTTGCGATTACCCTCGTCGCCAACATTATTTGCTTGATGGGGTGGTGGGGATATTTTAAAAAGTCGTTTGCCCTGAGGTTCAGTGGCGTCAGGCAACAAGCCGGCGACAATTTTAATTACGGAAAATGGATTGCCGGCGAAAACATCTGCTCGGTAGCGATGATGTTTTTTTCGCAGTGGTATTTGATCTCCAAAGGGCACGAAGTAGCCGCCGGGGTTTACTCGGCATGTTTAACAATTGTGTTTCTAGCAAATCCGTTCTTGTTGGGAGTGTCGAGCATCTTCGCGCCCAGTGTGGCGCGCGAATTTAATCAGAAAGGCTGGAGGGGCGCGTTTCCGGTCCTGTTGTCTTACGGCGCGTTTGTGAGCGCCGTGCTCATCGCGTTTTCGGTATGCCTGTATTTTCGAGGCGCTTCGTTGACAACGTTCGCGTTTGGTGAAAAGTACGCGGACTACTTCACGGCGGCGGGTAACGGCAGCAACACCGTCACATTCATCTTGAGCTTAGCGATGCCTTGTTTTGGGCTGAGCTTCTTGCTTACCTGCTGTATTTTGGCTGCCGACAAGCCCATCTATTGCTTCTACGCCGCATTGGTTGGCTTGGTGGCCACGGTGGGCATGAACTTTTCTTTTACGCAGCCCACGCTCCAGACGGCCGCGATAAGTTTTGTCGTGGGGGCAGTTTGTACGATGATTTTCAGAGCACTGGTGGTACTTAAAATGTATCGTCACCATCAACAGAACGATCGCCGTGGATCGCTTGAGACAACGCCCAGTTGACCGATGCGAACCTGCCGATCAAACTAAATTTGACGTGGGAGATTGCCCCAATGGATCGTTGTAGTTGATCGTAATCGGATTCGCTGCGGTGCGCAGGTTGAACAAGACCACTTTGTTTTTACCATTGAATTTTGCCTCTTGAACACACTTCGCAGCCCGTTCATAGGCTTCTTCAAACGAATTGATTGGGTTCAATTGATGCACGCCAAAACTACACGTGGCCGATGTTTT
The DNA here is from genome assembly GCA_937921995.1 of uncultured Pirellulaceae bacterium. Classification (GTDB taxonomy): domain Bacteria; phylum Planctomycetota; class Planctomycetia; order Pirellulales; family Pirellulaceae; genus Mariniblastus. Next base: position 8,847 of record CAKZVF010000122.1, read on the forward strand.
TTCGGCGATGAGTTTCTTTAAATCGCAGGCCAGTATTCTTGATTCATCGCGGGCTTCGCCAAGGCAAAGGATTACGAATTTGTCGTCGTTCCACCGACAGACCTTATGGCCATCAGGGAGGTTCTCTTCGATGATTCCGCCAATTTGGCGAATCATTGCGTCTCCCTCTGGCATGCCTTTGGTTCGGTTGAGCATTTCCATATCATCGATGTCAACCAAAATGATGTTTGCCTGCGTTTGCCCGTTTCGGACCTCCGTCAATGCTTCGTCAATTGCGTCTTGGATTCCAAAACTGCTAAGGAGTCCAGACAGTTCGTCGTAGCGTTCAAGCTCCTGCGTGTCTGCGGCACTTTTGCCTCTTCCAGCTATCGCCATGACGTCTGTTTTTGATTCCGAGTCTTGCTTGGCCACTTGATTCAAACGCACCCGTCGTATCGCTCTTGCCTTTTTCACATCGGTGTAGAGTTTTACGCACAAAGGAAGGGACAGCAGAGACCATATTCCGAACAGAAATTTGTAAAAGTTGACCGGCGTAATTAGCGGGCCGCGGAAACGAATTTCATCAATTACGACGACACCGCTGTTAGTCTCGTTGGGGTGGCAAACGGAGATCTCGATCCATTCTAAGTTTGAAAATGAAGGCGATGCGTCCTCGGGCAATACCGACTTTTCAGTGATCCACCATCTCGGCACCACGAAACAATCTCTGGGCAGTGAAATTGTCTGTGCCTGAGATGTCAATTCGAAATATGCTTCGTTGTATTTGCTCGAACTACCGTCGCCATCAGCAATGAAGTGCTGGGGGCGGTCGCGAAGATACAGCAGAAATTGTTGTTTTTCTTTTCCTTCGGCGCTTGCGGTGATTGTGACGTCAGTGAACCAGTCAAGGTCGAGGGTTTCCTCGTTCGGCGGCGAAATCAGGAAGATGGCAAATGAGTGTCTCCCATCGTCTTGAGTCGCGTATGAAAAACTCATCGCGTCCGGAGTAGAAAGGTCTTCGGTAAAGCTTGCACCGCCCCTGCGCCGATCATCAGAGCAAGACGTGTTCCAATCCGAAGTTTGCGCACCGATGACCAGCTCTCTTTGGAGCGTCTGGTACGATAGCCCAAGGAGGATGGTGATCGCCAAAAGAATCGCCGCCAGCGATTCAATTTTTGCAATTGAATGGAAGAGACCGGAGTTCATTAAATTTGAAATGCGAGGGGAGCACTACAAGAGCTCGAACGGCGTTCGTGCGCGTGACAAGATAGGAAAAAATACATCTAAAATAAGTGTTAACACGTTCCAAACCAAAATTTTTGTCGGCATAAACCGAGCCCGTTGGTGGCGGACACCGTAGAAAATGAACTGCCCGAACAATCCGGAAAGTTTGAGTCGCGAAGTTGCGCAACGGTAGACGGAGCTGTCGTGTTTTCACCCTACAGGCATAGTCTGTTGCCGTTTGTCGGAATGCCGGTCTTTATTTACCGCCGAACAAACTTTGGCGCCGGGAAAATCAAAGCAATTATTTCGAAAAAACGTTTGACAAAATTTAAGCGTCCGAAACACAGCTAAGGATCGTCAGGGCTGCCAGTTTCGCTCGCGGAACGAGGCTTTCGGGGATCAGGAATTCATTGCTGCTGTGGATGTTTCCCCCGCAGGGCCCCATGGTATCCACGTTAGGAAGGCCCGCATCGGCAAATTTGTTGCCGTCGCTCGCGCCGCCGGTGCCCTTGAATTCGAAAGACATCCCCAGCGCGTCGCCGCATTCGGAGATCCGCCGCTGAACCTTTTGCGCGGCTTCATCCGATGGTTTAGGAGGCGAAGTAAAACGGCCATGCATCTCGACTGAAATGCCGTCGAGTTGATTGTATTTTTCGACAAGGTCTTCAAAATCTATTTCAACGCCACTTTGTTCCTCAAGATCCTTCACCCGCACGTTGACTCGCCCCACCGCAAGATCAGGCACCATGTTCAATGCCCCGCCGCCGCTGATGCGTCCCACGTTAAAGGTAACGTCAGGTTCGCCGTTGAGCCGATCAATTTCGTCAAGCAACCTTGCCAGCGCGGTGATGGCGTTTCGGCCTGCTGAGAAATCGCGCCCGGAATGAGCTGATTTGCCGCGCACGATGAATGTGAAATTTCCGGTACCCTTTCGTTCGGACACCATGTGCCCACCCGGTAGCGCCGGTTCGAACAACAATCCGAAATCGCATCGCGGAGCCCTCGAACGGATGAAGGATTCGCTGCCGGGAGAACCGATCTCTTCATCGGGATTGATGATGACCTCCCAACCAATTTTTCCTGTCAAAGGACTACGTTCGAGTGCTTTGAGCGCGTACAACATCACGATCAAACCGCCCTTGGCATCGGCTACGCCGGGGCCATTGAGTTGTCCGCCCTCGGTCATCCGGCAGATTTGAAACTCGTCGTCTTGCGAATAGACGGTGTCCATGTGGATGCACAGCATGACTTTTTTAGATGCTTCGGGATGTTTGACGATGTGAATTATTTCCCCCAAGGGCTGTTTTGAACTACAACCGTCGTCTCCGATAGAGGTCATCGGTTCGGTATCGATCAGGCTCAAGTCGCCCCCCAGAGACTCAAAGTGATCAACCAATTTTTCCTTGACCATCGCGATCCCGGCCAAATTGGTCGTGTATGAATTGATGTTGCATAGCTCAATGATTGCTTCCAGCATTTCATCTTGCTTCTGGTCAAGCCAACCCAGCATAGGGAGAAGTTTATCCATCGCAGTATCCTATTTCGCTTCGGTGGTTTTGAGAGGTGGCGCGGATCGTTCGGTCACGGGGGAACCGCTTTGAACGCCATTGTCAGGTTCCTGCTGGGAGGCGACGCGCACTTTCCATATCGTCTGCCGCGCAGTTTCGCTGGTTAAAATGAGGTGTTCATTGTCGCGCGTGAAGCAGATGGCTTCCCCTTGCACCTGCAACGGCATCGGGACCGATTTTGGTTTCGAGTCAATGAAAACGCTTTGCCATGTTGGTAACTTCCCATCAACCGTAACCCGCTGGAAGATGTGTGCGGTGAGATAATTTCGAATCGCAAGACGTTTGCCATTGGGCGAAATGGCCATCCCCGTGACTCCTCGAAACGGGAAGGACGCAATCCGTTTGGCGACCAGTAAGCCATCTTTGGGATCCTCTGGATCTGCCTCATCCTCATTCAACGGAAGCTTCAACTGGTAAACGCCTGGGTGTTGACGTTTGTTGGTCTCCAAAAAGATCTTCTCGATGAGGAATACCGATTCGCCATCGGGATCGCACGCAACGGCTTCGCAGTTACGTGGGCCGTCCTCGTAGCGGAATTCAATGGTCTTGGCGCGCAGTTTTGTTGAATACGATTTTTTTTTCTTTGGTTTGAATTTTGGTTCTTCGAAAATATATAGCTGACATCGCTCTCGCCGCGCGACATTATCACCGACATCGGCGACCAGCAAAAAATGTTTGCCATCACGTTGGAAGCTGGACATGGCTTCCCAGTCCCTATTGTCGGCTCCCTTCACGTCGCAAACAGCTAACGTTTGCCCTTGATCGCCGAACAGGTAAACATCGGTGCCATGGCCGGAATCGTTCATCGTCCACCAGGCATCTTCGATGAAATGGGATCGTGCGAGCCCACTGCTTTCTGTGATTTTTTTTGACTTCAAAGTTCCCAAGGCCATCAATGCACTGTCGCTGGGGTTCGGTTTGCTTTGGGCATGTAATGGGAGGGCTGACAACCACAGACTGCTAAACAGAACGATCATCAAAGCCGTACGGAGAATTGTTCGCAATTTCATCCTTTCAACGTCGGGAAGAGGCAATTGCTTCATTATATACCATGAACGGAATCGAAACTGCGGGCATGGCGAGCCAGGAATGCGCCAATCTGTAGCGCTTTGTCAATCCTTGACGTTCAAATGATGCGTATAGCTCTACTCCCCGCGCCAGATTGGCATTGAGTTTGTTTGAAAAGAGGCCAAAATCGGTGGCGACCGCTTGTACGTGATTTACTCTGGCAAATGTTTTTTTCTAAATCCCCGCAAAAGTCGATTTTGATTTGGAGGATATTTGGAATTGATGGGTCCAATAATTGGTTACAATAGGGGAATCTATTCGAACTCATCTAGGATTTTCTATGTCGATAGATCCGTCAAATTCCAAACCGCATTTTGTCGATTCAAGCTCAAATGACTTGAAGCAGGGGAATTTGCATTCGCTGAAATTGCAGCTGCACCGACGTCGCCAAAGCTCAGACGGTTTAGAGGATGCCGCGAACAGCGCAGCATCAGATTCGCCACCTGCAGTGCCGGAAGAATCTGCGGAGCCGTTGACATTGTCGCCAGATTCCGAACCGGTGTTAACTTTCGAACCGGTGGGAGTGCCGACCGAGGCTTCTGAAGAATACTCAGATACCCACTGGCAGCAGTTGAGCCGCCGTGATCAGGAGCGGTTGCGTAGGCAGATGGACAATGAACTGCGCAAGAAAAATCTGCAATCGAGTAATACCGGATCTCTGTGGCCGGCCTACACGTTGTTCACGTCGACGGTGTTGCTGCTGGCGGCCTGGTTGATTGGGCCAAGGTTGGTGGAAGAATACAATTTCGCAGCGACGCGTGGGAAGGTCCGTGCCGAATATGAAAGCGCCGTCCGTTTGCTTGAGGACCAACCGCTGGAGAAAGTTTCAAAAGCGTTTCAATTGGTGGCTCATAAGGTTCGTCCTAGCGTCGTCAGTATCAATGCCATCAAGGAGATTAATGGCGGCCGTCCCGGAAGCCACCTGACCGGTTTTGGGTCGGGAGTGATTATGTCTGCCGAGGGCTACATCATCACCAATGCTCATGTTTTGGAAGACGCTTCTTCGTGCCAAGTGCAACTTCATGATCGAAGTCGCTATAAAGCTCAACTGGTAGGAATCGACCTCTTCAGTGACCTTGCGGTGCTGAAGATCGATGCCAGCAACCTCGTCCCGGCGAAATGGGGCGACAGTGACGAAGCCAGCGTGGGCTCGATCGTGTGGGCGATCGGCAGCCCCTACCGTTATGAGCAAACCGTTACCTCTGGAATTCTCAGTGGCAAAGACCGCCCGGGTGATAAAACACGAAAGCAGAATCTTCTGCAGACCGACGCGGCGGTGAATCCTGGAAACAGTGGTGGCCCGTTGGTGGATGCCAATGGAGACGTGATCGGTATCAACACGTCCATTTACGGGGAGAGTTTTCAAGGCATCAGTTTTGCCGTGCCGAGCTCCACGGCTCAGTTCGTCTACCGGCAGTTGATTGAAAAAGGGAAAGTTGTCCGCGGATATCTTGGCGTTCACCCCAGAGAGGTCACTCATCGGCTGGCGACTAATTGGTCACTGCCGGATCTTGACGGGGCTTTGTTGGAGGGCGTGATGTCCAATTCTCCGGCGGATTTGGCGGGCATTCGCGGAGGAGACGTTATTCGATCCTGGAATGGCAAAGCAATCCGCCGATACAACACGTTGTATCAACTGGCGGAAATGGCGGAGCCCAATAGTCGGGTCGAAGTCGTGTTGATTCGCAACGGAGAACAACTGCAAACGGAGGTGGTTGTTGGTGAATTGCCTCAAGCAAGTCAGGCCGGCGAGATCAAGAGAGGGCCTGAGTTGCCTTCGCCGCGGATACCGGAGAATCTAGGGCGGCCCAATCGGTCCCGTCGATAAATGGTTGGTGCCGTTGTTTCTTAAGCGTTGCAGTTGCGTTTGCTCCCAAGCCTGCATCAGATTACAGACAGAAGGTGAGCATCCCTTTGGGCGGCCAGTAGATGGTTGGAAATTAATAGATGGTCGGAATTGGCGAAGTTGCGGCGTTGACCGCGGCGCTGTTGTGGTCGATTTCCAGCCTGTTCTGGCGGCACGTAAAACTATCCGCTGGCGCGATGAATCTCAGCAAGAACGTGCTCGGGCTTGGCTTGATGCTGTTGCATCTGGGCGTGCTCACGGCGGTCACTCATGAGCCCGCGTTCAAAGCGTCGGCTTCTTCGGTCGGTTTGTTGGTGCTCAGTGGGCTGGTGGGCGTCGCGATCGGCGATACGCTTTTCTTGCGCAGCCTACAAATCCTTGGGCCGCGGATCTCGTTGATGATGGCCACGACCAGCCCCATTTTTTCGGTTGTGCTGGGGTGGATTTTTCTGCGCGAACAATTGTTGATCATCGTTATGGTTGGAATTCTATTGACCGTGGCGGGATTGGTTATCGTTTTGACCGACCGTGCGGCCGCTAAAGAAGCCCCCAATGTGTACCCCGGGAAAGTCGCCGCGGGGGTCTGGTGTGGTATCGCCGGAGCGTTTTGCCAGTCGGTCGGCGGTGTTCTGTCTCGGGCGGGATCACAGGACTGCAGCGGACTAGAGGCCGCCATTTACCGGGTGACCGTTGGCATGGTTGTGTTAATCATTTTTTACCAGTATCACGGGAAGCTTCGGTCGATCGTGGCCAGTGCTTTTCGGTTTGACATGATGAGGCTGTTGCTGCCGGCGACGGTGCTGGGAACGTGGATGGGAATTTGGCTGTGCCAAGTCGCCTATAAGAATTCGGATGTCGCGATCGCTCAAACGCTGTTGTCCACCTGCCCATTATTCGCGGTGCCTGTGATCTGGTTCTGGGACGGGCAGCGGCTGTCCGTGCACGGTTTTATCGGAACATTGATAGCCGTCTCAGGCGTCGCCATGGTGATCTGGTTTTCGTCCTAATGGACTGTGTGGCCATAGAGAAGTTTGTAAGGTCGCGATTTGCGATAGAATTTGCCACGGAAAGACTGCAGAAGCGCGATCCTAGAAAAAATTTCTAGCCACCCCCATTAAGCTCAAACCAATCTTCAGCGGACTCTGTTGGTGTACCTTCGCCGGTCCGCCGCTTTTGTTCCCTGGCCAGCACTTTATTGATTCGTTTGGAGATGATGCTGCTGGAAACCAAGCCCTGATCTTCGATGCCCATCTGTTTAAGCACCGTCAAAGTCGTCTCGTTGATGGCCGAATGAAGCACGCGATCCTCCAGCGCTAAAAAGTATCCCATCCGGGTAATAGCGGGGAAATTACGGGCGAATTGTTCCAAAGCGGCGTCTCGGAAAGGCTCAGGGTGGCGATCCACCACGATCAAATTCAGCGCGGAATCGAAAGCCATGTTTTCGTTGAAAGTGGTCTCAGTCAGAAACTCCGCCAGCGTCAAGTAGACGGCATGGGGGCTACCGGCGGTGTCGAGGAACCACTGCGAATCCAGTGGACGGGTGATGAACTCGTATTCAATCCCGCGTTTCTGAAGTTCATTCTGCACCCGAAAAAACTCAGCGGGGAAATGGGCGGCAATGAACACGGTGGAGTCGTTTGGCCGCAGAGAATCTTTTTTCGACCGGTTCTTGGTTTGCTTCGGTTGTTGAATCAGTGAATCCACAACTTCCAATAGTTTCTCGTACAGCGTCGCACGGTTTGTCGCGAAAGAATCAGGGTGCCGTTGAAACGAAAGGGGCCTCAGTAGAGGGCTGTCGCGCAAAAAATCAAATATTCCCATGAAGAAATTGTTTCTTGGCCGATCTGAAAGTTAACAAAATAAACTTCCGCAATGGTGGGGATCAAGTGCGAACCGATGCGTCAAGGTTAATTTATCGCGATGGAACGATAGCAGGTTTCTAACAGATTGAGCTTCATCAGGTGATAGCAAAAAGAAGGCGAAAATAAATTGGATCACTTTTCGAAGTCGCAACCTTTGAAAGGTCCGTTTGCAATTGGCTCCTATCCCACGCCTATTAAAGAACTTACATCAGTAAGAAATATTTTGTTCAAACGATTTAGGTGACGCTTCCAAAACCAGGTTCTTCAAAAAGTTGTTTTACTGCTATTGGCGAAAGTAAGCGGCCTCTGCATAATCCGCCTCGAAATGGATTTTCCCCCCCGAGGTAACGGACATGACTTACAAAAACTTCTCGACTATCGTTTTACTCTTCGCTTTTCTCGCCATGGTGACTGACGTCAACGCGGGAGTGGTTGCTCTCTACGACGCAACGACTGAAATTGCTCCCCAACCCGTTGCCGGTGATCAGACTGCTTCGATCGTCAACACGGCTTTAACCACCAATAGCGATTACAACACGCGTTCGATTGCGATCGGGGGTACCAGTACACCCCACCGATCAGGCATCGTGCCAAGTAACAATTTGGGAACACCGCCCATTGATGGAAATTTCTACGTGCAAAGCTCGGTGACGGGTGAGCTGCACAATCGTGTCATGCCCTCTGCCGCGTATCATGAATTTTCGATACAGGTCGATGACAATTTGCTTGATCTCGATACGCTCAGCTTCAACTATTGGGCGACCGAAGGTACGGTTAACGATTCAGAAATAGATACAGACTATACGTATTCTGTTCGGGCTCATGCGGAAGTGATCGGTGCCAATGGCAGCAGCGGCTTTGATACCCTGGGTACCTTAGTCAGCGGAAATAATGAACTGCAGATCCAAAACCCTGCCAACAACAACAGTCCTCTTGCGACGCCAAGAAGCAATGTTGTGACTTTCGATCTCAGCCAGTTGAATACGCTCAGTCAAAACGATGTTGTCAATTTTCGACTGACTTTTGCCGATGAAACAACCGGCGGTGGAGATGGCCCCGACGATAACTCTCACATTCATCGTTTAGACAACGTGCAGATCGAAGCCACATCGGTTAACGCCGTTCCAGAACCGTCTGCTCTATGCCTTTTGCTGGGCGGTTTGGGAATCCTTGGAATGCGTCGCCGTCGATAGGGATAACGGAGCTTCCATTTCACGTACAAACGAAAAAAGCGATCCATTTCTGGATCGCTTGTTTTCGTTGGCACATTCGCCAACGTTGGCTGATAAAGTCAGCCGGTTTTTAAATTGGCTTCCAAGTGCTTATTTAACATCGTCCCAAGCACTGTTGATCTGCTCGCGCGTCTCAACGGATGAAAACGATGCTGCGACCTTCGTCTCAGAACGGTTGCTCGCAAGTCGAACTGGCGAGTAACTCCAACGCCGATGAAGCGATGTCATTTGCGTCTTTGGCTTGATCGGAGCCGGAGTCGCCTTGGCTTGTTTCAACTTGCCAGAGTAGCCGTTGCTGCTGCCTTGATTCTGCAAACGATCCAGAAATGGACGTTGGCTTGCCTCAGGACGGACACCACGCGTGGCTGAATTTACATCGGGAACACGTGCCGCGGTGTGAGGAGACATGTTGATCGGGCTCTGAGGCGGTACCGAATAGGCCGGCGTGCTTTGATACGCAGACTGCAGTTCGTAGCTCGCGTCGGTTGAAAGCGATCTCGAAGGAACCGTTGTGCGTGTCGTTGATCCTGCCGAAGGTGCCAAAGTTGGAACGGTATCCGCAGGAAGTGTTCCAGTGTTTCCAGGCGAGTAAACCGGTGGAGCGTAGGTCGGTTGCTGAGGAGCGAAATTTTGCATCGCACCAACGTTACCCGTCGCACAAGTATTACAGCCGGTGTTGCAAGTGTTACAGTCATTGACCAATGTCGTCACGGGAACCTTGTAGGTCTCTTGGCGATAAACGGGTCGATAAGTCGTATAGGGTACGCGCTGCATCTGGTAGGTGTAGGTTGTGCACGGTTTCATGCAAGTCATCGTGCAACCGGTGCACGGATCGCTGCTGGTGACCGGGCGGTACTGCGTGACTGGAACGCGGTTCCAGTTCGTGCGATATGCCGTGTAGGGCACGTAGTTTACGACCGTACGGCTGCACGTCTGCTGACAAGTCTTAAGACATTGACCAGGCTGCAGGTTCGCAACGTTGTGGGGAGCAGCAACCGTTGCGGCGGCCGCAGGTGCGGTGTAACCGTACTGGGGGAGTGCCGGTCGCGCACAGTTTCGACGAATGCCTTGCAACCAATCCAACAATGGACCAGCCTGAGCATCGGACACCATTGATAACTGAGTTGTCAAAGCAACAACGGTAAGGATAAGGAGTTTTGTTCGTAACATTTGTTTCTCGCTCCAAGGTTAGACTTGAAACTCATTCTTAAAAATCACTTGTAGGGATTAGCAAAACGATTCCAACACAAAATATTTTGTTGAAGAACGCAGTGCTACGTGCAAAGGTAAGACTTAATAAGGATCGTGAAAGGCAAAACGCGAGAAATTTCCCATGTTTCGAAAATCACACGTCGGGTTTTGACGGCAATCGAATCTGGTGAATCTGGAAACTTTAGCCATTGCTGGAGTAATTCACCGATTTATTCGACAATAGCGTTAAGCTGTAACAGCGTTGCCGCTTTTGTTGATTGTGATGAACCTAACGAGTAGAGCAGCCGTTTCCTTTTTCGAACCGAATTTCCACCACCGGTGATACGCAGCGATCGGCCGCTGGTTCGGGCTTTTCTGCCGCGAATCGTTTTTCCGCAAATTTGAAGGCCCCGCCCGCTCATTGGCAAAAGTCCAAAAATGGACACAATACAGGCAGATTAAACACCTAATTTTAAAACCTCGATTTTTTTTTTTGACGCAACACTAGGACCTTGGACGCTGCATGTTTTTTGTTTTTGAAGGCATCGATGGTGGTGGGAAGTCGTCCCAAATCAGCCGACTTCTTTCGACGCTGTCGCAGAACAACGAGACGATTGTCTGCAAGGACCCCGGCAGCACCCATTTGGGTGAAGCGCTCCGCGAACTCCTACTAAGTAAAGGTGACATGCCCATCGACATGCGGTCGGAGATGATGTTGTTTAGCACCGCGCGGACGCAATTGGTGCAAGAGATCGTTAAACCGGCGCTCGCTGAGGGGAAGTTTGTGATCTTAGACAGGTTTGTCATGTCGACGATTGTCTATCAGGGCCACGCCGGTAAACTCGATCCCGAAGACATTCGCACCGTGAATGATTTTGCCACCGATGGGCTCCAGCCAGATCACACATTCGTTCTCGATATCCCCGTCGAAGTCGCGATGGAGCGTCTTGGTGATACGCGCGACCGTATGGAGTCACGCGGTATTGATTATTTTTCCGCCGTTCGTTCGGGGTTTTTGACCGAAGCAAACGCGTGCGACAAGTGCACCGTCGTTGATGCGACCCAAACGATAGATCAGGTCGCTGATTCGATTGAGTCGGTCGTAAAGAATATTATCTGAATCATTCAAATTTGTCTGGGCTGTTCCAAACAACCTCCGAATAACTTCCGAAGACGTACCACGATGCCTTGGCCTGAAATACTCAACCACGACGCACCTTTCGAAAGGTTTCGAAGAACGCTCCAGAACAACCGTCTGGCAAGCACCTACCTCTTCGTTGGCCCTGATGGTATCGGAAAACGCGTGTTCGCCTTGAAACTTGCCCAGGCGCTGCTTTGTGAAAACGTTTCGACGCCCCTGATGCCCTGCGAAACGTGTTCCGCATGCCAGCAAGTTGTCGCCCAAACGCATCCAGATTTGATCCGCATTTCAAAGCCTGCCGACAAAGCGTTTATCCCGTTGGAAGCCTTCATCGGCGACGCCGAACACAGGCGGCAACGCGGGCTGTGTCACGACATTGGATTAAAGCCTTATCGCGGCGGCCGCAAAATCGCCATCATCGACGACGCTGACTTTTTAAACATTGAAGGCGCCAATTCGCTGTTAAAGACGCTGGAAGAACCGCCGCCCATGTCACTGCTGATTCTGTTGGGCTCCAGCGAACAAAAGCAATTATCAACGATCGTCTCCCGCAGTCAGATTGTGCGTTTCGAACCGCTGACCGAGCAACATGTTGCGACGGTGCTTCAGGGGTTAGAGCTCGAAACGACGACTTCGATTGAGGCGCTCGCCGCGGCCTCTGGCGGCAGTGTCGCCCGCGCGATTGAGCTCTCTGACGAAGAAGTTTACCAGTTTCGGGCGACGCTGAGGACCGCGATGGCGTCGTTGGATCCGGGGCGCGATAACTTTGGAAAAGAGATTTTGGGCTTTGTCGAATCCGTTGGGAAAGACACTGCCATGCGTCGAGCCCGTTTGCGAATGGTTGGTGATTTTTCCATCGAATTCTTCGAAGCGGTAATGCACACGGCGGTGTCGTGTGTTCCAGCTACCGATTCTGACGTGGAGGATGCGCTCGATCGGTTGCCAGAAGACCCGCAGTTAAAAGCCGAAGCCGTCGCCGTCGCAATCGAACGCACCGCGCTGATGCAGGACCAAGTGGGCTATAACGCGTCGCCGATCAACATCATCCTGCCGTGGCTGAAAGATTTGGCGGCCTGCCTACGAGGTGCGCCGATCAGCACCGGCGTCTGATGGTTTTTTCCAAAATCGACGGGCGAGCAAAACTATCGCCTTTGCATATTATTCCTTGAGCGCCGTCGCCAATCGAGCGATCAAGGCGCGGCGCTGTTTTGGATCTTTGACTTCGTCTAACTTGCTGGAAAGATCCAGCATGAAGACGGCATAGTCGTTGTGCCAGTCGGTCTCCAGTTCGGTGGTCTCAATGCGTGGCTCTGGTTTTCCTTGCGATATCGGTTGAGAGCCCGGAGTCAGCTCAAAACTTTCGTCGAAGCTGGGCGTGAATATCTTGGATGTGTCGATGCCTTTGTTGCCCAGCATTTCACGCATTACTTTGCGAGCGTCATCGTCACCGTGATTTAAAAACAGCGCCCCGCGAATCGGCCCACGTTCCACCACCCAGTCCAGCAGTTCGCCCTGATCGGCATGTGCTGAATAGTTTCCCAATCGGCGAATTTCGGCAGCTACCTTAAACTGCGTGCCGTGAATCCTGACCTGCTTGGCTCCACCGGTGATAATGTGCCCTAGCGTTCCCGGCGATTGGTAGCCAACAAACAGGATCGTTGACTCCTTCCGGTAAATGTTTGCCTTAAGGTGATGTTTAATCCGCCCCGCGTTACACATGCCGCTGGCGGAGATGATGACGGCACCTTTTTGAATCTGATTGACGGCTTTACTTTCCTCAACGCTTTGCACAATGTGAAATCGCTCGTGGCGAAACAGTTGTTCTTCGTCCATCGCAATGTCTTGCATCTGGTCGGCGTACTTTATGAAAACACCGGTTGCTTTGCGGGCCAGCGGAGAATCCAAATAGACATCGCAGTCGGGGATTTCGTTGTTGTTCAGCAGCACACCAATGTCGTGTAACAGTTCTTGGCTGCGTTCGACGGCGAAGGCAGGAATGATGACGTTGCCGCCGCGATTGAGCCCGCGCGTTAGTTCCTGCTTGATCGCCTCTCGCCTTTTCTCCAGCGTGTAGTCGTCCCGGTCGCGATCGCCATAGGTACTTTCGCAAATGATATAGTCGTGTCCCGCAGGAGCGTCAGGTTCGGGATGAAACGCTTTCTCTTCGGGCCCTAGATCGCCCGAGAACAGCAAAGAGAGTTCTTTACCGGAGGCTTTGTCGTCGATACGCACTTCGGCAGAAGCGGATCCCAGTAAGTGGCCGGCGTTCCAAAATCGTACTTTCACACCCGGTTTGGGCGTGAACCAAGTTTCGTAGTCGACGCCCTCGATCAGCCCCAGCGCCGTCTCGGCATCCGGCATCGTGTAAATCGGTTCAACTTCCTCTTGGCCCTTGCGACGACGTTTCTTATTCAGACGCTCAGCGTTGGATTCCTGAATATACGCTGAATCGCGAAGCATGAACTCGAGCAAATCTGCCGTCGGCGGGGTGGCATAGATCGTGCCCTTAAAACCTGCTTTTACTAATTTGGGCAGCAGCCCCGAGTGGTCGATGTGGGCGTGCGTCAGAATCAAAAATTCTGCTTGACTTGCGTCGAACGGAAACTCGCCGTAGTTCAACGATTGAGTCGTCTTATTGCCTTGGAATAGTCCGCAGTCGATCACAAAATTGCCGTGGTCGGACTCGATGTGGGAACAGGAACCGGTGACGGTGCCCGCGGCACCACAGAATGTAAGTTTGGTCATGCGTTTCAATTTTCGTTTGAACTGGAAGGACCCAAACGCTCCGCGATTTGAGGTTGGATCCGCTCTCGTTGTTATTTGACAATTAGTTTAACCTCAATACATGCGCGCCGCGACAGGGCACGGCTTGGTAAACGTGTGTATCGTAGCGCTAGATTAAAGGGACGCGGCAAAGACTTAAACCGTCCCCGAACGGTTTTTTGCAAGAGTGCGATACTCAGTCAGTTTAACGACGAGCCGGCAGGCGACCGTTTTTGGTGGGGCGAAACACGGTCGCCTGCCGGCTTGTCGTTAAACTATTACAGACCGTCTTTAGTATCGGGAATGTGAAATCGCATGTGCCACTGAAATACCGAACTCCTCCAACGCTCAATTTGTTACGATGGTGAGATGTTAAGACCACGAAAAAAACACACCGTCTACGACCTACAGCAACTCAAAGGCAAACGTTGCCTGACTCATATTCACGTCAAATCGCCCGAGGAAGCCGCGGCGGCTGAAGCGGCCGGGCTGGATTTACTCAGCTGCAGTTTTGATTCGCCCGAGTCTCAGGCCCGATTCCCGCAGCTTGTCGCAGCCGCCCCCAACAGTTTCCTTTCCTGCGCGACGCCCAACGGATTGGCATCGCCCGAGGAAGCGATCCGAGTTGGGTTCAAGGCGATCGAGCTGGGAGCCAGTTCAGTCTACTGTTCCGCCAGTCCGCGCATCATCAAAGCGATGACCGACGAGCGACTGCCGGTGGTGGGTCATCTTGGCTTGGTCCCGCGGCATGTGATATGGACGAACTACCGCGCCATCGGCAAAACAGCCGACGAGGCGGTCCTGCTGTACGATCAGATGAAGCGCCTTGAGGACGCGGGCGCTTATGCCGCTGAACTCGAAGTCGTGCCCCATCAACTGGCCAGTTATCTCGCATCGCAAACGTCAATGATTTTGATGTCATTGGGTTCGGGATCCGGATGCGACACACAGTTTCTTTTCTCAGACGATATCCTGGGCGACTACGACGAGCGCCCGCCCCGACACGCCAAAGCCTATCGTGATTTCGCCGCCGAACACCGCCGCCTGCAACAGGAACGCATCGCCGCGTTCAAGGAATACGTCGCCGACGTGAACGAAGGGCGTTTTCCGGACCAAAGCCATACCATCGAAATGAAAGACGATCTACTGGCTGAAATCAAAACGAGGATCAAATCCGATCGGTGCTAACGCCTGAATTCTGGAAGGTCAAAGTCGGATTGCGTCTCATTGCACTTCGAACGATGTGATCAAAGCGTGAAAAATCTGATAGATTTCCCCCGTTTCGCCTTTCTATCGCGAAGCTGGCTGGAAGTCGAAGATGGTCAGAAAACTAAGGATTGAATCATCCACGCGCCTTTGAAGTAGGCCGAGAAAAAAAAGCCTACCCTCTTAACGCCCTACGTTTCTTCTCTCAGTCCACTAGGTCGTCGATGGAAACGGTCAAAAGTGAAGGATATAAAAATGTAATTTCTTCGACGGCATCCAGCCGCTTAGTGCCCTCGGCAATCTGAGGCATCGATATTGTTGTTGGATCACGAAGATCTACGACACGGATAAAGTTGCCATCGCGCGCTACTCGAAAGTCAGCTTGGGATCCCGTCAGCACAAGAGTGTCGTTACCTATACCTCCAACTATCCTAATGACGCCACTACCAGCGAGGAGGTCGTTTCCAGATCCTCCATCAAGAAAGTCATTGCCAACTGGCGGAGCGCTGGACTTGTTGGTTGCAAAACTTCTAGTGTCCAAAAAATCATCTCCAGCGTCTCCAAAGAGCCGGTCGTTTCCTGTGCGGTCTCTCAACGTATCATCTCCGGCTCCACCTCTAAGTAAATCATCACCCTTACCGCCACCCATCGAATCGTCGCCAGCGTTGCCGAACAAACGGTCATTCCCGTCACCACCAAAAAGATCATCTTCCTCTGTGCCGCCGGAAATGTAGTCATCTCCGTCGTTGCCGTTGATTGCATCTTCTCCGCTGTTCCCAAAGATGACGTCGTCGTCGCCATTTCCATTGATCCTGTCATTACCGGCAGCGCCCGCGAGCACATCATCCCCATCTCCGCCCTCGATAGTGTCGTTGGCGATACCGCCGAAGATACGATCGTTGCCTTCGTCGCCGTTGAGCGTGTTGGTTCCGTTGACGCCAAGTATCCTATCGTTACCAAGCCCACCGTTGATCAAGTCATCTCCCAATCCGGCGGATATCACATCATCACCATCGCCTCCGTAGATCACCTCATTTCCCGCATTACCCTCAATGCGGTCATTTCCAAGATTACCTTGAATGTAATCGTCTCCATCCCCACCAAAGATCCGATCGTTCCCTTCCGAACCAAAAAGCTTGTCGTCTTCGCCACCGCCATACAACCAGTCGTCTCCTTCAGCGCCGATCAATTGATCCTCACCGTCTCCACCATATAAAAAATCGTCGCCTTCAAAACCGTAGAGAAAATCGAATCCATCACCGCCATACAACGAATCGTTTCCGGCTTCACCGTACAACCAATTGGTGCCGTTGTTGCCAAACAACCTATCATGTCCGTCACCACCATAGATACGATCTATGCCATGACGGCCAATCAGTGTGTCGTCACCAGCATCACCATACAAATTGTCGTTTCCGAATCCTCCTTGAATGAAGTCATTTCCATCGCCTCCTTGGATCTCAGTTTTTAACAGAAGCGAGTTGGTCACGCGGTCGTCGCCATCCCCCGCTACCACAAGAAGTGTGGTGATGTCGGCATAATAAAATGTTTCAGTCAACGCTGGATCATTATTGATGCTAACGGTGAAGCTCTCAAAATCATCCGATCCAACGAGCTCAATGACATCGTCGCTCGGGGAACCCAGAAGCTGGAGGAAGCCATTTTGAAATGTGACACTGGCCAATAGCTGGCGAGGTTCAAGGGTTTGGTAACTGAGAGTAGAACGACGGAGTGAGCGTTTTCGTGACATGGGAAACCTTAGTAGTGGACCTGCAAGGCTGGGGGAATTGGTATTTTAGATTAGTACAGTCGATATATGCAGAGCTTCATTAAGGAAATCGCAGAGATAATCGTCTCGGTACCAGAAAAATCCTAAAAGATGTGGAATATGGTGTCAGACTGCTTTCGAATCGTTTGAGGCCGAACTACTTGCATTTGATTCTTTGGGGCAGCGCAGATGAAGATCTGAGCAAGTGGATGCAATGTTTGTCCACATTCGCTCACGTGCAGCCACAATCTCGTCCAAGTTTCAATTGTTGGCTCATATCAAGCGCCGACGCTGGCTAACCGCGCCCAATGCGAACAGCAAGAAGATTGCGGAAGTCGCCGGTTCCGGAATAGCACTCAGCCCAAACCCCTGCCAATGAGACTGATAGCCGGTGGTAAAAATTCCTCCACTGTTGTCGCCAATGCTAAGCACGTAGTTAGTGACAAGCAATTCCCTCTGGTTGTCAGTATCAAGGAACTCAATCCGGAGAACTTGATCCAGTCAACAAGCTGTCCTGAGGTGGCGTCTTTGACGTAAACCAAGTTGTTAGTGTTGACCACTTCCGCGACCGCAGCATCGTGGGCCGAACGATGCATCAGGTATCCGACCGCGCAATGGGTTGCGTGTTTGTCTACGAATATTGGTACCGCATTGACGGCATAGTCTTCATCTTCAATCTCCTCAAGGGAAGCGGACGCCCTACCCCAAAAATATAACTGACGATCCGCGCCAATCAACATTTTTTAAGAACTTGTGTCCTCTTGGTTACTCTTTCGGCGATAACGTTGTCCGTTGCCTTAATAAGCAATGTCGTGAAGAGTCAACGATTGGGACGCCAACGTGCAATCAATTTGGCTGTTGCTATCCCATCTTAGAGACCGTCTGCACAGAATCTAGTTTCCACTAAGCATCGCGATAAACGGATTGATATCCAAAAAGTCCACGATCCCATCTTCATTGATGTCTGCTTCCCTTTGATAGCCAATCTGAAGGAAGGAGATAAAGGGCGCGATGTCCAAAAAATTCACGACGCCGTTATGGTCGCAATCACCAAGAGGATAAGTCGTGGCGTCGATCAGCCCGAAACGCAAATTTTCCAGATCAAATCGCTGGTCCTGTCGATTTCGGATAATTAAACGATCGAACAATTCAGTGCTTTGTACTCCATAGGAGAAAAAGTGAAATCCGCCTCGGTCGTCAACCGTTGCCGACGAAACGAAGTCGTCACCGCTGTATAACTCAAATGTTAGCGTCTCATCTCCGGTAAGAGACGCGCGCGTACGAATCTCTGCAGACACCGTGTTGATCGCATTGTCAAAGCGCAGTTCGAGGTCCACATCAAACCCGAAATTGATGAACATACTACCATCGGACGGATCGAATTCGCGGTTGTAAACGGCGTTGGGAGCAGACGCGGCGGTTGGCCCTTGGCCGGTATCATTGCGCGTGCCCTCATCCAAAAGATTAAAACTTACCGGTGAAATGCGATTGACCGTGTTCGACGGCGCGAACCCTGCGTCATCAAACGTGATCAACTGTTCGCTGCCGTCGTAAGGGCTAAGATCGAAAAACGTCACCGTCGGAATCGGCACGGTAGAGTCCGCATTCATAAACGTTCGAAACCCCATTGCCCCACTTCTTGGCCCCCAAATGTTTTGCCAGAAAAGATAATGCGTACCGGCGGTATAACTACTGCCATCTGAGGTGCTGGACCAGATCATCCACGGAGGAGCGCCCCAATTCGAAAGATTAGTTCGACGAGGAAGGATCGCAAATTGATCTCCAACTTCAAAATTGATGTTCTGGCTGGAGAAGTCTGCCGTTGTGTATTGGCCGCTGCTGCGAAAATCTGTCTGTAGCGGGATCATACTATTAGCAATCGTTACGCTTCCAAGCAGGTTGTTGAATTCAGGGCCTCCCGATGCATTGAGACCAAACAGGTCAATAACCAGATCACCGCTTGCGATCGCATCAGATTGATAAATCTTAAGATCGATATGAGAAAGCTGCCCCGCAATGCCAACCGTGACGGTTTGTGCGTCCCTTTCACCTATCGCCGAGCCGTTTATATTGGACGGGGTAACCGAACGCTGGTCCAAAACTTGAGCGCAGGAATTGGCTGCCAATGCCGCCGAGATCAAGAGTCCAATCAATGACATCAGTAGAGAATGTATCTTCATCAAAATTCTTCGCCTAATAATGGATGGGTGAAAGTAGAGCAACCTTGATTGTACATGCAGCAAAATTGCCATGCAAATCGGACTAAGGACTGTCTTTGATGTTTCACCTAAATGCGCTCGTTCGGCTTCAAAATGGTTTGTCGTCGGAATCGAAACCGCGTTCAACCCACACGCAAGGCATCGGGCCAGATCCGGCGGGTGGCCCAGTCGATGAAGAGGATGATTGCGGCTGCGAGTGCGATCAAACCGTAGACGGGGAAGAATGCCGAGGCGACGCTGATCCAGCCGCCGATCAGAAGACCAATGGTGGCGACCAAGCGCAGACCAGGCTTCTGCCATAGCCAAGCCAGAAACCAGCAACCGATCGCTGCGCCAAGGCAAACACCAAGCGTGATCGCAACGGACGTCCATCGAGAAAACGATCGCGTATCCAAGGGTCGAACGATCACGGTCGCTTTGCCGCGCGGTGACTTGAAGTAAAAGTCGACGCCGCGCTGGGGAAGTTCAATGTCCAAACTTGAAAGCGCTGATTCCAACACGCCTCCGGTAACAACGGCCTGATTTAATTTTTGTACCAGCGCTCCCGCTTTGTCAGTGCCGAAAAGGTCCATGTCGTCATCAAAATTACCAGCCAGATCTCCATCTCTAAATCTGGAATCGCGGTTCATCATCTCGATTGGTTGGCCGCCTTGCTCTCGCGCTTGAAGCAGCAATTCATCAACTTCACTTTCGTCCTGCAAGGTTAACCCAAGTTGATCCTTCGCCTCGCCGAAGGGGTTGGCGGTGTCGATCAGATCTCCCGTCAGTTTTCTTCCATTACCGGATTGAGAGATTTCTTTCCCTGAGGCAACTTGTCCCTGATCGCCTTTGATAATGGTGTTGGAGTAACTGATCGAATCGTCCAGCTGAACATTGTTTTGCCCGATGACGATGGGCGCGTTTGTGGGGGCCGGAAGGTTCGGTGCTCCGAACTGTTGAACCCGTTCGTTCACCCCGTATTCCTGCTTTCCTTGCTGTTGGCCTTGTTGGAGCTGATTGCGCGACAACCATTCGCCGTCGAATGATTTCTTGGCCTTGCCAGTTTGCTTGGTGGAATCCACCGAGCCACGCATGCCCATCATTTGTTCGTTTAGCTTTCGGGAGTCGTCATAAAAATTCGAATACCCTCGGGTGACCGAGTTGCGGGCGATTCGCGCTTCCTGTGTTTCAATCAGCCCGTTGAGATTTGCACGGTTGTCGACCAAAGCTTCGGATTTCTGCGTGGTTTGTGCTCGGAACGATTGCTCCGCTTGTTCGATCTCATCGTTGTTGGACTTGACCATATCCAAAACCTGCTCACCGCCGCGCTGATTACCGTAATCGCCACCAGATTCGTACGCGAGCATGTCTTTTTTGAGCCGCTTCAAGTTGCGGTAGGCACGCTTCTGCGCGTAGCTGCCGTACATGGAAGATTCGAGTTGGATCTGCTGAGTCAGCTGTTGGATCTGGCGACTTTTGTAACTTAGATATCCCTCTTCTAGTTTGCCTTGGTCATCCACCTTGGTCATCGTTCCACCAAAATTCATCCACTGATGCGAATCGGGCAACCGCAAATGCAGTTGGCTCAGCTGCACATTAATATTCAGCGTCTCGATCACCGGAAATTCAACTTCGCTAAAATTGGAAAACTGTCCCAACTGACCGCCGTACTTCAACTGAACGGGGTAGTCCAAGTCTCCCAGCTGCGTCTTCACCAGCGGAATCCGTAACCGCCGTTCGTTCGCCGCTGCCGGCCAAGCCACCGGTTTGACCGGCTGTCCCTCCACCACAACGGTCAGCAATTGAGCACCTTCGGGTAGTTCGATCTCAAGATACTGTTCGGACCGATTGTTGACCTGGAAATTCTGCAGCGCTCGGTAGGCACCGCTGGAATCGACCACCATCGTCGTTTTGGAAAACTCAATGCTGGCCGCGACGGTATCGAATACTTCTCGCCGCGTCGTTTCATATTGAAGCACCGGCAGGTCTTTTTGATCCGCGGCCACATAAGCCATCGTTACTTCGCCACCGCCCAGTTTCTGCTTCAGTTTGCCGAACGCTTTTAGCTGTCGATTCAGAGACTGGAAATCCGTGCCCGGAATCACACTGATCTCATCGCGTCCGGCATTCTGCAACGTGACAAACCTCTGCTCCGTGACGCCGGTCAACACGCGTGCGACCGGGACGTTTTGCCGATCGCTACTTAACTGCCGATCGTTTTCGACAACGACGCGGAACGAGTCAATCACTTCGTCTTGCAGATTCAACGTCACACGCACAGCGTCCGCGTTACCGGCCACATCGTCAACGATCGTTTCACTGACCAATTTCGCGTTGATGCGTGCATTACGCATCGTGGCCGGAAGATCGAACTGGATCTGGCGAATGCCGGCCTGCTGGATGTTAAAATCCAACAGAATCGTTTCCTCAATCGCAAACAACGTGGTCCTCACGTTGGTCACCGTTTCGACCGTGACACGAGGTGCGATTTTTTCCAGTCGCAGCGTCGCGTCATAATCGGCGGTCCGCGTTCGCAGCACCGCGCGGGTCAGCGATTGCTGGTCACGATTGAGCCACCCTTGCACGGTTTTCAACAAAACCGTTTCGCAGTTACGCAAAGCATCGGTCGAAACGGACAAGGCCGGATCTACTTGGATCGCCATGAAGCCGTTCTGCTCCCCGACATCATTGATCTTCACGCGTGGCACGTTCATCTGTTCCGCACCCGAGTACGCCGTCAATTCGGCGTCGACGATGATCGAAAAATCATCCGCCACGCCCGCCGGAAAGAAGAGCTGTACGCGCTGGATATCGTCCACCATCTCCGTTGACCAAGTTTCCTTCAGACCGGTCGCCAAGGTTCGGATCTCGGCATCCTTAGGTAAATCGAAGCTCAGGTCATAAATAGGACGTTTGCCAACATCGACCTTAATCTTCATCTCAAGATCGGCTTCGCTTTGGCCAATCCGCAGCACCGACTGCATTTCCGCTTTGATCGTGCGCAGCACCAGATTCGCCTGTAGCCCGATCCTGAACGGAGTGGTGACAAACTGAAGGAACTGAAACGGTTCGATACCCAAAGGGCTTGATTTAACATCAATGCCGGCGACGTCGATGCGACACTCAAATTGATTTTTGTCGATACGGTTGGCGGCCGTTTGCCCAGTGGTTTTGAGTTCGATGATGGGGCTTTTTCGAATCGTGTAAACCCCTTTGTGAAGCGCTGCCCCTTCCACGGTCAGATACGGCGCGTCGAAATCTTTGGCCCTCTGGTCCACGCTAAAGTCGCGCTGAGACAGTTCGATCGTGAACGTCTCCTTGTCTTTGGCAGCGCTGAGCGTCGTGACGTTCAGGCGGCTTGATTCACCGTCTTTCTTCACATCCCACGCTCGCACGTTTTCACCGTTGACTTGTTCGACCAGAAACCCCTCGGGCAAATTCAAAGTGAACACGTCTCGTTCGCCCCCTCTAAAATCAAGTTCGACGCGCCACGTCAAACGCAGCCCGTCTTCCCGGACGTCAAAAACGGCTTCGGATTGAGCGGTCAAGCTTTGGTCGACCGTTTGCGTGGCGGTGGATGGCTTCCACTGAAGTCGCAACGATCCATCGGCGCTAAGAACGGTTTTGATCTCCTGATTGGCTGTGGCTTCGATCGAACGCCGGTCGGCATCTGAGTCCAAACGAACTTCGGTCGCTTCGTCTAACGATTTGATCTTCAGTCCGCGCGTCAGCCCAACCGGCAACCGTGCGTTGAGCATCCGCCAGCCGCCCTGTCGATCGGGTTTGATCGCAACGGTGAACTCTAACGTTTTCGTGCCGCGGCCCTCCAAGTGCAATTGGACGACGCTTGAATTTGCCGGCTTCTGTTGGCTGGATTGTTGTTGTCGTTGTTGCTTAGGTTTCTTCTTATTTGAGATCGGCTGAAACTGAAGTTTTGCCGGCTGCCCATCGACCGAGGCATCGGCCAGCGCTCCGCCCATCAACGGCAAGGCAACCGACACCGGGGCATCAGTCATCAAGTCAATGACCAGTTTCCCACGGATCGAGACATCTTCGTCAAGCGTTAATTCAACGGAGTAGTCCGCCGATGAAAGCACGTAATCAACAGGAGAGTCGATGGATTTTGGCTGTGAACGGTCGTCGGTTTTGTTGATTAGGCTCAGATAGTGTTCGTACGGCAGCAACAAACGATCCGCTTTCTCGCGGCCTCTGGGATCTTCGGCGTCAAAGGGAATGATGACAGCGTCATTGGGAAGTTTTACATTCCGATCCGATTGCAGTTCCACGATCAGGCGCTTTAGCTCGGCCGCGTCGTTGACGACTTGTTGAGCCCCGGTTTGATTTACAAACGAAAGTGAACAGGCAATCAGCAATAGATACAGCGGCATTTGCCGCGCCACTTGCGTGAACGACCGGCCCAGCAGTTTGACCAAACCGGCCACGATGAAATAGAGCCCGACGAACACCGCCGCCATAATCGCCAGGTCAACGATGGTTCGGAACGCATCAAAGGATGCGCCCACCAGCGGTGCCAGGCAAGCAACCAAAAGGACCGCCATTAAAAAAATCACTTTTGACTTGCGCCTGCGATGGGTCAACAGCACGCCCAATGCTGCAATCAAGATCGCCAAAGCGATCGCGATCCAGTTCACTCGCGCTTGGTTCACAACGGTGGCGGTCAGCGTCGGTTGAGCGCCGAGGTTATAAAACTCGATCGCGTTGCCGGTATCGGTCAGCTGGATATCCAGACTTCTCAGTCCGCTGAGCGCCCAGAGGTTCGCTTTTCTCTGTTGGGGATCGCGGCCAAATCTTCCTCCCGCAGCGACGCCACCTCCAGCACCACCTCCAACTCCAAAACCGCCATCAACGTTGCCTCCAAGACCGCCTCCAACACCGCCCACAAGCCCTTTCTGTTCACCAGGGGCACCCCAAAATTTGCCTCTTTGCCTTTTACTCCTCGATAAATCTTCATCACTCCCTTCTTGGGGCGTTTGGAGGGTGCCAGGATAAACTGGTTGAAGCTTTTCGTTGAGCTCCCAACCGGATGACAACTGTTGATCCGCGGAAAACGGATCATCTGTTTCGCGCTTAAAATCAATTTCTTTCTCGGATAACACCGGCGGTTTCGCCGGTGCAGCACTCACCCTGGACTCCGCGCTATCACTGTAGATGCCCGACGATTTTACCGCCGCCTCGCGTACCTGTTGAACATAAACCTCACCAACGCCGCCTCCCAAACGGTAGATCCAATCGCCCAACTGCCTGATTGGCGATCGACGCGCAACCAGTTGATCCGATTGAAATTTCCCATCGCTGTGAGAAACGCTGAACCCGTCAGGCATGATCAGCCGCCAGTGCAAATCGACCAACGGCACCGGTTCTCCCTGATCTTCGCCCGCTTCGTTCAACCACAGCGTAGGTGCCTGCGCCTCTACCTTGCCCACCAAAGAAAAATCGCTCGCCGGCGATTCAAACACCAACTGCAAATCCCGGAGCTTGCCCGTTTTATTTCCTATCAAACTGATTAAAAGGGTTCCGTCTTGCAGCTGCGGTTTGGCGGGCTGTCCGTCCAATCGCACCGACCACAGCGTCGCGTCCTCGGGCAGTTCCACACGCATAAAAGGTTGTTGCTTGGTCACCAGTTGAAAACGTGCCGCCGTTTGAGCTTTTCCATTGCCAGAAATTGACGTGACCATCTCCGCGCGTTGAACGATGGCGCTGGGCAATCGGTAAATCGGTCTGCGCACGCTTTTCACCGCCAACGACAAATTCTCATTGGGCCATGAATAGGCCCCCAGCAAATAGCGGCCCGGTTGGCAGACGGCTTCTGAAAATTCGCCAACGTCGACCGCGCGACCTTCGGTTTCGATTGCAATATCCAGTTCGCTGCTGCCCTCGACGGCAAACATCGACGACTGGAAGTCGACATCGTTGACCAAGACGGGCGACAGCTGGATCTCCTCCAGTTCAGATTCTTCCAGCGGCACTTGATAGTCAACCAACAGATGAACCTGCCCTTTTTTGGGTTTGGCAAGCTGAACGATCCATTGCCGCGCGGTTTCGGTGTCGTTGCTGCGATAATCCTTCAGCGCATCATCTTTGGCCCGAATCGAAATGGATTTGGGTGAATCCAGCGGCAGTTCAAACTTAAACTCACTCTCCCCCGCCTGTTTGATGTCATAAATCAATTCGGCGTGAACCATCATCTGCGTCGGGTGAATCTTCACGTAGTTATAAGTACGCGCGATAACCGACGGCTTGAGTCGCTCCAATCCAAGGTTCAATTTGTAATCGGATTCCTGGAATTGATAGGCCAGCGGTGCCTGGTTTCGGTCCAACTGAAATTTTTGTTTGTCCGTTTCATCAAGAATTTCCAGTTTCGCAACATTCGCCGGTTTGATTGCCAAATCCTCATTGGTCGATACCGCGATTGCGCCAGTGTGTTTTGTCTCGCCTTCAATCACGACCGAGGGGAATTCAATTTGGTTCGATTTCCATTTCTCAAGCCATCCATCAGGCGTTGCACTGGCGCGGAAGAATACTTTGGTCGCCGAGGTGGCGGAGATCTCCTTCGACAATCGCACTAGAAACTCGGGACTGTCATCGACGCCGACGCGATCAAACGGAATAGGTTTCCCCTCAATCCCCGTCAGTTCGTTCAGCCTCCACAAATTGGGCAGTTTCATTGTAAATCCAAACCGAGCGTCATGCCGACTGATCAAGGAGATGCCGCCCTGAAGCTCTAGCAATTGATCACCAATCACCAATCGCGAGCTGGACTTCACAATCAATTCGGGATCGGGCACGGAGAAGGTCGAGGCGATCGAGTAATCTTTTTGTGGTGCGTAGAACGCGGCAACGACGGCCGCCGGATTCGCTCGGCCTGTGGATTTGATGGATTCAGGAATCGCCGCAAGCAAAAACGCATGATCAATCGGAATGACTCCGTCGGAGACCAGCTTTGCCGATTTGAGCTGGATGTCCGCCAGAACTCCGACAACAGAAACGTGACCCGCGACATCGACCGGACGTATGTCATCGGATTTCCATTGACCAACGGCGCTCTGGTTACGAGCCGCCGTAATATTCAAAACGAAATCGTCGCGCGTCGGTTGCCGAAGCTTCACGACCAATCGCTTGCCCGTTTCATCGGCGTCCTGAGGAGGATCTTTGATCTCCCAAGTGCTGAGCAATTCCGTCGCGACGTTGCTGACCTGAAATCCCTCGGGCACTGCAAATTCGGCTTGTTCGACGGCTCCGTGGATCACGTTCATGGAACACGTCACATGCATCTCTTGCGTGTGAGGCGTGAGTTTATGGATTAAAACGCTACGCGAAACGGTGACCTGTTCGTCCTTGAGCAGTCGATTGTTCAGCGACATCACGATGTTCATCGCGCCGCGGTTGGCCAGCATGTCAAACTTCGTTGTGTCGCCTTGCGAATCGTAGACGCGACTGGCAACGGGGACACCGCTTTTCACTTCTACGTTTCCGGGGACGGTCAAACTGAAACGAGTCGCCGAAGGAGACGGCAATTGGATCGACATCGACTGCCGGGCGGCGGCGGTTTGCATTGGCACAGTCAGTTCAACATTCAACGTTTGCCGATTTGTGTTGGACGTCAACAGAACGATCTGCCCTTTCTCGTTCCGCCACAGCTTGGCCGGTTGGTCGTCCAGCGACGCGCTGCCGATGGCGACACCACTGAAGGGTAATGGAATTTGCACCAATCCTTCGTTCAAAGCTTCGACGATCAATTCGCCACTGATGGTGGCAACGCCCTCGGAGATTTCTCCGGTGTATTTGGCCGAAACGATGGCGCTGTCCAGGGGCGCACGTTTTATCTCTTGCGAGCGAGCGGACTTCAGAAGCTGTTCGTATTCGTCGCGCGATAAAAGCACGCGGTTGGAATTTCCCTCCAGCAAGATGTCCAGACTTTCGATCGGAACAAAGATCTGCCGTTGAAATCTCTTCGGTGATTTGGCGCTGGTTGGATTGCCTTGCGATAAAGCGGGGTCTGTCAGCCAATTTAGGCCGGCCATCACGCCGATGAGTATCAAGAATGCTTTATTCATTGCGATCTCCTTCCTCGGCCTGGTCTGTTTCGGTCGGAGGATCATCCGCCGCAGGCGGCGGTGACTCGGTGGAAACCGAATCGTCAACAACCGTCTGAGCGGCCGATCCGGAACCCGCAGTTGCCGCGCTCATCTCACGTCGCGATTCTCGGACTCCGCCAAACCAACGGACGACATTCGAAGCCAGCCAAACCAGACCGACGACACTGGTCGTCAGCAACAACGTTTCGCTGAACAGATGTTCGGTCAACAGGGGAAAGAAAACACCGGCGAAGACAAAAGCCGCGATCACCAGCAACGCTGCAGCCAGCTGAATCGTAAATCGAGCACGCAGCAACAGCACGCCCAACAGTGCCATGATCCCAAACACGATTCCGTTGAGCACCTTCATGTTGATCGTCCGCAGATGAAGCGATCCCTCGGGCGCGGCGTCCGGTCGCAGCGCCGAAAACACATACGGACGACCATCCACTTCGAATTTTTGGTTGGCGGCGGAATCCATTTTCACGCCTGACTGTACCCATTTTAAGTAACGATCAATGTTCTCCTTGCGACGATTAAACATGCGCGATGTCATAGAATTGGAACCGGCGCAATTCAACAAACCCGCGATCGACTGCGTATGTTCATCAATCGCTTCATCGGTCCAAGGGCCCGACTTATGCCACAGCCCGCGTTCAAACGGCAGGTACACGCAGAGATAAACTTTCTGAACGGCCGGTTCGTCTTGAATGACAGGCAAATCAATCTGAGACGGATCGCCCGCAACGGTGTAACGCATCTCCAGTAAAAAAGGTTCGTCCCCGCTCAGTCCCGTCAACGGAACGTAAATTAAGTCTTGCCCACCGCGTTCGGGCGTGACCGGTCTTCCGTTGACGCGCACTGGTTGATCGTCAAAAGAATTTGCCGTATCAAAACCGGCCGGCATCTGGATCGAGATCCGTTGCCCAACGCTGCGCATCTGGTAGAGACATTGAACCGACAATTCATGTTGGCGAAGTGCAACGGCCCTGACGACAGCACGAGAAACACTCGTTCGTTTTAGTTCTTGAAGCTCGAACCGCGTCGCCGTTAATTTTAACTCCCAATCATCGACGAATTCAAACGCCATCGCGGCGTTGTCGACTTTAACGCCTTGGGCCAAATCCGTTTGTGGGTCGATGGGCCGCAGTCCGCTGGCATCGGATTGAGGACGGACGTCAATCGTTTCCGATTTCGCGATAACGATTTGCCCATTCGCGCGATCAACATCCGCTGGAATCAACCGGTCCACTTCGACCTCGGCGCTCTCGCCCAAGGGGAGATCCGCAATCTTCTCCTCCCAGGTAAACCGAACCTGATGCTTACCGAAAAACTCGTTGTCTCCGGTCAGTTGCCAAGCCGTATATCCTTCGGGCACATCATCCGGTTGAGGCTGGATTGGGGATTCAATGATATTGGCCGAACGATTTCGCAGCTCCGCAACCAGCTCCGTCGGCACATCCAGCCGCAACGACTTAACGCCGCTGTAAAGGACCTCGTAAAACAGTTTCGCATCATACTTTACGACGCCAGATTGCACCGACACCACGACGACCTGTTCTGCGGTCACCTGCGGTCGACGGCGTTTGGCTTCGAGTTCGATCGAAGCGTCGGTGTGAGAAAAACTGAACGCCAAAATCGGTCGGTTGCCGGAGTTGTTGATCAACGCCGAGTGCCGCGCAAACGCGCTTTTAAAACTCTCGTTCCGCAGGCCCTTGGTTTCGGCTGCGTTGACCTGAAGACTTTCGGGCGCGTAAACAATCACATTTCCTTTGGAAAACTCGACACCGTCGATCGCCGATTTTGGAATCGCGAAACCGATCTTTGATGCGGCATCGGTGGGGCTGAGCAGGTTGGCGTCATTGAGCTCTTGTTCGAGTGAGATTCGCAAGGCGAATTTTCCGATTGCCTTTTTCCCCAGCGTTACCAAAACGCGATTTTCGTTTTTGGGGTCGCGATAAAAGGTATCGACGGGAAGATTGGCCAAACCTTTTCGAACCAGCGGTCGAATTTCGCGAATCTTGAAATCTTGGGGGATATCCAAATCCAATTCAAAGACTCCCGCCAACTTGATGTCGTAGACGGCCGAAACTTCGACCTTCAACTTCTCCGGAGTGAGGGAAACTTCGACCAGTTGATCGACGTTGATCAGCGGCTCAATCTTTTGAACCTTCAGCGCCAACGCAATCGGCAACGCCGCATAGCGGTAAGCAAAATCCCATTTTTGTTTTTTCAGGGCGCGGGGGAGTTCGGCGTGGTCCATCTGCAACAGGCCGGTTTTCTTTTCAGGTTCGGCTCGCAAGCCAGAGGATAAACTGACCATAACGATGCCGCTGTTGCGCGAAACGTCGTTGGCTTTGATCTGAGGAACGGTAATGCTGGTGTCGTCGATCTCGTCGATGAATTTCTCCAGCTCAATCGCTAATGTCTGACGCCCAAGGGTGGGTTCGAACAATTCAATATTGATCTTCTGCGTGTCCTCGCCTTTTTCGACTTCCCATTTTTTGACGTTGCGATCAAAGACGCTGACCACCTTTTGATCTGCGGGAACCTCCAGTGAGATCTTACTTATTTCGGCGCGGGAAATATCCAAGGCCATCGCCGCACTCGTTCGAGCTACGCCCTGATCAATCTGAAACTGCGACTGCGTGTCGGCCGAAACGAGGGCGGCCAAACCGGACGCCCCTTCTGCTTTTGGCGTCCATTTGATTTTCACCTCGGGTGCGGCACCGACGAAGGCCAGGATCTCGTCGCCCGTTTGTTCTTCGGGATCCTCTTCAGGATCATTCCCGTCCTCGTCATCAGTCTTTTTCGAAGAAGCGATCATCGGTTCGATCTGAACGTCGATGTCCTTTTGCGCCGTTCGGATCGTCCAACGATTGACGGGGGCTTGAGGCGACTGAAACGCGACGGCGCTTTGCCCACCGGATTTCGTCAGCGCTTTGGCGTAGGAAAGATTCAGCTCGATCGTTTTTGGTTCGTCACCGTCGTGGGAGACCAGCAATTCATACTGTCCGTTTTTGACCGAAACAATTCTTGCTTCTTGATCATTAATAGTCGCCGTTCGAATCGCGGCCCCGGCCAACCGCAGCGGCACCCGATGCCAGCCCTCGCGCAGCAATTCGATCTTGATCGTGGCGTCGACGTTGACGATCTCTTTGCCGAGCGTCGCGGTGCTTTCGATGTCGGTGATCAGGGCACCTAAGGGAGCCTTGAGGTCGGGTTTTTTGGGCTGGTTTTGCCTCGCCTGTTTCCAGAGCTGTTGGAATTTATCATAGGGCAGAAAAACGCCGCGTCCATCGCGTTCAAACGTCTCCCGCAGTTTTTCATAAGGAACGTAAATCGTTTGTTCGTTTAACGAATCCGCTTTACCGTCGCCCTCGTTGTTATCTTGCGCCCATCCGACTGCGGGGCAACAAGCATAGACCACGAGTATCAACAGCAGCATTGATGGCAGCTTCAGCGCGGCCAATTTCCAGACGGAGAATTCTTTCGTTCCCATAGATCAACTCAATTCGGTGTCGTTCAAGTTTTCTCCCACAGTCGACTTTCGCGGAGAGGCTGACATTTATATTGGCAACCCGACGCGTAAGCGCGGAATAACGCGGATCGTCGAGGCTCCGAGCTCGCCGGGCTGTTGATTTAGTTGCGGTAAGGCCGTGGCATAGGCTTCCAGCCTGTGGAGCTCACCTAATCTGTATCGTTTAGTCT
Organism: uncultured Pirellulaceae bacterium; assembly: GCA_937921995.1. Lineage (GTDB taxonomy): Bacteria > Planctomycetota > Planctomycetia > Pirellulales > Pirellulaceae > Mariniblastus. Next base: position 39,700 of record CAKZVF010000122.1, read on the forward strand.
TTTTTGAAGACTAAAAATCACAGGCTAGAAGCCTATGCCACACTGTCAACAGCCCGTTACGCGTCGGGATACCTATAAAGATATCGGTCTCGGCGTGAAGGGCGACTATGGCAACAGTCATAGTACTACGACGAAGAACGGGCCAAATAGTTTCATCTATTTTTTCTGAAAGCCAAATTCAAACGAAAATGGCTCGTCGACTACTGGCCGGAGCCCGGGAATGCGCAAAAGCAGCACGAATTTGTCGGCGCGCAGTTCCCGTCCATAGAAAGACAACGGGCTTGCACGTTCGGGATTGAAATTTGAGCCGAAAATCAGCGGCCTACTTTTTGATCGCCGCCATGTCTTCGTCAAGCTGATCATCAACGATGCCGATCGCCCCGCGGCCGTTGGAGTCGATGCGGTTTTTGGCGTCTCTGGAGATTGCCGGCACGTCCGCGTCCCAGAACGTTAGCTTCTCGGCCTTGGTCTTGGGCGTTTTATAAGGACGCACCAAACGCATACCGGCCCCCAGCCCTTCTTCACCGGTGTACCACCAAGGGCTCTTGGGATAGTTGGGATCCTCTTCCTTCCAAAGCTTGGCGTCGGAGGCAAGTCGCGCCGTGCTGTTGCAAAGTTCGGCTTCGGAATAGAACGACCCGCCTCGCAACACGCGCGGGTAGACCTTGGTCGGTTTCTGAAACGCTTCTTCGACCGTTAGGGCTTTTGATTTCCCCGATTCCCCCACGATCGCTTCGTATCCGTTTTCGGTATAAGCATCCAACACCCACTCCGAGACGTTGCCATACATATCATACAATCCCCAAGGATTAGGTTTGAGTTCGCCACAAACATGACGGTATTCGTCCGACACATCGTAGAACCAAGCGTGTTCTTCGAGCTGTTCATCGTCGTCGCCGAAGTAATACTTCGTCGTCGTCCCCGCGCGGCAGGCGTACTCCCATTCGGCTTCGTACGGCAACCGATAGAAGTGACCGGATAACAGGCTGAGCCATTTCGTGTATTGCTTGGCCGCGAACTGCGTCATGCTGGCGGCGGGTTGATCGGTCTCTTCACCGGCCTCATAAGTGATATCCGGTTCGTAAAGCGCCGAAGGTGCCGTCACCGCGTCGACCTCGTCTTCGGTGGTGACTTTGCGAAGTCCCGTTTTTGCCATCTTTTTAAACGCGGTGTCCATCGCCATGTAGGCTTGGTATTGTTCCCAGTTGACTTCGTACTTACCCATCCAGAAAGGTTCCACACGGACTTCAACCTGCGGTGTTACGTTCTCCGCGGCATCGTCATCGGCCGATCCCAATTTAAAAGTCCCGCCCGCGATGGGAATCATCTCGATCTCAACATCCGTGCCCGGAATCGTCATCGAATAGGGCACCATGAACTTCCCGTCGACTTCAACCGCGGGACCGTCGGTCGGCTTCTGGTCGACGATGCCTAAGCCTTCAGATGTTTCCGAAGATTGCCCCAACGCCAGCGCAGAAGAAAACAACGCAATGCAAACAGCGGCAGTTACGGTCGTTGAAATAGTTATGAAAGCTGATAACTTTGAATTTTGATTCATAAGTAGGTCTGGTTAAATTGAAATGTAGGCACGAAACAGTTTAAACCGCAACGCAGACGTTTGTTTCGTTTTTTTAAAGTTTCGATTATATCGTAAAACAAGGCCGGAACCGTCCTCTAACAGACCGGCGGGCCGTTGAGCAAATATTGCTCGATTGGCTTGAGAAAAATTTCCCTTAGAAGTAAACAGGAAACAACCTCACCATGTCTGAAACCAGCAGCCTAAATCGCCGAACGCTTTCCTTCGAAACCATCGACGACGTCATTGAAGACGTCAATCGAATTCAGGCCGCCGATGCCAACCAAACGCTTGCCGTCTGCGGTCAGTGGACCGCCGGCGAAATCCTGACCCATCTTTCGGCTTGGATAGAGTACGGTTACGAAGGTTATCCCATGCAGCCTGCACCTTGGATTGTTCGGCAAGGGATGAAGTTGTTTCTCAGGTCGATTCTGAAAAACGGCATGAAGCCCGGCGGTAAGATCCCTGGCGTCGAAGGAGGCACAACAGGCCAAATGAAAGTCGCCACCGAAACCGCCTGCCAAAGATACTTGGTCGCCCTCAACCGCTTGGCCAGTAACGAACCCGTTAAATATCCCAGCCCGGGGTTCGGCGACCTTAGCACAGAAAAACGCGTGAAGCTGAACCTGAGACACGCCGAATTGCATCTTAGCTTTATTCATTTCCAGCAATCGTAGTCAAGCCGAGCTTATTGGTGCCGGCTAAATCACCACCCTAGGATTTCTTCGGTCTCTGCGCGGAACATTCCTGAGTAAACACCGTAGAAGCATCGGCAGGGGGCTGACGCAAAGGAATCGGGATTTGCTATAATCCGGACATCGAAACCACACACGTTGGAGAATTGATCCGCTATGGCTGAACAAGAGAAGAAGCGTCGCGCAATCCAAGTCGACGAATCAAAAACGCAAACCTGTTACGCAAATTTTTGTCGAGTGACCGGATCACCGGAAGAACTGATCATCGACTTCGGCATGAATTCGCAGCCAATGAACTCGACCGAACTGCCGGTGGCGATCAACCAAAAGATCGTGCTCAACTTTTTTACGGCCAAACGCTTGCTTCAAGCCCTACACGTTTCGGTCCA
>CAKZVF010000123.1 GCA_937921995.1 uncultured Pirellulaceae bacterium
GCTTCCACTTGGTAAATACTGTTCGTCAGCAGCGCGATGAAGGGCGCGATATCCAAAAAGTTAACGACCCCATCAAGGTTCACATCGGCGATTAGGAAATCATCTTCAAACACGCCCGGCGTCGGAGCGGCAGAGATCCAACTGGAAGAAAGAATACCGCCGGCAGTAACATCGTCGCGCTCAAGCACTTGACCTGTACCATCGGCCGCAGGCCATGGCGATGCGTCGTCATACACAAGCTCATCAACCACCACGTGAGGAATCAAACCAAACGCATCGGGAGCGTCGGGCTGCTGCAACGACACGCGGCCGCTGCTGTTGGAAAGCCCCGCCGATAAACCGCCAACAATCGTCACGCTCGCGCCGATGCCGTAGTGAGCCTCAAACGCCGCCAGTTTATTCGCGTTAATCGCAAGGGTTGGATCAAAAGAAACAACAAGGATCGCTGCGCCCGCGGCCAGCGTCGTACCCGCGGCAAAATCGTAATTGGATTCGCCACGCAGACGCCAGTTCGTCAAATCGACAGCGCTGGAGCTCGGGTTGGCGACCTCGATGTATTCCAAATCGTTGTCCGTCAACAACGGATCAATCGCCAACGCCGCCGCGCTGGGATCCTCGGGGTGATAGTTGACTTCGCTGATCACCAAGGGGCCAACTTCAACATCGGTGGAATTGGCGCTGCCAAAGGAACTGGTCCCAAGCCAAACCAACCGTCCGGTGCCGTTGGGTAACCGTCCCAGCGTGTCGCCGTTGAAGGTCGCGCCGAAGCTGACCGAATCTTCCACAAACGGTACTACCGCTCCGTCCACAACGACCGCTTGCGTAAGCAGCACGTCGTCACCGTAAGAACTGAGCGCGAAATCGTTCGCACCGGGAGTTAAAGGCGTCGGATTGAAGTCCGATTCGTCGTAAACCAAATAGCCGCCGGCCGGGATGATCGTCCCCGCAGGAATGCGAAACTTAAATGGCGAACTGGACGAATCGCTCAGGAACCAGAACCCTACGTCGATCGGCTGAGACGTCGGATTGTACAGCTCGATCGTATCGCTTTGCGGAGCATCGGTGTGAGCGAGAATTTCGTTGATCACCACGCCCGAGGGAGCTGCTGACGCCGCGCCCGGCGTTCCACCGAATTCGCTGCTTGCTCGCCAGCTGTAATACTTGCCAAATTCGGCCGTAGGCGTACCGGCCGGATCATCGAGCACCAAACTGAAACCATCTCCGTCGGTTAAACCGTACCACGGATCGTTGTCGCCATAATTCACCGACATGATTTCATTCAAACTACTGTCGATCAACGTGACTGTTTCCCCACCGTTATTCAGTCCGCCGGACCACTGGCCAAGCACCGTCGCGCTGTCGCCATATCGTTCCATAAAGGCATCCATGCTTTCCACCACTACGGCGCGTTGCCCAGGTAGCAATTGCGCCTCGCCAAAGTTAAACAAAACCCCGTTGGAAAGCTGAACACCGCTGAGATCGACAGTACCGGTGGCAGATGTATTAAATAATTCGATAAACTCAAAGTCGTCGTTGTCAATAAACCCGGCGGCAACTTCCGCCGCCGTTGGATCCGCCGGATTGTAATGGATCTCTGAAATTCGAAGATCCGACTGAGGCGCAGGAATCACAAACGTCGCATCACTGAGCGCAGACCATTGGCCTCCGTTAAACGTACGGGCCTTAACCACCGTCGATGTGTTTAGCGCTACCGGACCCGACTGTGGATTTGACTCGATGACAGAAAGCTGAGCGTCAAAGGTCAGGTCACTACTGGTGGGGTTAACTTGATGAACCTCAACCGCCAACGTGTTGGCTCCCGGCAACAGCAAAGAAGCTGGAATCGTGAAATTGATCGGTGTGGTTTCGCTGTTTCCACCAATCGCGGAGTTTGCGAAAGTACCATATCCAATCGCCCCCGCTGGCAGATTGTCGCGACCAATCTCGGTTCCATTGAGATAAACGACCACTCCATCGTCACGTAACACGCTCAGGTTCGCACTTAAGTAACTGCCTGGCGTTAGATTAAAGGTCTTCCGGAAATACGTCGTTGTGTTTTTATTACTGGCGTCATTTCCAAAGCTGACAATCGTGTCGGTCGTTGACTGCCCAAAACCAAGTTCGCCGGCACCCGAACTCCAGCTCGCGTCGTTGAACGTGCTGCTCTGCCAAGCCGTGCCAAGGTCGGTGCCGGAGTCCTCATAATTCCAATCTGAACCAAACGAAAAGACGGTTGATTGGGTGGTCGATGAATCGAAGGCCGTGGCGGCAGGATTGATTCCTCCTCCCATCAACCGCGGATCGGTTCCGTCGGTCGTGTAGTAAACGGTGCCACTGGGAGAATTGAGAGACAGCGAATCCCCTGCCGTTATTTCACCGCCATATTGCGGAACCCCTTCAACCAGAAGATCGGGAGCTACGACACTCGGAAACAGAGGTGCAGCTTGATTAATACTGTAGTTGCCGCTGCCATCTCTCAGCTGAATGATCGCGTCCTGAAGCCGCTGAAGAAACGTTGCGTTTCGAGTCGCCAGAAAACCATCATGAGTGTTCTGAACGGCCGACTCCCAATCTGACTTAAGTAGTGGGCTACTAGTTTTCGCATCTCCCCAACGAGCCGATTCTGCGATGATCGCGGATTCAATTTTCGCAGCTTCGGCGAGCCATCGCGCTTGTAAATTCTCAGTGGTGTAAACACCATCGTTGAAGAAACTCTCCTGAATGTAATCAGCAAACCGTAGACGATACTCGTCGTTGGCCATCAATTTTTGATGCAGTGACTGTGGATTGAAACGGTCAACTCCATCATTATCAAAAGATAGATTGTTGTACGGGCCAAAACGTTCCTCATTGCGCTTCCCCGTAGAATGCTCGGCATCATGAACGAAGAACATAAACCCTTGGTCGCCAGTCCGATCGCGCATCGCGTAGTAATTATTCAGTCCTGAATTGCCGAAAAAACCACTGATCGGGGCATCCCGATTCATGCTGTAAAGAATCTCTGTCATGTACGTAATCAAGTTGTCGACATCCAGCAAAACTTCATAGTTTGGATTCCGAGTACCGTCTACATTCAATCCTTGGGCTCGATAGTAGGCATCGTCATTTACAAAATTGGGTGTACTTCCATCACTGTCTAAGGCAAAAGCCTGCTGATAGAGACGTCCATACGCGTCCAAGTTTCCGTCTGTCGCCTCATTCAGCTTGTCTCCCCGAGGCCCCGCATCAGGCTTGATGACATCGAAGTTGTCAGCATCACCGCCGAAGTAGGTGGCCCCGAAGTTAGCGTCAGCGCGTTCCTGAGTTTGGAACAAGCCAAAATACTGACCATTAACATATAGATGCAACCAAGAACTTTGTGTGACAGGCTGGCCAGACGCCCCTTGATTTTGCCGACTGATCACTTCTTCTAAGAAAGTATTATTCGAGTTACCGTCTTTGCTCCAAGAATAGTTCTGAGCCGTGCGAAGGTCGATCTTTTGGAAGGTGTCGGTTCCGCGATCACCGTGAACAGGATAGTTTAGCTCCGAATCGCCGTACTCACTTCGAAAGAACAAACGGAATGCATGTTTCGGGTTGTTATCATTGCGGCTAAATCCGCCGCGTATCCTGATCCCAGCGTTGGCTTGAAAACCTTCTGAACCATCTGGCTGAATCAGTTCTACCGACGCAGGCCGCTCCCAGAGCGCGCCGTCTTCGAGTGCGTTGACATAAATACCAGTGGCAGGATCAAACAAATTGTCCGCGTCAGTCGTGATCGACCAAGAGGGAATCGACAACAGCGCGTCTTTGATCGCCTGTTCACCTTCGATGGCGATGACGTCGGGGTCGATGCCGTAGTCAAACTGCTGCCCATTAATGTTCGTCGTTGGCCAGCCTGCAGGAGCGCTACCATTGTTCGATTGAGTCAATACGTCATCAAGAAACAGGTAACTCCACGTCCGGTCCACGACTGACAGCGCGCCAGACTTCGTCGCCACCGCTCGCAACGTGGTCGTGCCAGTGATGTTGACCGTGATCGACCCGGGACCTTGTTGAGTACCGTTGTTTTCGTTGTTGGTTGCCGATGGTGTGCTACCGTCGGTCGTGTACCAAAGGTTGGCTCCGGGAGTCGCAGAAAACAGCGTTACGTTAAATTGCGCATCAAAGAATCCGGGGGCAACGGTTGCATTGACGCGCTCGACAACCTCAGCGATCGGATTGGTATTGGCCGAACCAGGAGTCGGCACGGAAAAGAAGCTGGGTTGGCTGTAGGTGCCGTCATTGAAAAAGCCGTAACTGACATCGGAGACCTGAGCGGGATAGTTGGTGCCACCAGCGGCAAACTCTGAAATCAAAATGCCAGCCGAGTCATAGAGCCCTAAGTTTTCGCCGGAACTACTTAGTCCAAATCCGGTGTACAGATCAGTTCCTGATGTCGGGTTAACGTCGTCGCCAGCACGAACAACCAAGTACTGCCCACCCGCCAGGGACTGGCTGGGGAAGACAAACTTCGAAGGATCGCTCGGATCATCCGTTAGTGAATACCCTCCCAGATTGATCGCTTGGCCACCCGTGTTATAGATCTCGATCCAGTCAGTCGTGTTGCCGTTGTCATCTAGCAGCCCCGTATTATTGGAGGCCAGGAACTCATTGATGACTGCCGCCAGCATTTGACGCGGTTCCAAAGCTTGGTAGGAAACCGTTCGATCGTTTTTACTCTTCCGCCTACTCGTTTTATTTGAGCGTGCACAGAAAGAATTCAATTCGGAGAGCTTGGAGAAGGTTGGCATGCGTGTTCTCGGTGGGATAGAACGAAGATGTTCGCAGGATGCGCAATCGCAGAGGAAAAGAAAATTGCGATATCGTGCAGTTACGGCTGGAATAACCACACTGGATAGTATAATCCATCGGTTTCACGCTCACCAGACTTTAATTGCCTAAAGGTGAGATATGTCCGAGATCCTTTCTCCCATTGGTATGGCTAAACACCGATATTTCCCAGCAACCTGATGTTTTGAAGAAGCACGGGCTGGTTAAATCCCATCCCGAAATTGCCAACTCGCCTCATCCCGACTGCGAACAGCAACGGTCTAATCCACACGACTAAACTGTTTGTGCTGAACCACCAGCCGCATCAGCGAAGCCACCACAAGGATAAACAGGATGCTGACCGGGAAACCGCCAATTACTGAGATGGTCTTGATGCCCTCCACGCTTTGGCTTCCTTCACCGCCGACAAAAGCAATCATCACAAACGCGACCGTTCCCACGGCGACGCCCCACAGTACTTTCACCGTCAACGCGCCTTCTGGATCAGCATCGGATGTGTGACGACCACTGATGCTGGCCATCGCGGTGGTATTGGAGTCCGCCGAGGTGACGAAACAGATAAACGCGCTGATTAAGTAAAACGCCGTCATCAAAAAACTCAGCGGCAATTGCTTGAAGACTTCGTAGGTCACGTTCTCCGCCCCGCGTGCGGGATCCTCAATCACAGCCGTCAGATCGGCGGCACCGGTCAATTGCAAATTCATCGCGGTCGTGCAAAACACGGCCATCCAAAACATGCTGAACAGTGCCGGCAACAACAAATTGAAGACCAATGTCTCGCGTACGGTCCTACCAAGACTGATACGCCCCAGAAAACAGGCCGTCACCGGCGCCCACGCCAACCAGACGGCCCAATAAAACGCCGACCAAGCTGACGTCCACTCATTCCCGCCGATGTCAAAACCGGCCGTGCTTAGTTTGGGAAAGTCGAAGGAGTAATTCATCAACGCCGCCACGCCATTTTGAAAAATCAGAACCGTTGGCCCCGTGATCAGCACAAAACCGCACAGCACAAACAGCCCTTTCGTGTTCAGATCGGACAGGATGCGGATGCCCTTGGTCAGCCCCGTCGCGCTGGAGATGATGAACGTCACCACAATCGCAATGGTGATCAGCGCCCACAACCACCGCGTTTTCTCCAGCCCAAACACTTCGCCCAATCCGCTGGCGATGACAAGGATGCCCGTCCCCAACGAGGCGGACATACCAGCCACCAACGCGAACAGGCAAATGCCGTCGATGGCATTGCCGGCCCATGGATACTTCTTCAGCCAATTCTCATTACCCGGCCCCAACAGCGGAGACACCATCGAACGAAGCGAATACGGCTGCTTCATGTTGTAATACGAAAACGCAAAAGCCAAACTTACAACCGCGTACAGGCAATAGGGAGTGATCGTCCAGTGCAAGAAAACGACGCTCAACGAGTCAATCGCTGCCACCGGCGTGTTGGGCTGAGAATCTAAAAACGGCGGAACGGTCGACAAGTGAAAAATGGGTTCGGCGGTGGACCAAAACAAGATCCCCGTCGCCACGCTGGTGCAAACGGTGATCGCGAACCAGTTCCAGCGGCTCATCAGCGGTTGGGCGCTATCGCCTCCGATTCGCACCGCCCCAAAGGGCGACATGGCAATCACGCTGCAGGCGGCCACGGCCAAAATCGAACACAACGTGAACAGCCAACCAAACTTGTTGACGATAAAGTTCTTGATACCGGTGACAACGGCATTGAACGTTTCGCTATCGATCAAGTTCAAACTGACCATCAAGATCAGCGCCACAAACGGCGGCCAGAAAACCCAAGGGTTCAGTGTTTGGTGCCATCGTAATTTCGCAGGTTGATCTGGCACGGGAAACGTCTCGGTCAGAAGAAATAAAGTTCAGGTGGTACCAACGCCATACTAACGCATTTGCAAGAGAGCATGTGCCCCACCAACAAGTCAACCTTCTTCGCATCTGCAATAAACCGAAACCGCTCAATGAAATCGCTCAGCTTCATTGTGAAACTTCCACGACGTAACTTCCATGAGACGCGAAATTCCCTGCAGTTGATCGGTTCGTTTGACGGAGAATTGTGACGAACAGTTCCTACAGCTTGGACCAGCCTGGCTGTGGTCGAATGCTTGGAGAGTTTTCTGAAAAATATCCCCTTCGCGAATTGTGAGACTCACCAGCAGAACTTGAAATCATTGCGGTTGAATCAACACCGTTGTGTCAACGGAGTGGGAGACTGTTAGCAAATCACTCGTGAAACGGCGATTTAAATGAAGAAACCTACATCAATCGTTTCAAGTTCGAAAAATTCAGCGGTGTGCTTTATAACTTGAATCTCGAATAAATTGCCCATACCATGAAGGACTCTCACTACCATGTGCTGACCGCTACATTGATAAACTTACCTCGAAACTCCTTTACTCGATTGATTGGATTAACATGAAGAAAACACTACTCTCAATTTTTGGAATCACTGCACTGCTGATCATTTCCACAGCAGATGCAAGCGGACAGACAGAAATCTTTACCGATACTTTTGATGCCGCTCCGACCAATGGCGCTACACGCACCCTGAGCATCGACAACAGTGCGACAAATGGACAATTCCCTAGCAGCATCTTCGACGTGTTTGGAATCGTTGATCGCAACGTTAACTTCGACTTTGCAGATGACTCAGTGATCAACAACTCCGATGCTGATCCTGCTAACGATGATACCTTTGGCTTGGTCAAACCAGACAAAACGGATCTGTTCTTGGGCTTCGCCGACACCGACAACAACGACAACCCCGGCGGCGACGTCAGCGTAACTTGGGTCGTTGCTGCAGGCGGCCAGACTGGCCTTAATTTGTCGTTCGACATTGCGGCCATGGGCGATTTCGAATCTACCGACACGCTCACATTCACCGCTTCTTTTGACGGCGGTACACCTGAGACCCTTTTCACAAGCACATTTATCGACACACCTGATACCGAAACATTTACTTACACGCTGGATGACGGCTCACTTGCAACGCCGTTCAATAGCGACGACACCAACATCAAAGACCCTTTCGTGATCGACGGACAAACTGTCATCAACGAATTTCAGACTTTCACTTTTCCGATCACTGGATCTGGTTCGCAGCTAACGCTAACGCTGAACTACAACACCAATGGCGGCCCAGAGCCTATCGCTATCGACAACGTCGCCGTTACCGCTGGCGGAGTCGTCACCGTGCTCAAGGGCGACGTGAACTTGGACAACAACGTCACGTTCTTGGACATCAATCCCTTCATCGGAGTTCTATCGTCAAACGGTTCTCAAGCTGAAGCCGATTGTAATTGCGACGGAACAGTGAACTTCTTGGACATCCAAGCATTCATCAATATCTTGTCGGGCAATTAGTCAGATGCCTAT
>CAKZVF010000124.1 GCA_937921995.1 uncultured Pirellulaceae bacterium
CTTCGAAGCGGCCGCCAGCGACGATTTTGGTTCGGAAGTCGGATTTGAAGAGGCGCCGAGCGACGATCTGATGAGCGCCGATGCTTCCATGCAAGCCGGCGGGTTCGACGAAGCCGCCGCAGCATCCGTCGCTCCCACGCCTTTTATGTATAAACAGCAGGGCTTTAGCATCTACACCCTGATGTTGGTGCTCAGCTTCCTGGCCCTCACCGCGACAGCAATTATCATGTTCACCTACGCCGGTTCGCTTTAACGTCGACGTTCAATAGCGCTGGCCAATAACAAGACTCAACTTTCGTTCAACACAAAACCACCCCTCACCGTCACACATCATGGCCGACTCAGAATCACTGGAATCCTCGGAAAGTTTCGCCGGCTCCGACTCCATTTCAAGCTTGAGCTCTCCGGACCTAGACGGTGCGATCGTTGACGATACCCCCAGTCAAACTGCGGGCGCCGCTGCTGTGGCAACCGCTGATGAAGCGACCGGAAAGAAGAAATCCGGCGGCGGTCTATTTTCGGATTTCAATATCTTCAACGCGATGCTGATGGCGTCTCTGATCTTCATCCTGCTGGCCACCTTCTTCGTGTTCATGGAACTAACCGATTACGGTGGACTCGATGGATCCTGGCGTACCGGTTCGGTCGGCCGATAGAAGGCACTTTTAAGCTTCCATTTCGAACATGAGTCGATTTGAAACTCCTTCAGCCCAGCGGGCGTCACATGACCTGCCGGTGGCGTGAGCCATCGGACTCGATTGATTTCGCCAAATTAGCCCAGCGGGCGACACAACTTCTTGTGCCGCCCGCCGGGCTGAAATTCTGTTTTGGCCTGTCCGGTGGCTGAAGCCACCGGCAGTTCTTGTATCGTCCTCCGGACTAAAGAAACTGCCATTACCCCAGCAGCGCCTGGGTAATCGCATCAAGGATCTTCACCGCTACGTCCGCCTTGGTTCCCTCCGCCTGCGTTACGACAGCGCCAGCAGTATTGAAGATGCGCACTGAATTGGTGTCCGAACTGATCGCGGACGCGCCGTTGAGCACGATCAAGTCACAGTTCTTTTGCTTGAGCTTCGCCCGCGCACGTGCTTGTGCGTCTTCGGTCTCCAGCGCGAACCCGACCGACCATTGCTCTGCGGTCTTCATGCGCCCCAATGCCATGAGGATGTCTTCGGTTTCGGTCAACTCAATAGACATCCCGCCGCCAGTTTTCTTGATCTTTTGTGTTGCGATCTTGACCGGTTGGAAATCACACGGCGCGGCCACGGCAATCACACCATCGCAATCCGGGAAACGCTCAACCGCTGCCGCCAACATATCACCGGTAGAAACAACGTCGATCACTTCGGCCGCCGCTGGATAATTTACCGAAACCGGGCCCGAGACAACAACAACATCGTGCCCCAACTGGATCGCCGCCGCCGCCAACGCCGCCCCCATTTTTCCGCTGGACGCATTGCTCAGATAACGCACCGGATCCAGATACTGGCGAGTCGGCCCGGATGTAATCAGAATACGCGCCACAAGAATCTTTCCTTATGAAACCAGAGTGGTGGAAAACGGAAGTAATGGATCCATGTTAAAGATCCCAGCCAGAATGAAATCCCTGAGACCTCTCCAGCAACGGACAGGGATTTTTAACAAAATCCACTACGAAAAACGGACTACGTAATCGCGGCCACAATCGAATCCGGTTCTGCCATACGGCCGAGCCCCTTCACGCGGCAACTTAACCAACCTTCCTCGGGGCCAATCATTTTGACACCGTCAGATTCCAGTTGACTGACGTTGCGCTGGACCGCCGCATGTTCCCACATCTCGCAGTTCATGGCCGGCGCGACCCAGACGTTGCCGGTAAAGCACAGGTACAACGTCGAGATCAAATCGTTCGAATGCCCATTGGCTGCCGCGGAGAGAAAATGAGCCGTCGCGGGCGCGACGCACAGCGTATCGTACGCGCGAGCCAATTCGATATGAGCGCCTAACGGAAACCGAGGATCAAACAAATCGGTCACGACCGGTTTACCTGAGAGCGCTGTCAGCGCTGCCGCACCGACAAATTGCTCCGCCGCCGGCGACATCACAACGCAAACATCATGGCCGGCTTGAGCAAGCCGACTGACGATGGACGCCGATTTATACGCCGCAATTCCGCCAGTGACCGCCACAATAATTTTCTGCGAAGCGCTGGTCATATTAGATCCTTACGATAGCCCCAATCCGCTGGTTCTGTTAGCGGCAGGGCGCTAGCCGCTGGTTCGTTGAGCAACGTTTTTACACTGTTTCTGGCAATGGCTCCGCAACCCGCGGCAACCGTCTGATGGAACTCACGTTCGATTTAGATGTAAACTATCTTTTGCGTCATGATCCATCGTCTGTTTAACGACAAGCCGGCAGGCGACCGCGTTTTGCACCACCGAACGAGGTCGCCTGCCGGCTCGTCGTTAAACGGCCACAGCATCCACCCAACCGCGGCACCACAGAAGCAGAGACGACTTACATCTCGTCGAAATCGAGCGTTTTCAACTCATCAGCATCGGTGTCTTGCGTCAGGCCAACATTGTCTGATGTATCCAAGAAGATCTTATCTGTCAAAATCTCCTTCAAAACGATCGACATGTTATCGGATTCCTGAGTCTGGATCAGAGGCCGGGCACCTTGGTTCAGCTGCACCAACCGCTTTTGGATCAGCGTCGACAGTTTGAATCGTCCGCCAACTTTACGAACAATTTCTTCTTCTTTCAATTCATCGTACATGCAGGATTACTCCACACTTTCTAATATCTGGCAAATGTCGGTCGCCGTTTGTTCGACCGATTGATTGATCACAATGTGCTCGTACAGCTTCGCCATATCGAGCTCGCGTTGGGCAACTTCCAACCGTCGTTGGAGTTCCGTTTCTGATTCTGTCCCGCGCCCGCGCAGCCGTCGTTCTAGTTCTTCGGCGCTTCCGGGGTGGACGAAGATTGTAATCGCATCGGGGTGATGTTTGAGCACCTTTTGGGCTCCTTCGACGTCAATCTCTAAGATTACCCATTTTCCTTCGGTCAAACCAGCCTGAACGGTCTCTTTGAGCGTCCCATACCAGTGCCCACGTCCGAAAACCTCGGTAAATTCCAGAAATGCATCGTTTTCGATGCGCTGCTTGAATTCTTGGTCACTTAAGTAGTGGTAGCTGACACCGGCCGTTTCGCCTGCGCGCTGAGGACGCGTCGTCGCCGATACGCTCATCATCAGCGGACGTTGGCAACGTTTGAAAATCTCGGCCAAGACCGTGGTTTTGCCCACGCCCGAAGGCCCAGAGAAAATGACCAACCGCCCAATTTCGGAATTTGCGTCTGCGTTCATCGGTTACTCGACATTCTGAACCATTTCGCGAATCCGTTCGATCGCCGTTTTGATTTCGACCACGTGATTTGCGATATCCGAATCGTTGGACTTCGATCCGATCGTATTGGTTTCGCGCAACATTTCTTGGACGAGGAATTCCAATTTCTTCCCGTTGCTCTGCGGCAACGAGACGACTTGATTGAATTGGCTGATATGGTTGCCCAAGCGGACGACCTCTTCGGAGATATCACATCGTTCGGCAAAGATACCGACCTCTTTGATGATATCCGCTGCGGTGACGGTGACTTCGAATTTCTCCAACATACCGTTGATGCGGTCGGTCATCTTCTTTGTATAAGCATCAACCATACGCGGGGCTAATTTTTGTATCGCCGCCAATTGCGTTTCGATCGTTTGGCAGTTCTCCACCATGTCCTGGGACATGGCGGTGCCCTCTTGCAGACGCATTTGAGCCAAGTTCTCTAGGGCTTCGGCCACTGCGGTTTGCACCAAAGGCCAAATGATGTCCGAACGATCTTCGCGGCCCGCTTCGTTGACGATCCCCGGCAACGTCATCACCGCTTCGATTCCTACCGATTGGGATCCGCCTGCAATCTCAGATAACTGCAGCCAATACGCGTTAATCGCTTCTTTATTTAAGCTGTAATCCTGATCGCTTTTTTGCAGCAACGAATTGACGCGGACGCTGACCGAACCGCGTTTAATGGACGCCTTCACCAGCGACTCAAGTTTGGATTGGTGGTTGGCGTTGAGTTCGCTGTGGATGTTCAGTTTCAGAAAACGATTATTGACCGTGCGAATTTCGACATTCACCTGAGCCTGATCGTTGGCGGCAGCAGCCTGCCCATGTCCCGTCATGCTCAATAACAAATCAATCTCCCAGTACTTCCAACAATAGATGGCCAACAGCGCAGGTTGGATATTCAGTTCCGCCGTGGGCAGCGCGGACGCCGCCCCGTTACCGCGTTAACCAAGCCGCAACCTACTCTTGAGGTGTTTCTCCACCAAGTTCGATCGCTTCTGTCGCTTCAACAGCGTCACCGATCGCGATGCTTTCACCTGAGGTGGCGGGTTCGGTCATTTCGATCGTTTTCTCCACTTCGGTCGCTCCGCCAATCTCAATTACGGGCGTATCATCTTTGGAACCGGCAGCATCGGCGTCAGATGAATCCATTTTAACTTCAGCCTTGCCTTCGGAACCGGCGTCTGTTGCGGCAGCAGCATCGGTCTGAGTTTCTGCGTCGGTTGATTCTGCGTCGGTTGATTCTGCGTCGGTTGATTCTCCTTCGGCTGATTCTGCGTCAGTTGAATCGGCACTGGCACCAAGTCCGGCAGGCTTCTCGGGCGTATCATCGGGAGCACCGATGGACACCTCGCCGGTCGCGTTTGGATTGATTTCCAGTTCGTCGGTGGTGATGCCGTTTTCGCGATCACGTGCAATATCGATCAGCGATTTGGTTGTTTCTTGGGATTTCGGCGGTGGCTGATTGAACAGCGCGATGGTGACCATGCACAACGTAATCCAAATCAGCGATGTCACGACGGTCACTTTCGTGAACGCATCACCGGCCTTGGCACCGAAAGCACTTTGGCCGCCCATGCCGCCCAAGGCTCCCGTTAGTCCGCCACCCTTGCCACGCTGAACCAGGATTAACAGGATCAGAAATACCGACCCAATCAGCAGCAACAACTGCAACAAACCCAAACCAATATTTAATTGGCTCAGCACACTCAATTGGCCCAGAAGACTGAATTCGAAAACACTCATTTTTCGGTCACTTATCAATAGCAATGATGCAAACACAAAACCACACGCTCAAAACGGACGTCGTGGCTTCGGCGTCTGCGAAATGGAATTCGCAGCCTCTCTATTTGGCTGCTGCGATAATGGCCGCAAAACTATCGGCCTTCAACGAAGCTCCTCCGACCAACGCGCCGTCGATGTCGGGTTGCCCCAGCAGTTCGCTCGCATTGTCGGGTTTTACGCTGCCGCCGTACAAGATCTGCACGGCATCAGCAACGTCTTGATTATACTGGTCGGCCAACATTTTGCGAAGATCAGCATGAACTTCCTGAGCCTGCTCGGGAGTCGCCGTTTTACCAGTGCCGATCGCCCAAACGGGTTCATAAGCCACGACAATCTTCCCCATCTGTTCGGCCGATACGTCTTTTAAAGAACCCGTCATCTGGGACTTCACGACTTCGATCGTTTTGCCCGCTTCGCGCTCTTGGAGCAATTCCCCAACACACAATACCGGAGTCAGCCCCGCGGCCAAAGCGGCGTGGACTTTCTTATTGATCAACGTGTCACATTCGCCGATTACATTTCGGCGTTCGCTGTGGCCAAGGATCACGTAGTTGCACCCGACATCTTTGAGCATATCGGTGGAGGTTTCGCCCGTGAACGCGCCACCGGATTCGAAGTAAACGTCTTGGCCGCCAACGGCGACTTTGGAACCAGAGACCGCACCGGCGACCGCGTCCAAATAAACGTTCGAGGGACAAACCAACACGTCAGCATTGTCGCCGGCCTCAGCCGCCGCGACGCCTTTGGCCAATTCCACGGCATCGCTGCGCGTGAGGTTCATTTTCCAGTTTCCGGCAATCAGATATCGTCTCATCGAATTTTAGTTCCACAAAATATGCGTTCGAACTCAGTAAATTTTGAACCGCAAAGTTTAGCAGAAGCAACTTAGGGCGACAGGGCAATAAAGCCCCCTTAGTGGATCTTCTTCAAAGATCCTCGCCGGATTAGAAAAAGCCCGTTTCATTATGCAAAAACAGCGGGCTGGGCACCTGCGGAGTTCTATTAAGGCACCTTGGTTGGGTTTAAATATTCCAAAGCGGTACGGGGCTACCGAACTCCAAAACGCTTTGCGTGTTTTTGGAGTGCGGTGGCACGACACCGCTTTGGAATATTTCTTTTCTAAGGGCTACCGATCCGCGTAGACCCGCGTCGTTTCTTCCTTGGAAATCGCGACCTCTCGGCCATCGGACCGGATGCTGGCCACCACTCGCAGGTCGCCCGGAGCACTGCCCCGCGCCTTGACGGCAATTTGAACTTGCTGGCCTGGCGGCAGACTGCTGATGGGTTCGAATCTGACCTGTTGGCCTTGGATTTGATTCCGTAGGTCTCCGTCGACGGCGGTCGGTTCCAGTCCGCGCGGGAATTCGACTTTCAACTGCACGTTGCTGGCAACCTTGGTGCCTTGATTGATAATCCTCATCCGATAGGTCGTTTCGGTGCCGACTTCGATGGGGTCCACCAAATCGTCGATCTCGAAATACACATCTACCAAATGTTCGACGGCCATCTCCTGCGTGGTGTTGGCTGTTAAACGAAGATCCGCATTGGCTTCGAACTTAATATCCTGCTGGCCCACTTCAACCGGCAACGTCGTCAACTCAACCGTCCCCGCGACGCCTTCTCTTAGACTTGGCATCTTCCAATAGACCGCATGCGAATTGGAATCATAGCGTCCGCGATTGTCGGAACTGACGTAGCGCAAACCGCTGGGCAATCGCGCGACCAAGTTCACATTGTTGGCTTCGGCGGTGCCACGATTTTCGATCGTGAACTGATGCGTCGCCTTACGCTGTAGGAATCGTCGGTTGGGGCCTTCGCTGGTAACACGAATCTCAGGAGCAATCACCTCCACGTCGATTTCGTGTTTGGCCTCGAGCCCACCTTTTCCACTAACAAACACAACGTTGCGGAATTCACCCACTTTGTTGGCCCGCAGTGCTAATTGAATTTTGCGTTTCTGACCCGGCATCAACGTACCGACCTCATACTCCAACTGGCGGAAGCCTTCTTGATATTCCAATTGATCGGGAACTTCTTCTTGAACGATGACGTCCGTTGCCGGCCCGTCGCCTCTGTTTTCGACGATCACATCAAAGACCACGTTATCACCAATCAACACCCGCGGCCGCGCCGAATGAACGATGTCCAACACCGGTTTGGTGACCACCGTACGCATGGAAGCTTGTGTCGCGAATAACACATGGGCGACGCTGCCGATTTCACCGGGCTGGGTAGGACGTAGCTGGAATCGAATGCGTTTTTCCTGACCGGGTTCGATCGTGCCAATGGTCCACTGAACATCGCCGCTGCGTTCAAGTTTTGTGGGTTCGGGAGATGCGCCGATGAATTCGGTGCCCGAAGGAACACGATCCACCACCATCACGTCATTGGCCACGACGCGGCCCACGTTACGGACTTTGATTTCAAAATCAGCCGATTGATTGACTTGGATTTCCCGAGGCGACACCTTTTCGATGGTCAGCGAAGGGGACTGAACCCCCTCCAAACTTCGATCGCCGGGCGTGTTTAAGCCACGTGTCCCGACAGCGCTGGCCAGACGGGCATTCAATTGCGTCGAAGAAGACGACGGCCTTGTCGGTTGCTCGGGTCGGCCACCTGCATTGCCCGCCAGTACGTTTGATCTTTGCGAAGAGGAAGCAGGCCGCGCCGGAGGTCCGGGTCGGCGAGCGGCCGAGTCACCGAAGTCGCTGCTGAATGGGTTGGCCGCCGGTCGCTCTTTTTTCACCGCTGCAGAATCCGCGAACGGAGACGGCTTGCTCGGGCTTGCGTCGGGTTTGGTGCGACGATCGGCGAAGGATCGAAGGCTGCCTGTGCCCGAAGTTCCCGACTGCACCGGACGAAGTACCGCCGATGGGTTGCGGACGGTTGGTTTGGGCAACCCGGCAGGCGGCTTGGGTGTTTGTGCAAACGGATTGGACAAAGCACTGGTTGTTTTCTTGGTCACGTCGGACGCCACATTGATGCCCGCGCTGGCCGTTTTCTGAGCGGTTTCTTTGGCGCTGGACAAGAGTGCCCCCGCGTTCGAACTTAGCGCGTTTGCACCTGAGTTGACCGATCCTCGAAGATCGCTGAAGCTTTTGCTGGTTGCGTCGGCGGCTGATTGCGCGGCTGAATTAATCGAATTTCCCAGTTTCGTCGCGGCCGAATCCCCAAAACCTGCGCTACCGATCTTTGGCGCAAAACCGCTGGTGTTCACCTGCGCCAATCGCTCAGGAGGCTTGGTCGAGGGACGTTTTGATTGGCTGACGGGGAACGCTTGAGGTTTCGATGGAAGCAGCGGAGCGGATCTTACGACAGGGGTATTGGTGGGTTTTGCTGCGCTGGAAATGATGGGCGGTTTCGGTTGGGGCTTAGGTTGACTGCCAAGCGAAAATCCAGGAGAGGGACGACTCGGGCCGCCCGGGTTACTGGCCGGTTTCACCACAACGTTTGGCTTGATGACCTTACCGGAATCGCCAAAAACGCCGGGCTTGGCAATCTTTGCCGACAAACTATCTGATTTGGACGACGCGGAGAGAACCGGCGGCTGATCCACTTCTAAACCGGCCACCGTTTCACGGTCGTGGTCAGCGTGCGGATCTTCTTTAGTGCCGCTGATCGATTGAATGACAGCAAAGGTGCCTAACGCAACAAATAATCCCACCGCCAAAAAGCGTCCGATAAGGCCGCGTGAAAGGAAGGGTGTTGGTGCGCTGTCCCGTTCGATTGAATCCGAGTCGGCCATAGTTCTGTCCACAACTTGACGAAGTTTGTTTGTCTGACGTGGATAGACCAACCGCAATTGATCGCAATCGAGAAGCCGGCATCCATGCCAAAGGGGGGTATTTCAAGCGCCAACGCCCTGGTCCGATCGCGCCAAATCCTTTTGACAAACCGGGGGCCTCGCCGCTTAGGGAACTTTGTTATCAAAATAACAAGGCTCGCGGAATACCAGTTTGGCTCACCTGCAATCGCAAGCGTTTTCCAAACGTTCTTAGCAATAGAAAATCCCCGCCCGAGCCGATAGAATTAGTACGCTAGCAGGAACCGTCCCCACGCGCGAGCATCTCCGTAGGTTGGGCACTCCTGCCCGACCACACCGCGCGCATCATAACGTTCGGGCAAGAGTGCCCAAACTACGCAAACACAACACCACGAAACAACCAAACCATGTCGGAACGACCGTTTGTCCATCTTCACTGCCACAGCCACTACAGCCTTCTCGATGGCGCGAGCTCGATTCCCAAACTGGTCCAGCGCACCGCCGACCACGGCATGAACGCCTTGGCATTGACCGATCATGGCAACCTTCACGGCGCTCTTCAGTTTTACAACGCCTGCAAAGCCAAAGACATCAATCCGATCATCGGCTACGAAGCCTACATCGCCCCCGGCAGCCGGCGCACCAAAGGCGGCGGGGCGGTCGGCGGCAAACGAGACTCCAGCTACCACCTGACGCTGTTATGCCAGAACGCGACCGGATTCAAAAACTTAATCAAGATGGCATCGCGGGCGGCGCTGGAAGGTTTCTATTTCAAACCGCGTATCGACAAAGAACTTTTAGAAGCCCACCACGAAGGCATCATCTGTCTTAGCGGCTGCGTATCCTCCGAATTTTCGCGCGCCATCGTACGCGGCAACGGGAATTCGGCCGAAGACTACCTCAAAGAAGCCAAAGACGTCGCGGGTTGGTTTCACAATCTTTTTGGGAAGCGTTACTTCATCGAAATCATGAATAACGGCGTCGACATCCAGCGCACACAGCTCCAAGGTGCCGTCGAAGTCGCCAACAGTGTCGGCCTGCCGTTGGTCGCGACCAGCGATTGCCACTACGTCGACCGCGAAGACGCCGAAGCCCAAGACGTGATGCTGTGCATCAACATGGGGAAATTCCGCACCGATTCGGCGCGGATGAAAATGGAAGGCAGCGAATTCTATCTGCGTCCGCCCGAAGAAATGTACCGCAATTTCCAAGGCCTCGAACACGCCGTCAGCCGCAGTCAAGAAATCGCTGACACCGTCGACATCGAATTGGAATTGGGAAAACGCTTCTTCCCGATATTCCAATTGGACCCCGACGACGAATCGCCCGAGGCTCGGCTGCGCGAGCTGTGCGAAAGTGGGCTCAAAGATCGCTATAAAGATGAACCGCACCGTTGCCTTGACGGCGTACTGTCCGAAGAAGTGCAGGCACGGCTCGATCGCGAACTGGGTGTGATCAACAAACTCGGTTTCGCCGACTACTTTTTGATCTGCTGGGACTTCGTCCATAAAGCCCGGTCGATGAACATTCCTTCGACCGTTCGTGGTTCGGGCGTCGGTGCGATCGTGTGCTACGCGCTGTATCTCAGTCACGCTTGCCCGCTGCAATACGATTTGCTGTTTGAACGATTCTTGGATGAAAACCGTTTGGAAGCCCCCGATATCGACATCGACTTCTGCAAGGAGCGGCGCGGCGAAGTCATCACTTACGTCAAGGAAAAATACGGCGAAGACAGCGTCGCTCAGATCGGCACCTTCGGTACGATGAAGGCTCGCGCCGCGATCAAGGACGTCGGCCGCGCACTGGGAATTCCGCTGGCGCGTGTGAATCAGATCACCGGCATGGTCCCCGACCAACTGGGAATCAAACTGGCCGAAGCGATCGAAACATCCGACGAACTGCAGGCCGCCTACAAAGGGGATCCCGAAGTTGCCGAGATG
>CAKZVF010000125.1 GCA_937921995.1 uncultured Pirellulaceae bacterium
TGGTGGCCGAAGCAAATTTGAACGGGGATGGATCGGCTTTGGCTACCGGCATGGCTCCGCCCATCCTTGGCGTGCTAAGCGTTTCTCGGGTGTAATCTATCATCGTTTCGCCCACCCAAGGCAGCACGACGATCGTCACCAGCAGCATTCCCAAAATTTTGGGGACCGCCGAAACGGTTTGGTCCTGAATCTGAGTCATCGCTTGAAAGATGCCGACCATCAAACCGATGACCAGTCCCGCGGCCAGGATCGGGCCGCCGACGATCGCCACCATGGTGAGTGCTTCGCGGCTGAAGTCGATTGTGTCTTGAGGATCCATCAGTTCTCTTCAACGTTAGGTGTCTTGTTTTGTGCCGACGAAACACAGTCGCCTGCCGGCTTGTCGTTAAACGGGCGCGGTGCCCATAATCACAAGGGCCCAAAACTCTGCATCAGCATGCCGACCACCAAGGTCCAGCCGTCGACCATCACAAACAGGATTAACTTCAGTGGAAAACTGACCATCGTCGGCGGCAGCATCACCATGCCCATCGAAACGGTCACCGAAGACACCACTAAATCGACGATCAGAAACGGCAGGTAAACTTGAAAGCCCAGCAGAAATGCGACTTTCAGTTCGCTGACCAAAAAAGCCGGCATCAGCACGTTCAGCGGAACGTCATCAATGGAAGTAGGCGGCGGCGTTGGTTGGCTGCCGGTTTCTTTGGGGAGGTAACGATAGAACATGCCGACGGATTCTTCGTTCTTTGCCAGTCGAATCTGCCGCGCCATGAACTGTTTGACGGGAATAACAGCCTCTTGAAACGCTTCGTCAAACGTCATCTGCGAATCGGTTTGCGTGTAAGGATCAATGGCTTGGGTTTTGATCTCGTTCCACGTTGGTGCCATCACCAAAAAGGTCACAAACAATGACAGTGCCGTCAGGATCTGCGTCGATGGCAATTGCTGAGCACCAAAGGCTTGTCGCAGCAGCGTCAGCACAACGACGACTCGCACGTAGCAAGTCGTCATCAGGATCAACGCCGGAGCCAGCGACAGCGCGGCCAGCAGCACCGCGATCTTGACCGAAGACCCCGTGCCTTCGCGCGTAAAAATCTGTTCGGCTTGGTCGGTCAACAGGTCGTTGAACGACTGCACCGATGGTTGACCGGCGGTTTGATCCAGAGACGCGGTTTGGTTGGCGGAATGATGGGTTGGGTGAGCGGTCGACTGGCTGGTTGCTGCTGAATAGAAGGTAGAATCAGCGGCAGCTGGGATCTGGGAGGCGGATACCGGTGACCGTGACCCGGGAACAGAAGCATAATTCTGCAGCGCCGGGGGCAACTGCTGGGTAGCGCTGGCTGGCACCACGTCTGGCCCGACAGAAGCAAGTCTCGATTCGGCCGACTGGTTCAGTGAAAAACTGGACACCGACTGAGTGAGTGCTGTCTTGGTATTTCCGATCAATACACAAGCGGCCAGCAAAGCCAATGCGAATCCCCAAGCGGGTCGAAATTGTGTGGACAGTGAATTCATCAAGACTTTAAAAAAAGTTGTGTCAGTTGAGGTCGACGGTGGCGAAGCGAATGTTTGGCATGCCCTCGAAGTTACGCTTCGAATGATCGCCCAGAATTTGCGCGATTGCTTTGATCGAATACCGACAGCAGTTGTGCGAGATTCGATTGCTGGTTGGCCGACAGGTTCAGTGGATTGACGACGTTGGGTGCGGATTGATAACGATTGACGGCGTGACTGATCGCAGAATTGGCCGTCCGCGTCCGACCGTTGCAAAGGGCAACTAAATGATCAACTTCTGCAGGGTCGGTAACTTCTCCGATTGGCTGTGTGCCGTCGGGGCCATGGATCATCAGCAGAAGCTTGCTACCTAAACGGACCAGTTGCAGGTTTTGTCGATTGTCCAGCGGTGCGTTACCGACGACTTCGAGCACTTCGGTGGGAATTCCTTGGTTGCCCGCCGGATTGATCTTTCGAAGCAGCCACACCAACCCGAGGTATCCGCCCAGCACGATCGCCAGACTTCCGCCGGTCTTTTTGAGGTCAGCTCCGCCAA
The DNA here is from genome assembly GCA_937921995.1 of uncultured Pirellulaceae bacterium. Classification (GTDB taxonomy): domain Bacteria; phylum Planctomycetota; class Planctomycetia; order Pirellulales; family Pirellulaceae; genus Mariniblastus. Next base: position 2,051 of record CAKZVF010000125.1, read on the forward strand.
GCATCGAGGATAGGCGATCCATCCATCCGCGCGCGTTGCCATCAGGGGAGGCGCCCAGTAGCCCCGAGGTTTTGTCGCTGACCCAATCTTTCATACCACCGATTTTTTCAGCGGCCGTCTCGGTGAACTCGGAAAGTCGATCAGGCGAAGATGATGGAAGTGAACGGGCGAAGGATGGCGGGAACGAAGTCGATTCCACATTGGCTTGCGACACCGATTCGCCGAAGGCCTCGGTCATCGCGTCTTGCAAGTTGAAGTCAGAGTTGGTCGCGATACTGGGCAGGTTGCTGTTCAGTGGTCGGGCGGCGAACTGTTCCTGCGGCTGTGGCGAGGGCTGAGTGAAGATATCGCGCGGCGGCTTCAGATTTGCCAGCTCCGTCTTGGGCTGCAAAAAGGTCGGCGACGGCGCGGACATTGTGTTGTTCGCGGCCATCGGTGTGGCAGGTGGACGCCAGTCCTGCATGTTCTGCGGCCCGGGCGGAGGCGTTTGAGCCTGGCAACATACCGCCAGAGGTGCCAAAGATAACATGCTGGCGCAGGCAAACGCCGACAGACAACCCGCATGTTGCCGCAGGATTGAAACCGCACAAGAGAAAATTTTGAATTGGCTCATCTCGTACGCCTTCCTTGACGATAACGATGATGGATAGCTCCACGCCGCGATTCTCAATCCTTGAGAAAGGCCACGTCGTGGTGGAATGAGCTATGTTTTTCTTCGATTCAGGCGTTAACGGCAATACCAATGCGCCTTTGCAGATCGTGCTATCACGGTCCGCCATCAAAAATAAGTCGGGCGATGGCTTAGAAATGAATCGCGCTGCCGCCGATCACCATGATGTGCCAAATCCCGTGGAAGTACCAAACGCGGTTGTCCAGCAGCAGAAACACGATGCCTGCGCAGTACACAACGCCGCCAGTCGCCATTGAATAAAACGCGGACGCGACGGCTTCATCGCCCAAAGGGAGTCCGATCAAAGCTGGCATCCACCCCAAAGCCACATACAGCGCGACCGAAACCCGCTCGACCCGGTGTCTGAACCAAATCTTGGAAACGCAACCAGCAATCGCCAGCAACCACATCACGCCAAAGAGACCCCAAGCCGCTGCGGATTTGAGGAACAGGGCTGCCAGCGGGGTATAGGTGCCCAAAATCAGAAGATAGATAAACGCTTGGTCCAATCGGCGGAACCGGTCGTGCCAACGGCCCCGAGTAAACACGTGCGACAAGGTCGACATCAAGTACAATCCCATCAAAGACAGGCAATAAACGATGCAGCCCGCGCTGATCCCCGCCGGCGGAGGCGAAAGTTGCCTCAGCTGTCCCACGATCCAAACGGTCGCAGCGACAGACAGCAAAAATCCGCCGCCGTGGGTGGCGGCGTTGAGCCATTCTTCTTTTTGGGGGCGTTGCAAAGTGACTCCCGCGAATTTCCTAACGATATAGCAGTAAAATACCGACGTTTAAGCGATTATGTCATCTGTTTACGCCGACTGGGCCTCGGCCTGATATTTTCTATTGTGTTTTTTCGATCAATTGGCATAATACGTGGCCCAAACAAGTAACTTAAAATCATCCGTTGTCAGAAGAGTTTTAGCAAAGTGCCTCCATTCAGAAAAAGACCGTCTCGGCGGAAAGCCAAGGTCAAAACAAAAACAGTCCGCAAAGATCCTTTGTTCGTCGACGGCCAACGGCCAAGTCCGATGTACGTTGATTACAAAGACGTTGAATTGTTGAAAAAATTGGTCAACCGCCACAGTCGCATCGTCGGCCGCCGGAAAACAGGTTGCACCGCTGTTTCTCAGCACGCGGTATCAGATTCGATCAAACGCGCACGCTTCATGGCGTTGCTGCCTTACGTTGGCGACTGATGCTGAGTGATTGATCGGACCACCGATCACCACCATTGAAATTTGAAATGCAGAGGCCTTGGTCTCTGCATTTTTTATTGGTCCGCTTTATGGTCCGTTTAACGACGAGCCGGAAGGCGACCGCGTTTGCGCTGCCCAACACCGGCGCCTGCCGGCTTGTCGTTAAACTGTCTTTGGAACGAAACTTCAACCAACATGCCTCAAACTTTCACCCACCGACGCCGCATCGAGTTCCGAGAAACCGATATGGCGGGCATCGTTCACTTCTCCAACTTCTTCGCTTACATGGAACAAGCCGAACATGCTTTCTTGCGCAGCGTGGGGATGGGCGTCATCTGTGAGGTCGAGAATCAGAAAATCAGCTGGCCTCGTGTCAACGCACAGTGCGATTATAAAGTTGCGATCAAGTTCGAAGACATGATCGACATCGAAGTCTCCGTTGCCAAGATCGGCACCAAGAGCGTGACGTACGCGTTCGATTTTTTGCGGGATGGGATCCAAGTTGCCCAAGGTTCATTGACGACCGTTTGCTGTTTGTTCGAACACGGACAGAAACCGGAATCGATTCCAACGCCCGGGCCATTCATCGACGCGATCAAACCATTCCTTGTTGCGGCAACAGAAGACGAAGCCTAATGTCGGTTTACTTGCAACAGTTGACCGTCACGCTGGCCACAGGCGTGGGAAAACTGCCCGAGTCACAGCGGCAACTCCACACCAAATACTTCTTGGATGCTCAGCGCGACGACGGTGGTTTTGCGGGCCGAATGGGCGGCAGCGATTTGTACTATACGTCTTTTGGCCTGCGGGCGCTTTCGATTCTGGGGGAGCTCTATGGGGCGGTAGCCGAATCAGCGGCCACGTTCCTGCGACAGGAGATGAAGTCGCACCAGACGATCGTCGATTTCTTTTCGTTGTTCTATGCTGCGAATCTGTTGAAAGTCTCCGCCGGCATTGATGTCTTCAGCGATTCGGAGGTCGACTGGCAATCCAATGTCGCCGACTTTTTGGAAACCTTGCGGCGCGCAGATGGCGGATACTCCAAGGCCCCTGAGGGGCACGCGGGTAGTACCTATCACACGTTCTTGGTGGTGTTGGTGATGCAGTTGCTCGAACGTCCGCTGCCGCATGCAATTGAAGTGGTCCGGTTCTTAAAGTCGCAGCAGGATCCTGAAGGCGGATGGCGCGAGATCCGCGTCAGCAAACGGGCCGGGACCAACCCAACCGCTGCGGCGGTGGCGACGTTGAATATTCTGAGCTCACAAACCGAAGATTCGGTCATCGACCATGATTTGAAAGAACTGACCTTAGACTACCTCTGCGAGATGCAGACAGACGAAGGCGGCATTCGCGCCAACACACGTATCCCGATCGCGGATTTGCTCAGTTCTTTCACCGGCGGTTTGACGTTGTTGGATCTCGATTCGTTTTCGGAACTTGATGTTGGCTTGTTCGCGCGATACGTTGATTCATTACAATTGGAGTCGGGCGGCTTCCAAGCGGCCGCTTGGGATGACGCCCATGATGTCGAGTATTCGTTTTATGGGTTGGGTTGTTTGGCGCTGCTGAACCAGTAGGGGGAGACCACCGGCCATGTTTAACGACAAGCCGGCAGGCGACCTCGTTGGCGCTTCCAAACACCATCGCCTGCCGGCTTGTCGTTAAACTGTTTGATGTAACATCCAAATCGTCGGGCCAGTTCCCACCGGCCGCGAACAACCTCCGCCCGAACCGGCCGTAAGGAACCGGCCCTACTTCAATTATTTTTATTCACCGTTAAATGCCATGCCAGATTTTGTTGCATCAAAAATCGTCAAACAGTATCCCACCCCTGGGCAACCGCTGACGATCCTCGATGGCGTCGACCTTGAACTCGATCGAGGCGATCAGATCGCGATCCTGGGTGAATCCGGCAGCGGGAAGAGCACGTTTTTGCATATCGCTGGAACGTTGGATCAGCCAACCTCGGGAACCGTCTCGCTGTTCGATCGAACACTCAGCACGATCCCCGAAAAGAAGTTGGCCGCATTCCGCAGTGAGCACATTGGTTTTATTTTCCAACAGCACCATCTGTTACCCCAGTTGTCGGCGCTTGAGAATGTCTTGGTGCCTACGCTGGCAGTTGGTAGTTCCACGCCCGAGCAATTAGAAAGAGCCAAGTCATTGCTGGAATCTGTGGGGCTGGCAGACCGCATGGATCACCGCCCTGCCCTGCTCTCGGGTGGCGAATGTCAGCGCGTGGCCGTGGCGCGAGCGTTGATCAATCAGCCTGGTCTGATCCTGGCGGACGAGCCGACGGGAAGTTTGGACGAAGAAAACAGCGCTTTGATTGGCCGGTTGTTGCTGGAAATTGAAACGGACAATCCTGCCATTTTGATCTGTGTCACGCACAGCCAGTCACTGGCAGCCATGTTCGGCCGCACGGTACAGCTCAAGCACGGGAAGTTCGTATGACGCCTTGGAAGATCGCAATCAAGAGCCTGTTGCATTTCTGGCGAAGTAATTTGGCGATCGCGCTGGGGGCGGCGATCGCAACCGCGGTCCTGACCGGGGCGCTTTTGGTCGGCGACAGTATGCGGTCGAGCCTGCGAAATTTGATGCTGGATCAATTGGGTGAGATTGACACGGTTTTGGTAAGCGCGGGATTTTTTCGAGAGCAACTGGCCGAAGACCTGGCCGAAGATAATTCTGAGCAAGGGCCCTGTGATGTGAGCCCGTTGATTTTGTTTCCCAACGGAACCGTTGAATGTCGGCTTGATGATCGGACGCGACGAGCGGCCAACATAAATGTTTTGGGCGTGAAGGATTCGTTCTGGGGATTTGATTCAAATGGACTGAATCCTAAGACGCCGCTGACCGGGGATGGTGTCGTGATCAATCGGTCGCTGGCCGATCGGCTTGGTTTTGAGCCCAATGCTGTCGGGCAGACGTTGACGCTGCATATTCCTAAACCAACCCAAATGCCGGCCGAAAGCGCCCTCGGCGCGACCGATGATTTGATCGAAAGCTTGGTTGACCTTGAGGTTTTAGAGATCGTGCCGAATCAAGGACTGGGGCGATTCAGTTTGCAACCGTCGCAGGTCAGTGGCCCCAACCTCTTTATCTCGATCGAGAGGCTGCAGGATGCGCTTGCGCGGACGACGTTGAAGAATCGTTCGACAGAGGCGTTGTGTAACGCAGTGCTTTTTTCTCAGCCAACGCCGCTTGATTCTCTCACGCCGCATCTGGAGGACGTCGGGCTGTCGCTCAGTCGAGCGACACAAGTGAATCCGGAATCGCCTGAAGGTAAAACGGTGTTTGACTATTGGAGTTTGTCATCGGAAAAACTGGTCTTTCATTCGGACATGCAAGCCGCGATCGAAAAAGCGTTACCCGCCGCGAAACCCGTCCTGACGTATTTGGCCAACGACATCCGAAAGCGGGGAGAACCTTCGGGCGTACCTTTTTCGATGATCAGCGCGATCGACTTTGGCGAAGACTTTCGGTTGAC
>CAKZVF010000126.1 GCA_937921995.1 uncultured Pirellulaceae bacterium
TCGGGCACGCTTGCCGATTCAGATTAGGGGATATGGCTTCGAATTCCGACTGCATGTGTGTAAATTTTTCAAACGGGATAACAACGTCACGTTCTGAGTCCGAAATTCTATTTTGCTGATTCTGCCAATCCTCTAAACTCCTCCTCCCCCTTTCCCACCTTTTTTGAGGCGAACCTATGAAGCGCAACTTTTTTTTCTTTGTTGGATTGTCTGTTATCGCGCTGACTGCTATGGGCTGCCGCGCAGGCGGGCAGCATCAGCAGCCAGTTCTTGGCGGTTATCAACAGCCTGTCCTACCTAACATGCAGCAGACGCAACAAGGCATGGGACAGTTCGGCCGGAACGTTGGCCATCTCTTCACAAACAACCTCCTCAATCGCGGCGTCAATTTTGTGATCAACAGAGCCATTGCCGGATTTTGATAGCCGGTAGGTGCGAACAGAAATAGAAAAGGAGCCAAGTTGGCCCCAAGTCGCAACCGGCCACTGCAAAATAACTACTGCGCAGTTAGTTCGGCAATGAAGAAACTGATGTCCAGGAAGTTCACAAATCCGTCTTCGTTGACATCGGCCTCTAACTGGTAAGCGTTCTCAGTCAGTAGCGCGATGAACGGCGCGATGTCCAAAAAGTTCACAATACCATCAAGATTGACATCGGCGATGAGGAAATCATTCTCAAAAACGCCCGGCGTTGGTGCGGCGGAAATCCAGCTGCTGGAAAAAATACCGCTGGCTGAAAGATCGTCCCGCTCAAGCGTTTGCCCGGTGCCATCGGTTGCCGGCCAAGGCGAAACATCGTCATAGACGAGCTCGTCAACGACAACGTGAGGGATCACGCCCAACGCACTGGGACCGTCGGGCTGTTGTAACGTTACGCGGCCACTGCTGTTGGAAAGCCCGCCGGACAGTCCGCCAACGATCGTAACACTCGCACCAATGCCATAGTGAGCCTCAAACGCGGCCAGCTTAATTGTGTTGATCGCAAGGGAAGGATCAAACGAAACGACCACGATCGCTTCACCGGCGGCTAGCGTCGTGCCCGCGGCAAAATTATAGTCGGCATCACCACGAAGACGCCAGTTCGTCAAATCGACAGTACTAGATGTTGGGTTGGCGACTTCGATGTATTCCAAATCGTTGTCGGTCAACAACGGATCAATCGCCAGCGCCGCCGCGTTTGGATCCTCAGGGTGATAGTTGACTTCGCTGATCACCAAGGGACCGACTTCTACATCGGTGGAATTCGCGCTGCCAAAGGAACTGGACGCAAGCCAAGCCAACCGTCCGGTGCCGTTGGGCAACCGACCCAGAGTGTCGCCGTTAAACGTAGCGCCGAAGCGGACCGAATCTTCCACAAACGGCACAACCGATCCGTCAACGACCACGACCTGAGATAGCACGACGTCATCACCGTAAGAACTGAGTGCGAAGTCGTTTGCGCCGGGGGTGGCGGGAGTCGGGTTAAAGTCCGATTCGTCGTAGACCAAATAGCCTCCCGCCGGAATGACCGTGCCGGCAGGAATCTGAAACTTAAACGGCGAGATGATCGAATCGCTCAAGAACCAAAGGCCGACGTCGATCGCCTGAGCGGTTGGATTATAGAGTTCAATCGTGTCGCTTGACGGAGCATCGGTGTGAGCCAAAATCTCATTGATCACCACTCCCGATGGGCTGGCCGATGCAGCCCCCGGCGTTCCACCAAATTCACTACTGGCTCGCCAACTGTAGTACTTACCCAGCTCTGCCGTTGGCGTACCTACCGGATCATCCAGCACCAAACTGAAACCGTCTCCATCGGTTAAAGCGTACCAAGGATCGTTGTCACCATAATTCACCGACATGATTTCGTTCAAGCTGCTGTCCAGCAAGGTGACTTCTTCCCCACCGTTGCTCAATCCGCCGGACCATTCGCCAAGTATCGTTGCGCTGTCGCCATAGCGCGCCATGAAAGCATCAATGTCCTCCACGACAACGGCGCGCTGCCCGGGCAGCAAATTCGTATCGCCGAAGTTGAACGTCACACCGTCAGAAAGCTGCACTCCGCTAAGGTTAATCGTGCCGGTAGTGGATGGATTGAATAGTTCAATGAACTCAAATTCATCGTTGTCGATGAAACCTGCTGCAACTTCAGCTGCCGTGGGAACGGCCGGGTTGTAGTGGATCTCAGAAATCCGAAGATCCGACTGGGAAACGGGGATCACGAAAAGCGAATCATTAACGGCTGACCATTGGCCACCACTAAACGTTCGAGACCGGACATTGGTCGACGTGTTTAGCGTCACTGGCTGAGACGACGACGAAGCCAGAATATCAACGGTAAGTTCGGCGTTGAAGGAAATGTCACTGCTGGTAGGACTCGCTTGGTGAATCTCAACCGCTAACGTGTTTATGCCGGCCTGAAGCAGGTTAGTCGGGATAGAGAGAGTGATGAACCCGTCACCAAGCCCCGTCGCATAGTCGTCGAACGCCGCGCCGGCATTAAGGTTGCTAAGTCCAACCAAGTTGCCGTTGAGATAAACCGCGGCTCCGTCGTCGCGTTTGAGTTCGAGTGTTGCCGAGAGGTAGCTTCCAGCGGCCAAGTTGAAAGTTCTACGGAAGTAAGTCGTCGCGTTCTTTTGGGTTCCCGACTGGTTTGGATCGGCGTCGATGAACCCAACGGGGGTCGCTTCATCCCCGTCTCCGTAACCAAGTTCGCCGGGACCCGACGCCCATGCCGAATCATTGAAACCGGGATTGCGCCAAGCCGTGCCTTGGTTGCTACCATCGTCCAAGTAGTTCCACGCTGATCCCAAACTAATGGGCGTCGTCGTGGTAATCCCGGATGTGAAGAGCGTCGCATTTGGGTTGATACCGCCGCCCTCAATTCGCGGGTCGGTTCCATCGGTTGTGTAATAAATCGGTTGGTCCGCGGTGAACGAAAGCGCATCCCCCGCAGTGATCTCCCCACCGTTTTGGGTAATACCGTTGACCAAGTAGGACGGAGCGTCGACGTTTGGATAAAGCCCGGCCGAGCGCAAATTTTGGATCGTGGAAGTGGCAGCATTTTGCAGCATGCCGTTGATCGCCGTCTGAGCCGCGCCCGACCAAGAAGCATGCGAACGATACCCCCAACGAGCGGCCTCGGCATGAAAACTAAGATCAATTTCATCTAATCTGGCTTGCAGACGTGCTTCAGCGCGATCAGGGCTTAGTACACCGTCTTCGCCGAACATGCGATGAATACGGTCGGCATACAGCGTCATAAATTCAGGATCACCTTCAGCGATAAGCGTTCCCAGAATATTACCCGGGCCGGCATTTCCGGTTTGGTTGTTGGTGCCGCGAAACCAACCATCGGCGTCATTTAGATAGAAGGAGTAAGGAACCGATCCATCTTCGGATCCACCGGCGCGATATTCGTTTTCAGAACGACCCGCCATGTAAACCAACATGTAGTCCAGATACTGCTCCAAGTTGACAACGTCTTTTAGCTCTTGATATCCACCCGTGGGATTTCCGCTGCCATCAGTATCAGCGAGCGCGTTAATGTTGCTCCAAGCAGTTCCGTCACCATCATAAACTTCGCCCGGCGACCATCCGTTGGGTGTCGTATTTCCGTTGTTCACATTTCCATTAACTGCTTCATAGTCGTCTTTGTTGCCGCCATAGTACAGAGCCAAGAAGTCATCGTCCCACCGCTCCCGCATGTGGTACTGGCCCCAATAGACGCCGTTTGTGTAGATGTGAACGAATCGACCATGAGGCACCGCGTGGCCGGCCTCTAGCAACGTGTCGTCGACAAAGCGATTGGACATATAGAATCCGCGCTGGACCATATCATGCGAACCCGATCGAAAATCCAAACTGTCAAACGATTCCGTTGGAGCAATGCCGTTGTCGAATCCTTCAAACAGCGGAAAATCAAGTCGCGAATCGCCGTATTGACTTCGGAAGTTAACCCGAAAGCTCTTCTTATCAAAATTAGTAAAGTAGCCGCCGAAACCTTTGATGCCCGCGTCAATCTGAAAGCCTTCACTTCCATTGGGGGCCAGCCACTCGATCGAAGCCAGTTGTTCGGGTACATCACTGTCGACGATGACGTTTTCATAGTTGAAAGAAAGCGTTGGGATGCTCAGCAACGACGCCCGCAACAACGCGTTGCTCTCGTTGCTGCTGGAAAGCTCAGTCGCAATGACATCGTCGGGGAAGACATACGTATGCGTGGTCGCGCCGGCGGTAAAGAAACCAGATTTCAACGCCGCTGTCCGGAGAGATGTTGTGTCAGAGACTGTGATCACTGCCGAGGCCAACGCAGTGGAACTGTTAGGCTGGACCAGCGTGCCGTTGGTGAAGCTTGGTTCGCTTCCGTCGGTGGTGTAGGCTAATGTGGCTCCGGGCGTTTGCGAGGCAACAGTCACGTTAAACGTCTGGTCATAAAAACCTCGGTCAACACTGACCGTGGGAAGAACGTCAACGACCCCATCAACCGGGCTGATGTTGGCTGATCCGGGTGTGGGCGTTGCGAAGTAGCTTGGCTGGCTATACGAATCGTCCGCTACAAAACCGTAGCTCACGTTATCGTATTGCTGAGGATAATTCGCTCCGCCTGTGCCGAACTCTGTGATCAAATTCCCTGTCGGTGAATAAAATCCAACATAGTCTCCGTTAACACCGAGCCCAAATCCAGTATACAGATCGGTTCCCATGGTCGGATCCGCGTCGTCGCCGGCAAAGACAATGAGATACTGCCCTCCGACCAGAGTAGTGCTCGGGAAAACGTATTTTGATGGAATCGCTGGGTCATCGGTCAAAGAAAATCCAGCCAGATTTACCGCATCTTCGCCCGCGTTGAAGATCTCGATCCAGTCCGAGGATTCTCCGTTATCGTCGTCCAGCAAACCTGAATTGGAAGCAGAAAACTCATTGATCAACGGATGCGCGCCGGGCATAAGGACGACAGGATCTAGTTTTCGTAATTGGATCGCATTGATTTGAATTCGGCCCGTGCTGTTAGAGCCGTCAACAAAACCTGTCAGCTCAAATGATTGCGTGGAACTGTCAGCGGTGAAAGTCCCGATGCCATAATCACCGGGACGACCGCCAACGGGTTGATTATTCAGCTGCAGATCTATGCCCGTGCCGCCGGTTCCGTTGTCCAATCTCGTCACGTACCCATTATCCCGATTGCCGCGCGCATCGCTGGCAAAAATTTGGATCTCGTAGTTGTCTCCCACCGTTAGCCCACTTAGGGTCGCGGTAGCCGAGTCACCTGAAGTTGCTCCCCACCATCCGCCCTCAATGAGGGTTCCAATAACGCCACCGGACCCACCATTGGTAAACGATCCGCCATTGTCATTGCCAAGAGTCGTCGTCAGCGATTCATTGCCGGGAGATTGTGACTGAGTTTGTGACGCAGAATTATCACGAATCGAGGAAACAAAACTGACACCGTTAACCGTGGTTGTTACCCCAGATTCATTAGAGCCGTTAATGGCAAAAACCAGATTGCCGTTGGTGGAAACATCGCCGCTATCGGTGATGTCGCCAGAGGTCCAACCGATCGTCGCCAACATTTGTTTGGGTTCGAGCGTATCGTAGGAGACTTTGGTGTCCAAACGCCGGTTTCGTCGGCCGACTTTGCTTGAGCGTTTTTTAAAGTTGATTTTGTGCTGAGACCAACTGGGAAGAGATCGCATCGATGTCCCCTGAAGCGTTGAAGAGTGGAAAGGAGAGAAGTGCGATAATAGGCGGTGGGAAGGCAATACTCGGCAGTAACGGCCGAAATATCCCCTCAAACAGCTTAAACATTGGACCGCTGAACTTCCAGATCTCAAACGGCCCAAACGCCAAAATCAAACACTGACTTTGCAACCGTTACCCGCTCAAATCGGACTCCAGATTCAAGAAATCAGACGATTTCCGCCGTTGATAAAATAGCGGCCAAACCAGGTAGGTTAGCCAAACTTAGCCAAACTTTCGAGGTAATTTCATCCGCTGCCACTTAACACCAACCGATCCAGATCGCTCAAGGTGATCCGGAGCGACGCCGATAAACAATGTACGCCAGGAAGCGACATACGCCGATGATCAACATACGCGTATCATCAGTATGCGCGTATAAGTAATAATGTCGTTTCCAGCCTCTCGTCTTGGACACCTTCGCCTCGTTTGCCAGCGACATGTTTCGCGCGATTCGCTATCAGATGGCTTAAGGTACCAAACGGTTGCCCTCCCACCTCATCCGCTCATCCGCTTTTGCACCTCAATGGATTGCCCTTCATGCGAATCTTGCAGCAAACCGTCCGCCGATTTCGCCTCGCAAGTCTGAGTATGCTTGTGATCGCTGGTTGCCTGATCAACAGCGACAGCACGCTTGCGTTTCAGCAGAGCAAACTGTTGACCATATTTTCAGACAGCGATGTCATGCTTGCTGGAAATTCTGCTTTCACGAGTACCACCGAACTCGATCTTTCGGGATCAATTTTTGGCTTCGGCGTCGATGAGAATGATGTTTACCATGCCGCGCTGAAAACGAATCTAACTAGCGGACCGGCCAACCGAGACTGGGAGATTCGAATCGGTCGAGGCGGACAGATTTATTCGATCCGCAGTGACGTTGGCGAGATTGTTCCGCCACAATCTTTTGGGCGTCCTTTCAACGATGAAGTCTTCCAGTCCGTCTCCGTCAATACCTCGCCGCGCGCGACCGGAGGCGAAGCCGTGTTCTATCACCAGTCCGGCTACTACGTGGATTCCAACAACGTGACCCGGCCGACCTTTTCTCCGCTGTTGGCCAGCGGTTCGGTCGAAGCGCACGCCTATGCGACGATGTGTCTGGCCGTACAAGCCGATGCCGAAGCGGTTCCGCAATTACCCGGGGGCCTGCTGCACTACCAACGGACCAAAGACTTAGGCGACGGCGTCATTGAAATCACTCATTCGATTTACAACTTTGGTTACGACACGGTGGACTTTCACAACCTGCCGTGGGGCGGCGTTCGTAAAACGGTTTTCGACAACATGTTGGTTTCCAATCCCGGCGGTGGTTTTACCGATAGGCCGATCGTCAGTTTTGGAAATCCGACCAACCAAGTTGTCACCGCCGCAGCGACCGGAGGCTGGGCAGCGTTTGCCGAGGGAACTTCAGGTTCGGACCGCGGGTTGGCTTACGTTTTTGGAGACACCGACACGCACCTCAACCAACCTTGGCAAAACACGGCAAGCTCGTGGCGGTGGGGCGACGGCGGTGGTGATTTTTTGGGCATTCCCATCCGTAACTTCAACGTGGGCACCTTCCGCCGCGAAATCAATGTCGATCCCGGCGATCTGTTTGAGAGCCGTTACTTCTTGGTGTTGGGCGACGTGGATCACATCCAAACAACGATTGCAGCGCGCGATTTAGTCAGTAGCGCCACCTATGAAAAACGAATTGTCTCCGCCGAAGATTCAGACACGCTGGCTTGGCAGATCGAGGAAGCAAACGGACAGCTTTCGATCGTCACCGCGCCAGCGGGCCAGCAAGCCGACTTTCACACCTATGCCCAACCGGTCAATGGATCTCAGCCATTGTTCTTGATGGAAGATTTAGCCGGCAATGAGTTTATCAGCATTGATCCTTACGCGCTCAGCAACACCCCCTACGATGGGCAAACGAATTACAAGGGTATTCTCGGATTCGTGTTGCCGTCAGAACTGGTCGACAACAATGCCGACCACATCGCGCTGGCAACTCTTTTTCAGGGAGACGACTTTTACTTCAACACCGACCCGTCTACGTCAAGTTTTGTTTTAACGCCCGGCGCGGCGGGCCCCACGATCCTATTGGGGGATGTCAATCAAAACGGCATCGTAAATTTTTTAGACATCAATCCGTTTATTGGATTGCTGGCGACTGAAAATTTTTTGGCAGAAGCGGACTGTAACCAGGACGGTGTTGTGAACTTTTTGGACATCGCTTCGTTCACAGAAATTCTGGCCGGCAACTAATGTTCTAACACATGGCTTGATATGGAGTCATCGGCAGCAAGCGACACACTTGCATGCAACAAGCCCATCAAAGCAAACTGTTTGCCGGATTAGCCTCTCAGTTACCCAATTGACTACTGGGCCGTAAGTTCAGCAATGAAGAAGCTAATGTCCAAGAAACTCACCATGCCATCTTGGTTAACGTCCGCTTCCACTTGGTAAATACTGTTCGTCAGCAGCGCGATGAAGGGCGCGATATCCAAAAAGTTCACGAC
>CAKZVF010000127.1 GCA_937921995.1 uncultured Pirellulaceae bacterium
TGGATTTATTAACGCTTTCAATCCGCGCACCAATTGGTTTGGCAGCGATGTGATCGGCATCGACACGGGCATTACTTTGCTGATGACCGAAAATCTGCTCAACGGCAGCATCTGGAACCAGTTCATGCAGCATGAGATCGCCCAACGCGGCTTCGAAGCCGCCGGGTTTAAGAAGTCGTAGTTACGCGCGTCCGTAAGTTGGGCACTCCTGCCCGACCGAATTTGCATTGGTAGCGCATCAATGTGGTCGGGCAGGAGTGCCCAACTTACGGCAGTATCGGCAATACGCGGTCGGTGCCAGCGCCAATTTGGGTATACTTAACCTCTCTAATAGATTCTGAGCTTTGGAAGTTTGATAGATGCCCATCAACATTTTGCGTTTGACTTTGCTTCTCATCTTCAGCGTTACGTTTGCCGCACACCTTTTCGCCCAGCAACCGGACAAAAAGAAAAAAGCCTACGGCGGCGATATCGACGCGTACATGAAAGTGAACTCGTTTGAGACGCTTTCAGATCTGGCCAAAGATCTCACGCAGTACACCTTTGACCCCATGCCGGCCCCGGCGGATGTGCTCAGCGATTTAACCTACGAACAATATCGTCAGATCGAATTCAAGTACCCGCGCGGCGTGTGGTGGGGTGGGAAGACGCCGTTTTGGTTCGAGTCGTTCCATCGTGGATTTTTACAGCGCGGGAAAATTGAACTGTTCACATTGATCGACGGCAAAACCGAACACGTGCCTTACAACAGCGAAGATTTTGACTACCACGGTGTGCTTGACCCATCCAAAGTCCCCGCCGACACCGGGCATGCGGGTCTGAAAATCGCCGGACGGTTTCCGCGTATCGGTGACGGCGAAGAACTGCTGACATTCGTCGGTTCGAGCTACTTCCGCAGCCGGCCCGACGGGTTTAGCTACGGCGCGTCGGCCCGCGCGTTGGCGGTGAACATCGCCATGAACCTGCCTGAAGAGTTTCCGGCACTGCGAGCGTTTTGGGTCATCAAACCCATCAACCATTCCAAAACCGTCAAAGTCCTAGCGCTGTTGGACAGTCCGCGCGTGACAGGTGCTTATCAATTTGATTTTACGCCCGGCATCTATGAATCGGTAGTTTTAGTGAAGGGCCGTTTGCATTTTCGGCATCAAATCGAAAAATTAGCGATCGCGCCGATCACGTCGATGTGGATGTGGGGCGATGGTTTTCCCGGCCCTGAAGATGATAACCGGCCCGCCGTACATGATTCCGACGGCGTGTTGATGCAAACCGAAGAAGACGGTTGGGTTTGGCGGCCTTTGTCCCGACATAGCTACCCTTCGACGTCATCGCGGCCGGTCAAAACGTTGCTTGGGTTTGGAGCCTTGCAGCGCAACAATGCCTTTTTCCACTTCGAGGACTACAACGCCAACTATCACAAACGACCCAGCGTTTACGTGAGACCCAAAACACCTTGGAAAAACGGGCGCGTTGAATTCAGCGAATTCCCGGCGGCTCATGAGGGCATTGATAACATCGGCGTGTACTGGGTGTTCAATGATCCTGTCGACATCAGCAAACCCATGGATTTTGAGTACGATGTGTTGTTCTTGGTCGGCGACGTGGGGACTCAGACGGAAGTTTCACGCGCGATGGCGTTCACCGTCGATCGCAAGCCTTCCGCTGAATCAACGCCTGAAATCCCCGGCCCAATCGACATCGAGATCCGTTTCTCCGGCGATAGCTTGCGGGGCTATGAGCACAACGTGATGCCGCGATTAGATCTAAAAGTTGCCAACGGAAAGTCGCCCGGTCAGTCGGTACGTAGGACAGAAACAGGTGATTTTTTGGTCACGGTCACCATCGAACCCGATGGCGAAGCACCGGTCGATATGGAATTGTTCCTAGAGCATGACGATAAGAAGCTGACCGAGAATTTCTCATACCTCTGCCCGGCGCGACAGGCAGAGATCCCCAAAGAGTAGGCCTCCGCCGAGATCGTATAGTTCGCGGGTGAGACGAAGCAAGTTTAACGACAAGCCGGCAGGCGACCTCGTTTCTGCGAGCCAAAACACGGTCGCCTGCCGGCTTGTCGTTAAACAGACCAAGGCCCAAATCTAAAGTAAGAACCATCCTGCTTGTGCCTTGCCGCTGACTAGATTGCGCAGAACAGTCGGCTCAAGATCAGCCACTTACTCTTTGCAATAAGACAACGCCAGCAAGCTGTAACTGGTAACTAGACTTGGATCGCCTTCGTACCACCGGTCTTGCGGGTTGGTCCAAGATCCATCGGCGCTTTGCTTTTCCGCCAACACCGTTACCAAATCAGCGCGCCAGTTGTGAACTTCGCCGTCGGCAGTCTTGATAGTCGGTTGTTGGTAAGCATCTAAAGCTTTGGCGAAAACATGGTAGTAGTAATAAAGCCCTTGCTGACCGACGCCGGGGTTGGATTGCAAATCGTAGTGTCGGCTGATCCAGTCCATGGCCGCTTTGACGCGGATGTCGTCTTTGTCGATGCCCGCGTAGAGAAAGCTCTTCAGTCCCGCGTAAGTCATCGACGCATAGCTCCGCAATCCACCGACAGGAGTTTCGTCGGTCGATTCGGCTTTGGATTCACCTTTGCCGACGGCGGAGTAAATGAATCCCCCGCGGTCGTCGGCGTTGACGACTTGCGCGAATTCGGCATCGTTGTGGGGCGTTGGTAAATTCTGACAGCGCGACATGAAGGTGACCGCTTTGGCGATCGCGACGCTATTGGATTCCGTCTTCACCTCTTTCAGGGCGTCCAAGAAGAACGAAGTGTTCGACGCGTCGGGCCGTTTGTGGCTGCCGTAGCCTTGTCCGCCGTAGTGTCGGCTGGAAGGTTGATGCCCCTCTTCTTGGTCCCACTGGATTCCTTTAATAAAGCGCGTTGCATCGGCAATGATCTTGTCGTAACGCCCATCCCCAAAAGCTTCGTTGGCTTGGCTGAGGCACATGATGCCGACGCTGGTTTCGTAGTTGCGGAGATTGCTACCGGGAGCGTAAAGTCCGCCATCAGGCTGAACCATCGATTCGATGAACTTGAGCGCCTGTTTGATTTGAGGATTTTCGACAGAGACACCATTGCGGATCAATGCCGACGTGCACATCGACGTCACGGCGGGGCTTAGCTGTTTGCTGAAGCTGCCGTCCTCACGGTTCTGGCCCTGCTGAAGTAGAAAGGCGACGCCTTTGGCAACGGTTTGGCGACGAAGTTCGACGTCGATGGTATTTGGGGCTTCAGATTTTGAAGCTTCAGATTTTTCTTGGGCGAAAGAGGCGGATGCTGACATCGCAAACAAGAGCGTTAGACCAAAAACGCGGAAGCCAATACTGGCAAAATTTGCTGTCAGCAGATTACAGCGAACCATCAATCTCTCCTTGGACCCAAGACACGCCTCGAACACTTTGCTTACCGAGGCATGTTGTTTTAAACTGGTTTTGGCTTAACCCATCACGGCCAAAATATCCGATTCGGTCATAATCAGCAAAATACCGTCATCCACAGTGATCTCGGTGCCAGCATAACTGGTGAACAAGACGCGGTCGCCTTCTTTGACTTGAAACGCGGCGCGGGATCCGTCGGGCAGCATGCGTCCGTTTCCAAGCGACAGAACTTTGCCTTCCTGCGGCTTCTCTCGAGCGCTATCGGGTAGAACAATTCCTCCTGCGGTCGTCTCTTCAGCGTCCATCCGTTTGACAACAATTTTGTCGCCAAGTGGTTCGATTCTCATTTTGTTCCCGGGAAATAGTATTGGTTCCCACGCAAAAAACAAAAGGCGGTCCGGATATCTCGAAACCGCCTAACGTGGGTTCCGATATTGTTTCATGCCGGCGACAGTCATTCAAGACACACCTTTGGTGGGAAAGACGGCAATCGCCAAAAGAGTCCTGGTATTACCGGAAAACTCGACCGCAAACAGCCCTTTGTTAAGACATTGGGGCCGAAAACGAATTGTTTCCACGCCCAGCACTTGGGTTTATCGGGCTCGACGTACCGAGGTGCGAATCATTGCGCGGACGCCAGCCCGGCGAATGGGGCCCATGCGGTGGCCTAGGTTTTCGGCGTTGCTGATGGTGCGCTGAGTAATATAGTCGCGGTTTTGCAGCACCCACGCCGAACCGTTTTGGTCCATCTCATTGGCCAAAGCTTGGCATCGCCCGCAATCGGAACCCAGACCCATCCGGTTGATGATCTGAGTCATTTCGGTGCCCGGTCCCTGAGCTTGCGTCGATCCTTGCGTCGACAGAAAGGCCAGTGACAAAGCGATTGCTGTCATCGAAACTCGAAATTGGAACATGTGTTAATCCTGATTGAGATGAGTGAAGTTTCGCGCGATGTTTCAGAGATGGTTCAATATGACATCAAACCACTCACATAGAAAGATCACAATTCAAACCGTTGAAATCAATCTAATGAAATCTAAAGCACCCCCACGCGAGCCTCCAACCGCGTTACGCACAAAAAAACAGCCGGATTGAAAGCTCAACCCGGCTGCTGTCACAAAAGCAAACGCCTACGGCACAAAACGTTTGCGATTTGCAGACTACTCCTAACACCTACTACTCGATTTCAATCGCGGGTAAATTTGCGTCGGACCATGTGGTGCGAAACGGACTGGGTTGCATCCGCTGTCACAGTCGCGGCATCAAGGAATTCAACGACGTCGTCCGTCCGGTGGTCGACGCTTTGTAAATCCAAAGGGCTAATTCAACTGGGGCTGGCTCCTCTTTCAGCCGGCGGCGTGATCCGCAGAGACGCCTTAGAAGCCAATTTTGCCACCGCCGTTGATGCGCTGGGGTTGGGGATCTCAGTGCCGCCGATCGACGGTAATTTGCTGGCCAAATATTCCTCGGGCCAGCATCCAAATGACATAAATTTGCGAACCAATAAAGCCAATAACTTTTTCGAATCTGGCGACCGGATGCGAGTCTTTGTAGACAACCGATCCAAGCACAAACAATTCATCGAAGTCTTCGGCACCACCGTCGACGGTGAAAAGGATTGCCTTCCCGGCGGTTAGATTGAATTGGCAACTGGGGACACGTTTGAGTTTCCATCTAGAAGAGAAGAAGGTATCGAAATTCGCCCGCGCATAGGACGGGAGACGATCACTTTGTACCCCAGCGGTGAACCGTTTACCGCCGGAGTCCTTCTTTCAGGCAAAAACGTTAATGATTGCGTGGTTCATCCATCAATGGAATTAAAGATTGATAAACATACGATCGAAATTGAAACGCGATAAACAAACTTGAGCGTGGTCAAACAATGGGTTCGGCCCAAGTCGGTCGTTTTTCCGACGCACTGGCCGACGGTCAAAACGGAGACGACGCCCTGAGGTCGGCTCAGATCAAACGAATCAAGTCGCGCCGAAAAGACAACGGTGCAGCGCATCCATTCTTTTGGGCAGGGTTCAGCATCAGCGGCCGGTAGGAACCGGGCTTACTCGTTCTTTGGCCAGTTCTCCAGCTCCATTTTCTTCTTCACGTTGTCGGTATGTTGTTTGTAGTGACGTTCCATTTGCTCTAGCAAACCGCGCGGCGACCACATTTTGCTGCCCTTGGCTTTTTTGTCCAAAGGAAGATCTTTTAGGTAATAGGCGAACCGGCGTGAAAAGGCTTCGACCTGCAAGGTTAAAAGCGCTTCTTCTTGGCCTGACCAATCTGGATGGGCCGCTACATAATCTTTGGGCATCTGTTTTGGGTTTAAGTTCATCACCGGAATCTCCGGGTCGATGCTGTGATAGATCTGCGAAAAGAAAAGCAGTTCGCGTCCCATCATGTGTTCGGTATTCCAGCGCGGCGTGTGCGAACCGTCGCCGGGAACAAAATTTATCTGCGTGGCAGAAAGAGGAGCGAAAACAGCGCGCGAGTTGGCGGATGACGCTTCTTTTCGATCGAATAGTTTGCTTAGTTCTGAGTTGGTCATCGCCCAAGTTTGGTCAGAAATTTTTATCCACTTGGTCTCCACTTTATCCTCGCTGTTTCTCTTGGTCCCTGAAACGGCGATGAAATTTCGGTCGGTGATCTTAGTCACCGTTTCGTCATCTACGGCGTCGTTACCGCCGGCCAAGAGCACGTATCGCGGTTTCATCTGGGCGCTGAGCAGGTTCAGAGCGTCTGGGTTTGCGTCAGAGCAGCCCGTGGCGATGACGACATCGCAAGTCATCGTGTTTGTTTTCAGTACATCAGCAATTTTGTTGATGCCCAGATCACACACCGTGACACCATCGGTTTCAATCCATGTGGTTGGATGATTCTTGTCACCGAAAACCCGTTGGTAGATAAGCAGTTTGTTGAGGCTTAAACGCTCAGAGACCAGTCCCGGTTTGCATTCTGATTTCAACTGATTGGGTTGGCGATTGAGCGTCCAGTGATTGAGTTCCTTTTCTGGATCGTAGTTCAAAACGTGCGCGGGTTGGAACTTGGAGGATTTCAGGTCGCTCAGTTCACCGATTTTGATCTTGGAATCATTGCCGGGTTCTATCGCAATTCGATACCCGCCCATCGTTTCAATCGCGCTGCCGCCGGGTTCGATAAACACCGCCAACAGTTCGCCAGTTTGGGCATGCGCCGTTGTAGAGGAGCAAATCGACAACAGCATGCAGCAGAGGATGCGGTAGAAAAAGGAAAGTGCGATAGATTTCATCAGTTTGTTTTCAAGCAAAAAGTTAGGTGGCCGTAACAGCATCCATGTAGGCAGAAGTCCATTTAGGGAGGCGAACTGGTCTCCGATAGTTTACGTGCATTCAGATCCGTTTGTATTTCTGCCAGTCGTCGCCGGTTCAATGGGTACAGCAGAATGACGAACCCCGCCGCGGCCAATGCGACCGCAGGAAGAATGCTCATCATCGTAATGATACCTTGGATCGTCTCGGGCGATTGCTGTTGGTTGATTCCGTCGACAGGGCTGACAAAGCCGTAGCTGCCCAGGCACCATCCGGGAATGGCTCCTCCGATCGCGCTGCCGATCTTTTGCGAAAAGGTGGCCGCGGCGAAGATCAGCCCGGTTGCTCGACGGTTCGTTTTCCATTGGGAATAGTCTGCGATGTCTGCGAAGGCAGCAAACATCAACACCGCCAAAGGCCCACCACTGGCCAACGAACTGAGAATCTGAAGCGCGTACGGCCACGGACAAACGGTGATGTGATTCCGGCTTCGCAGACGTGCCGGCAGCGAATGGATTGACGGGTTGTTCATTAAGATTCTGGCACGTTACACGCACGGGGAATTGAAAATCAAACGGGGTGAAATCGGTTTCAATTTTGATCCTCGCTCATAACGTAAGGGCTGCAGGTGTTATATAGCATTGAGTGGAAAGTCCCTGAATCTATTTCGATAGAACGAAAGTATGATCTGAACAAGCGTTAACAGATCTATCAAGAATATGCTAATATTCCGCAGCAAATTGTACAGAAACTGGCGATACGCCAAAACAACTGAAATCAGCTGTTACAAACAGGCGGCTTGGGAAATCAATTGAACTCAAAAAAAGCAACGATCGACGACATCGCAAAACTGGCCAACGTCTCCAAGAGTACAGTTTCGCGCGTTCTTAACGACACCACGCCGGTCCACGAAGATAAACGTGCGGCAGTCGAAGCCGCGATGAAGGAGCTTGACTTCAAGCCCAACGTGTTCGCGCGTTCGTTGGCGGGAGGCCAATCAAAAACGATTGGCGTGCTTTCGCAACATCTTGGAAGTCCTTTCTAC
This sequence comes from uncultured Pirellulaceae bacterium, assembly GCA_937921995.1. Classification (GTDB taxonomy): domain Bacteria; phylum Planctomycetota; class Planctomycetia; order Pirellulales; family Pirellulaceae; genus Mariniblastus. The sequence continues at coordinate 7,711 of CAKZVF010000127.1, forward strand.
GACACCATCTCCGAAGGCATCATCAGCCATTTTACCGGGTCCGGTTATTGGCCGATGTTCGCCGATAGCAATGACGACCCCAGTATTGCTGATCAAGCGGTAGAGAATTTTCTGGACCGAAGAATTGATGGTTTGATCTTTATCGGTGGCATGCTCTCCGAAAAAAAGTTGATGGAGATTAACACGCGCGTTCCCACGTTTGTTGTCGGGATGAAATTAGAAACCGCAACCCAACAGTGCATGTGCGTCGACAATGAATTGGCCGGTTACAACGCGACCAAGTATTTGATCGAACTTGGCCACCGTGCGATTGTTCACGTGACAGGAATTCACAATCACCTCGACGCGATCAATCGGTTGGAAGGCTACAAACGGGCGCTGGCAGAGTCTGAAATCCCGATCGACCCGGAACTGATTTGCCAAGGCCAATTCGACGGCCAGTCGGGATATGATGCCGCGAAGAACCTGCTGGAAAAGGGAAAGAAATTCACGGCCGTCTTCGCCGCCAACGACATTTGCGCGATGGGAGCCAAACTAGCGCTGCATCGACATTCGCTGACCGTGCCCGAGGATGTTTCGGTGATTGGGTTCGACGATCAAGCCGAGGTTTCGTTTACGGTGCCGCCCCTGACGACCGTACGACAGCCTGCTTTTGAAATGGGTGTTGCTGCAGCGACTGCGATCATCGCCATGATCAATAAGAAACCCTATTCCTTGCCCGAACTTCCTGCCGAGGTAACCGTCCGCGAATCGACGGCAGAGGCAAAGTCATAGAGGCGTAGTCTTCGAGGTAAAATCCCCAAGGTAATAATATTGGGCAAACCATCGACCAAATTGCCCGTCAAAGGATGTGTGATAGCGGGCAGAGAGGTGATTTTTCCACAGTATCATTCGAATCCGTCTGCAGCCCAATTTCCCACTTGACAGTTTTGGGCCCATGGAACATATTTCGCGGTTCCAAAAACCGAGGAAAAACAATGAAAATTCATACTGGCGATACAATTCAAGTTATTAGCGGACGCGATAAGTCCGTCACCGGAAAAGTGATTTCGGTCAACCACAAGACTGATATGCTGTTGGTTGAAGGCGTGAACATGGTCTACCGCCACGTTAAACCCAGCCAGCGGAACCCACAGGGCGGCCGTCTGCACAAGGAAATGCCGATCCGTTCGTGCAAAGTGATGGCGATTTGTCCCAAGACAAGCAAGCCAACACGCATCGGATACCGTTACTTGGACAATGGCAGCAAAGAGCGATTCGCTCGAGTCAGCGGAGCCTCGATGGGTGAAGTTTCCCCAGCCAAAGCAAGCTACGCGAAGAAATAAGCGTAGTGCAGCGTTGCTTCTTAATTTTTTGGTAGTGGATGAGGCCACCAATCCTGCAGCTGCATGAAACCGTGCGCTAATGGGTAAGCCAAAAGGTAAAGGAGTGGCAGGACACGTTGCCTCATTCACTACCTCCACCCCAATTGCTCTTAAGTTGGGTTGTTGATCGCCGGCTGACGTGTTCGCACGCGCGATCGAGCGTTTGTTGCATCACTGCCCGCTCCTTATGCTATTGCCGTTTTGCTTAAAGTTGAGCAAAACGGTCGACGAAAGCGCCTTTTTTGGGTACCACAGATCCCGTTCTGGTGAGCTGGTTGTGTCGTCAATAGGAGGCTCAACGGCACTCAATTTTGGCGTAATTTCCTTACGACGGGCAATATTGCGCGGTATCTCAGATTAAGCGGCTTCGGGCGGGGTTTCTTTCGCAATATCAGCTGTAGAATACGACTAACGTGTTGCGGTGGTTTCGACAACTATTAGGATGGAAACCGCTTTCATAGCTATTGTATTTCGGAGTGTTTGATGCGTTTTAAATTTGTGCTGGCAATGCTCATTGTCCAGGCTATTCATAGTTCTTTAAGTTACGTTCAGTCGCAAACGGTGGCTCAGGCTCCGCCGGCGACCGCGGACGCACTTTCACCCGCCGGTGAAATCAATCCCGAAATCTGGCCTCAGACGCGAGGCCCCATCGCGGTTGATCCGGAGCTTGAGAAACGCATCGATGGCCTGCTGGAGAAAATGACGCTTCGACAGAAGGTTGGGCAAATTATTCAAGGCGACATCGGATCGGTCACTCCTGAAGATGTAAAGAAGTATCCGCTGGGGTCGATTCTCAACGGCGGCAACTCGGCACCCGGCGGCGACAATCGGTCCGGGCCAGAAAAGTGGTTGGCGTTGGCCGATGAGTACTACAAAGCGACCAAGGAATGCGATCTTGGCGGCGGGCCCTTTATTCCGATGCTTTGGGGAACCGACGCCGTCCACGGACACAACAATATTCCCGGTGCCACATTTTTTCCTCACAACATCGGGCTCGGTTGTGCTCGTAATCCGGCGTTGCTGGGAAAGATCGGTGCGATCACGGCGCTGGAGACACGCGTGACAGGTTTGGAATGGACTTTCGCGCCGACGGTAGCGATCGTGCGCGACGACCGTTGGGGCCGAACTTATGAAGGCTATTCCGAAGCGCCCGAGGTGACCGTCAGCTACGTTGCCGAATTGGTCAAAGGGATTCAAGGCGAACCCGGATCAACGGACTTCCTCAAAGGTCAGCACGTGATTTCAACTGCGAAACATTTTTGCGGTGACGGAGGAACCTTCGGCGGTAAGGATCAAGGCGACAATAAAATGTCCGAATACGATCTGATGACGCTGCAAGCGGCACCCTATCCTGTTGCCATCGAAGCCGGAGTGCAGTGCGTGATGGCCTCTTTTTCCAGTTGGCAAGGAAAAAAACTACATGGACACAAAGGTCTGTTAACCGACGTTTTAAAAGGCCGCATGAATTTTGATGGCTTCGTTGTCGGAGACTGGGAAGGTCACGGACAATTGCCCGGAAGCAGCAACACCGACAGCTTGGCTGCGCTGCATGCGGGGTTGGATATGTACATGGCGGCCGGCAGTTGGAAGGGGTTGTTCGAAACGACCTTGAAACAAGCCGAAAACGGTGATGTCGACATGGATCGACTCAACGATGCCGTCCGACGGATTCTGCGAGTCAAAATTCGATCAGGTTTGATGGACGCCGGACTGCCTTCTACCCGCGCCTACGCCGGTCAATTCGAACTGCTGGGCAAACCCGAACACCGCGCCGTCGCGCGGCAAGCGGTGCGGGAGTCATTGGTGCTGCTAAAGAACAATGGCGGTTGTTTGCCGCTCTCACCATCGTCAACGATTTTGGTCGCCGGCGACGGTGCGGATGATATCGGCAAGCAAAGTGGTGGATGGTCGTTGACGTGGCAGGGAACGGGTAATACGAAAGAGGACTTTCCCGGCGGATCATCGGTGTACGATGGTATTAAGCAACAGGTCGAAGCAGCAGGCGGCAAAGCGGTGTTGGCTGTCGATGGGGAATCAGACGCCGAAGTTGATGTTGCGGTTGTCGTGTTCGGCGAAGATCCCTACGCCGAATTTCAGGGCGACGTCGAAACGTTGGCGTACAGTCCAACCGACGATACCGATTACAGACTGTTGAAGAAATTCAAAGACGCCGGTATCCCAACGGTCGCCGTATTCATCAGCGGACGACCGATGTGGGTCAATCGCGAACTCAATGCCTGCGACGCTTTTGTGGCGGCTTGGTTGCCGGGATCCGAGGGTGTTGGCATCGCCGATGTTATTCTCAGATCCGCCGATGGCAGCGTGCAAAACGATTTCAAAGGCAAGCTGTCCTATTCATGGCCAAAACTGCCAAACCAAACTCCTTTGAACGTGGGCAGTCGCGATTACGATCCACTGTTTGAGTACGGGTTTGGATTGACGTACGCCGACAAAACGGAATTGCCGTTGCTATCTGAAGATCCTGGTGACGATTACATTGCAGCCAACGTGGAAAACTTCTTCGCAGCCGGCAAAGCTGTAGCGCCGTGGCGGATCTACTTGGCCGACGGTGTTTCGTCGTCCTTGGTCGAAGATACCAAGGGGAGTTCACCGAACAAAGTTCTCGAGTTGATTTCCGAAGACGATGCGGCGCAAGAAGATATTAAGACGCTAAATTTTTCGGGCCCATCTTCGTTTCTGATCTCGTCATCGGCGGTTGATCTTTCGCGACAATCGACCGGAGATATGGCGTTGTACATGCGATATCGAATCAACGAAAAACCGGAGGGTGATCTAAGCCTCGCAATGGACGGTCCCGAAGGTGGCCTCGGACGACAGTCACTCGCCAGTGAAGTTGTCGACGCCGAAATCGGTCAGTGGAAAGAATTGTCGGTGAAGCTATCGTGTTTTTGTGACGCCGAAAATCTCAAGTCGGTGACTTCGCCGGTCGTGATCCACAGTTCGGGTAAAGCATCGGTCAGTATTTCTGACATTCGCTTGATGACGAACGAAGGCCAAGCCAAATGCCTGCAGCCCTAGCGCCGCCTGCCGGTAGTGGACGAGGCAACGAGTACTGCGGGGCGAGGGAGCTCTAATCCAAAACCGCTTCGCAGCACAAATTGCCGATCAGCGAATCACGTTCCCATTGGGTGCGTCAGGAGCGTTGGCAAACCGCTCATCGACTTGACGGTCAAGGTAAATCATTGGCTCGCATTGAGCCAACGGACTTGCCACATTGGCTTGCATGACGATCCGGTTGCCATCGGCTGAAACGGTGTAAACCGTTTGTGTCGAGACCGCTTCGCCGTTTTCGTTTTGCTGTGTGGTTTCGACGATGACTTGATTGCCTTGAGCCTTAACGACGTTCCAGCGCGCGAAAGTTTGGCCTTGGATCGGTTGAGCGCCGACAGGCGTTATCTCCACCGCGGTTTCCATGCTGCCGTCGCCCGAAAATTCCATTGCCATTTGAGTCGAAGCAAACGTTTGCGATTCTTTGACCAACGCCTGCTGCTCTGGTTCGGTCATCCCCGACAGCAGATCCTTCAGCGTATCTTCGTTGATGACCGCTTGGCCCAGCCACAAACCGGCCAGCACCTGTTGGGCTTGTTCGGTGGAACGAAATTCAATGGCTCCCGTCTCGTTAGATTCAGGCCCATCGGCGGGTGCTTGGGCGGGCGTTTGATTGGCAGGGTCCTGTTTCGGTTTTCCGCAGCCAACACAGACGACAGCGACCAATGCAACGCAGACCGCGGTCTGCAGGAGTTTGGGAAATTTCGAGCAAGCAAGCATTGCGGAATCCTTTATCAGCGCGTCGGAGCGCTATTGTTTCTTAAAGTTCAATTTCATCTTTTGGCCAGACATATTCGGAGGCGTCATGCGAATCGTTTCATCGTCGATCCACGTCACCTCCAGCTGGCGACTTTGGTCACTCTGTTGATCCAGGTAGCATTCAATGGTCATTGTCGAAGGCGGATCGAATTTGATCATCCGCCAACGGCCCATTTTCTCACTGTCGATCTTGCCCAGTTTTGTCGTCGTGACCAACTGACCACTGCTGCGAAAATCCAACGTCATCATGGGAAGATCCGCTTCCTCGGACACCGGTTCAGCTGGGTTCGATTTCGCTTCCTCGATCTGCCCGTTCTCCGCAGACTCCGGATCGACATTGACCCGTTGAGCAAGTCTATCGGCTTTTATCATCGTCCAGCTTCCAACGATTTTTTGACGATTTTCGTCTGTGCAGCCTGATAGCAGTAAAAATGCCAGCGCTGCAATCATCCACATGCACGACGGCAGTTTCGCCAGCGGCTTGGACTTCGATAAAGTTGGGTTAGGAAGAATCGGTCGAAGGAAATTGGAGAATGCTATCATGACGATTTGATTAGGTAATTAAATGAAAGTTTGTCGTTTTTGCGTTTTGGTTTGATTGGGCTGAGTCTTTTGACGATGAAAAACCTAGTTGGAGGGTTCCTTCAGCTTTTGTCTGTGGACGCGCGACCGAATCTCCGGAAAAGGCGTCTGCGATTTTAGACTAACCAGCGGTATCACCGGCGGAGCAAAAGATGGTTCGTTTTGCATTTTTAGTTTTAGGCGTCATGGCGATGGCGACCAGTGGTTGTTGCGGTCCTCGAGGCTGTGGTATCGGTTGCGGCGTCGGGTGCGGTGACTGCGGATCTGCCAGTGTCAGTTCCTGCGGTTGCGGCAATGGTTCCTGCGGAGCTTTGCGTGGCGGGCCGTTGAGTGCGTTGCGAAACGCACGTCGTGGCATGATCTGCGGAAGCGGCTGCGGCGAAGCCTATATCGGCGAATGGATTAGCACCCCTCCGGATTGTAACGATCCTTGCTGCGACGACCAGTTCGTTGGCGGTGCGGTCAAAGCGCGGCCTTTCTGCCGCCAGCGCGGTCGATGTTTATTGAGCGGACTATACGGAAAAAGAGATTGCTCCGGCATCGAAAGTTCTGCAACTTGCGGATGCGGAGATGTATCCTGCGGCGGCGTCTGCGATGTCGGCGGTTACACCACCACCGAACACGTCGTCGGCGATTACAGTGAAGTCATCCCTGCCGGCGTTCAAGAAGGCGGCTGCGGTTGTGCCTCATGCACGGCTTCTTCACCGATGGCCAGCAGATTGGCTTCGATGGGGCCAAGTTCTTCTGGCAGCTCCATCACCGCATCAGCCCGCTCGAAAAAGCTGACCGATCGAGCTCAGCGAATCCGTCAGTAGATCGGCTTGAGCCAGCCCAGAGGAAATTATAGACACCCGCAGCTGAAGCCCCATTCAGCCGCTTGATCGCGCGGTCGATCTCGATGGCATCGCCGATGAAGTTGGGGTGATCAGCGATTAGTGCAAGTGCGGCAGATACGGCACTGCGCTGTGCCTTGTTCAGTACATCAATCCATCCCGCAACAAATCAATCGTTCTGGCAACGCTTTCTTGCTTGATTGAATGTCTAGGTCTCAGGCGAGAGAGATCTAGGCGAAGCCAAGTTGATACTTTGACCTCGAGCACGCTTGGCTGCTATAATGGGAGCAGGAGAAAGACATGGAACTAAATCAATTCGATGACGCTACTGTTCAGTCCCAAGCCGTTTCGGCTGGGTTTGCCACAGTGGAACTCTACATTCAAAACCTGATAGAACGGGATGCCGAACGTCTGGCTGTCCAAAAAGGTATCAATGCTCTCGAAGCAGGTCAGCATCGTCCATTCGATGAATTCGATCGCGAATTCCGCCAGAAGAATGGTTTGGCTCCTCGTGTCTAATGTTTGAAGTCCGCATCACCGCTCCAGCTGAAGACGACATTCAGCGAAACTTTTCTTGGTGGCGAGAAAATCGCGATCCGGATTAAGCGGCCCAATGGTACGACTCCATCTATCCTGCTATCAACTCTCTAAGCAAAATGCCTCGCCGTTGTGCTGTCGCACGGGAGTAGGATATGTATTGAGGCGAGCTTCGCCAGCTCTATTTCGGCATCGGCCGAAAAGCAACTCACCGTGTCATCTTCACGATTAAGGATCAAACCGTTTTCGTTTTAGCGGTGTTGCATCAACGGCAAGAAGGATACGGCGGCTAAGTGTTCTGACCGCCGAGTAGCATTGGGCATCCTGCAAAACTAGACATGTTTTTTTGCGGCAGTAATTCTATTGTTGTCTTTGATAGAAACAATAGCAGTACATGCAATTCGGGGTGGAAGAACTTTAGTCGTTCCATTGGCTCAAGAAAAGGCTGCGTAGATGTCGGAGCTTTACCAGCTGAAACACTCAATCCTAAGTATGCCGGATTCGACATCAAAGATCAGGTTGCCCGCAAATAGTGAATTCCCGCTTAGTTCAAACCGAGCAGTGTTTTCGTCGGGATCCTGATCTGAAATTTCTAGGCCGCGAATTTTAGTGATATATTTGCGACCAGCATCAGTCGGCAATTCCACCACTGATTCCAAATTCCAGTCTTGCCATGCTTCGTATCTAATTTTCTTCACCTGTGATTGTGTTGGCAACGGTTCTGGCAGATGCCGATTGATAAATTCGATTTGTTCAATATTCGTCTTGAAATCATCTTCCGAAATCGACGTTCCTAAATCGGCGAAGGACGGAATGCGTGAAAGTAGAAACGCTGACACACAAATTAAGAAAGCCAGCGAAGCGAAAAGTGCAGCAAAGTCTCGCCACGAACTCGCTCTTGGTGCAGGTGTTTCATTCGATGTTTCAGGCATCTGATGTTCGTTCTCAACAATGAGTTGCGTCCCCTTTTCTTGCTCTAAGCAAAAACCGTGACAGTGCCATTCGCTCCAGGAGCCTTATGCCTGTCCGGTGCCACTGCGGCTTCGTGGGTGTCACAGGAAGACAGAAGGTACCGCGTGCCTTTAATCGTTCCCCGTCGGTAAGTTGTTGCCGCTTCCAGCCGACCGAAGGGGCTAAGATTGCTTCGCGTACATCACATTATCATTCGCCGTTGTCCGGGGCATGCCGTTTGATGTCTCCATTTGGAAAGGCAAGGTACCGCCGACCGTTGACGACAAACGCATACTCAACACCAGCATGCTGCGCATGTTCTTGCGCATCTCGTACTGAATCTCGAAAGCCATCTAGAAGCAGGTCTGCCTGTTCGTATAGTTTCGCATCGGCGGATTTTTCAATCATTTGATTCCAGTGTTGATTGGAAAAGAGAGTATAGCTCGTCAACTCGCACGATCGTTTCTGCCGCATTGCCAAAAGCGACGAATGGCCTCAAGTTGATTATGTGCGAGTAAGGCACACCCGATTCACCCTCGTTTCGACCTGGCGAGAAATTAGGGAGAGTAGCAAAAGCTAAACAAACTGCTATCAGCGAGACACATGTGAGCAGATATCGCAGGCCGAATTGTTGCATGAAAACCAATTAAAATAAGGTCGACGGTCACCGAGCCGGAACGAGCGGTCATCCATTTTCTAAACCACGCACAAGTCCGGATTCGCGTTCCTCCTGAAGGCGGTATGACGAACAGGCCGCTTTACAGACCGTGGCTGCGGAATGAATTCTTGCGGATGAAGCGCAGGAAATTTGAAGCTAGATATGGTCCCATCTTTTCTTCGCGGCTGCGGATTAGCATCGTACCGCTTTGCCCTGGTAGCAATCGTTGCCGATCTTCGGCGCTGAGTGTGATTTCGACCTGAACACGCGGTTCGGTCAGCATCAGCGATTGCTCTTCCTCTTTCGAATCCGAACTGCTTTCCACTTGCCCGCGCGGAACCACCGCCAATGGTCCGCCATTGGACGCTGCAAAAGCTTCGTGAGGGAAATCATCACGAGCCCGAGGGAAAATTCGTTTGATCTTGCCCGGTGCCAGTGATTGGTCATCCTGTCCCCAGACAAACAACTGCACGTCCTCGGCCTGCGTTTGCTTGATCCATTCAACATCTTGCTGACGCGTTAGCGCTACCGCTTGCAGTTGATCTGTCATGCCAATGGAAAGCACTTCATCGCCGGGTGTGAGATACGTGTTCTCTTTTCCGCTGAGGTCGCTGGCCATGACGACGCCAGATTGCGGAGCGACGATCTTCAGTTTCCCAACCAAGGTCGTCAGTTCCTCGACACGGTCATACATGGACTCCAGAGATGACAGTTCCAATTTCAAGGACGCGATGTCGCCTGTCTTATGAAACGTTTTGCAACGAAGTTCGCCGATTTCAACGTCCACCCGCAGCGACTCGAGTTCCGAAGCAAGCTCCCGGTTTTCCATGGAGACCAACAACTGGCCGGCTTCTACACTTTGCCCATCGACGACGTGAATCGTTTTGGCAAATCCCGCAGCCTCGGCCCGTACGATGGACAGATCTTCAAAATCAATCACGATCGGCGCGGACACAACAGATGGGCTCGGGCAAGCAAACAGAAACGCGCCCAGCAACAGACAGGTAACCGACATCGCCGTTGCAAACCAGATTCGGTTGGGGCTCTCCGTTTCGCTTCCCATAACCACGAACTTCGTGCATTTGATGATGGGGATCCCAAACCACAGGACCATACCCACCACGGCGATCAATAATCCAAACCCTTCAAACATGCTGGACGCTGCCAGAGACAATCCCAACGAGATTGAGAAGAACCAAGCCATTGCCAGAAAGCCATACGCTTTGACAATCACTCCACGCATTCCTACGTCGGAGATGGGTTTGGGTTTGTTGCCGAAATACGCCCATTTGAAGAAGGATTTCAGGTAACCGCGTCCACGTGTGGCAAGGTTGGGGATCTCAAGGAAGTCGGACAACATGTAGTAGCCGTCGAACTTCATCAGCGGATTGGCATTGAAGATCAACGTGTGAAGTGTCGCAGTAATAATGACGTTGCCTGCATGATATTTCAGCGGCCCAGGTTCGGCAGCAACCCAAATCATACAAGCAATCGCAGCAATAAAGACCTCAACCAGCATCCCCGCCGCGGCGACCACAATACGGTGCCATTTGTTGATGAATCGCCAGGAACTGGTAACGTCGACATACGGCAACGGAATCAGCAGCAGCAATAACATTCCGCACGAATGGACTTGTCCGCCGAACTTTTTGCATGCGATGCCGTGAGCTGATTCGTGGACCAGTTTCAGCACCAACCACGCAACGGCAAACCACAATAGGTCGTTGGGGGAAAAACTGTCGATTCGATTGAGAACAAACGAGTCCCAGTTCTTCAGCAGTTGGAAAAAACCCGCCACGACGACAATGATCCACAACATCGCACCGCCAGAGCTGACCAACCAACCAAAGTAGCGCGTCATTGTTTCGATCAGGCTGTCCGGGTTGAACAGCGGCATTCTCAGCATGATCGGATTCAGCAGAGAGGTCGATTGACGCATGGCAACATCTTCGGCGAGTTCCTTGCGCGAGACGTTCCGCGATTTCTCCGATTCGACCAATCCCGATTCAATCGCCCATTTGCAGAGGTTGGCGGCTTCTTGTTCGTCGAGCGCATTGATCCGCAGAATCGTAGCGGTTTGCATAAGGGCTTGGCTGACCGTTCGATGGCCGTCAAGCAGAGACAAAAAGGTGTACTGCGGCAATCCGATTTGAAAGAACTTTGCGGTAGCCTCGTTTTCAACTAGGTAGGTTACGTCATCGCCTGTTTGACGCATCGTGAACCGGAGGCTTTCGCGCGCCTTAAGTTTCGCTTGGCCGAATTGAAAAGTTTGTTCGTTGGCGAGCATGGTTCGTTTTGTTTCGAAAAGAGTCGTCTGTAGGTGTACGCTTGTTTGAACGGTTTAACGACAAGCCGGAAGGCGACCGTGTTTGGCGGTGCAAAACGCTGTCGCCTTCCGACTTGCCGTTAAACTGATAATGGATCGTGCCTCAAAATCGTCTTTTGAGCTTAGTAAATCAAAAGTAAGTCCATTCGGCTGGCGTCCAAGGGTTCAGTTCATCAGCCGCCTCTACCACCACGTCAGCCGCGACCTCAGATAATTGATCGGTTTGTGAAACAGCGACCATCCCAGCGATCGCTTTTCGGCGTCGATGCGAACGACCCCTTTCATCCCGGGGCGCAACATCTCGTCAGGGTTTTCAAACTTTAGTTCCGCAACAAATATGTTCAGGGCATCCCGAGTCTCCGAACGTGGATGGATGCGTTCGATGACCGATTCCAGAGGACGATCTTCTTGGCCTTCGATCCAAACGGTAACCGGGTGGCCTTTCTTCACCTGCGAAGCGTCATCGGCAGGAATCGCGATCTCAATCTTCACGGGATCCAGCGGACCGATCTCAAAAAGGACCTGTCCCGTTTTTACCGACGCTGCTTCGGCTCTTTCCAGCGAACCGCTGAGCACGACGCCGGAGATTGGGCTGCGAATTTTTAGATGATCCTGTTTGTACTTCAGTACCTCCTCTTCAGCCGTCAGTCGTCGGTTCTCCAGTTCCGCCAACAGCGTTTTGGGAATATTCCGATCGGCCAATTCAATCTCGCGCTGACGAAGGGATTGCTTACGTTCTGACGATACGCCCAACAGTTCCCAGCGAATCGTGCGTCCGTCAATTTCAGCCAACACTTGGTCCTTTTCCACCAGATCACCCGGTTCAACGAACCCGGATTCAACCAAGCCATCAAACGCGGCAACCGCAAAACGTCGCAGGACGGGTTCCACAGTACAGTTGCAACGAACCTTGTAAGTGATTGGCACTTGCATCAACAGAAAAAAGGCGACGATGGAAATTGGAATCATCAACCGCGTGAAGAGCTTGGTTTTACGGGTGAACAGAGACCACATTCGCTTCCAGCGACTTTTTTCGGCCCGGCGGAGCAAATCAAGCGCGCCGGAAATGTGTGGCGTTGCGGTGTCAATGAATCGAGCAAAATTTTCTGATGCAAGCTGGGACTGTGAACCGGTGAAGACCCAACTGCCAATCGCATCGTCCTCTTCTTCGTTGGCTAAGGGTTGGCTGATAGCGGACTGACTTTGAACTGTCGAAACCAGCTGTTTATGAGCCAATAGAAGATGACCATTGTCGGTGTCGTGTGCCGGGTAGGTTCCCTGTTGGTCGCGTACGACTGATTCGTAGAGCGCCTGTTGATAGTCCTGGCAAGTCCGCGAGGCACGATCAATTTTTGCGATGCCGGAGATGGCGCGGAGTTTGAGTTTACGCTTCTTAAACAGCCCGATCGCCACACTTTCACAGCCCAAGAGACTGACCAGTTCATTACAAGTCATCTCGCAAGCTGATTTCACCGTATCGCTTTTTTCGATCTTTGAGACCAGTTCCATGATGGCGGCTAACGAATTTAGCTGCCACATTGAACTGTTAAAGGTGGAATTTCTGCGAAGCAACTGCAGCGCGGAGACAACCTTTTTCAGTTTTGCGAATGTCGAAGTGAGATCAGTGCTGTCCTTCAACGTCACCATGAACAGTTCGGGTTGTTTCGCGCCTCTCACAGAGAAAAACACCGTCGGCAAGCCTCTAAGGCACTCCAACTGTAGAACACTGGGGCTTTCGGATTCTAAGAATTCGTGGAGTTGGTCTCCGCACTCCTGCACCAGCGCGTCGCTGGTAGGCACTCGTCCGGTCACGCGATCGGGGGTCAGAGTCCACAGTTCATTTTCTCGCAACACATGAGCCGCACCAACGGCCTGGGCGGCTTTGATGGCGATCGTCCTCAACGCGCGATTGGCTGTGCTGTCGTCGACGTTGCTGGTGATTATCCGAAGCAGGTCTTCGTCGAGCGTGGAACCGTTGCCGAGACTATTTGACTTCTGTGTGAATTGCCGGGCGTCGATGTGCGGGGCTTTTACGCCAGCGCTTGAATGAGTCTTCCCACTGGCAATAGGACCGGCCGACGTTGGTGGGGGGCTGGCCAAGTTCGTCAATTTTGAAGTTGTTGTGCTGTTTGACGTCTTCATTTTTTGCTGTCTTTAACAGGATTGCGATAGTGTCGGGAGTCATGACGGCCTGATACAAGGATTTGCCCAAAAAAGGAATTGCCTGATACAAGGTTGATGCCACAGAACTAACGAACCTGTAGGAGATTGAGGTTGAAGTTTGCCCGTCGCTCGGGTTTGTCTTCCAGCGCGTCGTGATTGTGCCAAAGACAAGCGGCACCGCTGCGGATTTGAAGATCTTTGTTGTCAATCACGACTTCGACTCGCCCTGTGCCGCTGTCGGGGTCAATCACCGGTGAAACGAATTTTACGAACGCTTTTTTTGAAGTAAGACTATCACCCACTAAAACTTCGACTTCGCTGCCTGGTTGCACGCGATCAAGCGTGGCCGCATCCAAATAAAACCGTACCTTCAGTTCGTCAATTCTGACAATCGTTGCGTATTGCGGTTCGGTCGTAGAAACATGTTCGCCCAACTGTTTGTGAATCATGGTGACGAAACCATTGATGGGGCTAGTGATCGTCCTTCGATTCAATTGAGCGCGGCTGCGGTCGACCTCGATTTTACTAAGCCGAAGCTCATCGTCGGCGGCCTTAAGTTCCGCCATCGCATTGACGTATTCGATATGTTTTTGCTGCACCTCGTAGTTGTTGACGTGTCCACCATCAATCAAAGATTCGATGGTTTCCTTCTGTGCCTTCAACAATTCAACTCGCGATGCGGCCGCTTCGCGAGCGGCGGTCGATTCTGATCGCGCCACCGCGATCTTTTCAGCTTGCACCAAGACTTCGTTGTCCAGCACGGCTAACGACTGTCCGACAGAGACGGCGTCGCCTTCTTCAATGAAGGCTTCGACAATTACTCCGCCTTCGCTGCTGGCAACGACTGATTGTTCGATCGGTTCGGTGAAACTCTTGGTCACGATTGCTTGGCTCTCAGCATGCTGAGCGTTGCAGATGGTGCAACTGAGCAGTAGCAAGGCCAAGCACTTAATTTCGAGATTGTGCATGAAGGCTCACACTTTTAGGATTCGCCGGAATCGGCTACGGTCGGAAAGAAAAAGAACAGCGCGCGTCCTATTGAGATGCCGCTGGCTGAGCGTCTTCGACAATAAAGTCGCCACCACCAGAACCTTCTGGTGCGGATTGATTACTGGGAATGAACCCCGGCATCGTCGATTCCGACACTACAGGAGCACTTTCGACAGGACTGGCGATTGGGCTGACGACGGGATCGAAGCTTCCTTCGACAGACTGGGGTGAGGTTGTTTGATAGTCAATGATGAAACCGTCTGTGTTCTCGATGACAGGAGTGACTTCATAATTTTCCGGAAGTTGAGATTCCGATGCGTAACTCTGTGTCGATACGTTTTCCATCGAGCTCGCTGGTTGCCCCTTGGAGACAATTAAGTCGTCGCCGGAACAGTTGTGTCCAGTGCGACCAATGGAGACGTTTTCGGCAATCAAAAGTGTGCCGTTGGCCTTTCTTAGGTTGATCATGGCTAAGTTGTAAGTTAGTACCGATGTCACGTATTCACGTTCGGCATTGGTGACGCGTTCTTGGGCCCGCAACAACGATTCCAAATTCAAACCAGATTGGCCAGAACCGTCGATCATTCGTTGCCAACGTACTTTGATCGTTTCAGCTTCAGCTTCGGCGGCAACCAAGGCACGTTTTCGTGCGGCGATTTCCTGGTACGACGTTGTCAGTTCACGCACGGCGATGTCGACTTCCGTTTCTATCGAAGCCAATGCTTGTTCGTACTGCGATTGAATTTGACGCATCTCAATTCGTCGTCGACACATTCGTGCCCGGGCCAAGCGGTTGCCAACGGGAAATTCGTACTGAAGGCCGACGGAATAACTGGGACGCCCCTGAGAGAATTGATTGGTGAATGCCTGTCCAAAATCGCTATCGCCTTCCAAACCACTTAGGTATCCCTGTGTTACCAGATTCAGCACAGGTAACAACTCGTGTTCCGCCACACCCAACCGCGTCGAACCAGCTTTGACCTCCTTGATCGCTGCCATGATCTCCGGACGATGAACAGCCGCCAACTGCAACTGACTACGTAGATCAACGTCGATGAACCCTTGTGTTGGGAACTCTTGAGGAACTAACTCCGCTTCGTCGGACAAACGTAGCTCGGGAGCATTGATCAATCCACGCAAACGCGTTTCCTGGTTGATCACGGCGGTTCGTGAGCGAATCAAATCTGAGCGCCGTGTTTCCAAAGCCGATGATGCCAATACGAACTGTGTGCGTTGTGCGTCCAGAGCTTGTCTGGCTTGCAACGCGTCGACGATATCTTTGGTTTTCAAATACAACCGCACTTGCTGAGCTAGGTAGGCACGTTCTTGATAGAGAGCGTAGTAGCCTCGAGCGACTTCGAAAAGTTCGTTCTGCAAAGTCGCTTTGAAGTCATCATGAGCAACGCCGGCATCGATGTTGGCCAACATCACGAGGCTGTTGTTGTAGGCACGTCCTCGGCCTCGTAGCAGCGGTTGCGAGTACGAAATGGTGAAGCGACCGTTGGCTTGGTCGTTAGGAATGAAGAAATTGGAATTGTTGTCTTGGTAACCAAACGTTTGCCCAACGTCTAGAAATCCGCCAGTGCGAGTCCGCTTGCGAAGGCCACCGCCGAACTGGAACGTTTGTTCATTGAACCGAGTGGCTGTGCCGCCTGCGGTCAAAGAATTACTGATCGGGTCGCTGGTGTCGTTCCAAGCGCTATCCAAATATCGTACCCAGTCGAAGTCCGAATCAGCTTCGGTGATCGCGGTTTCACTGATCAAAGGATTTTGCGCGGCGATACGAATCAGCTTCGAATACTTTACCGCCAGATACATCAGCGAATGAATGTCGGTAGGGATCGACTGCAGTTCCTCACGCTGTTGCTGGGAAACATGTTGGTCCCACCAAGGAGCATCTAATTGGAAGTCGGTCGCCGCAGATGCTTCGGTAGGCTGATTCAGATCAGCATAAACCGAAGAAATATTGAATGCGGTGTGATTCTTGGTTCCGCTATCAACTTGGGCGAACGCCGTCGTGGTGGCAATCCCAGCTGAAATCATACAGCCAAACTGGAAAAGGGATTTGGAGATAAGCATAGCGAGCCCCGAAAGTTGCAAAGATTAGAACGCAATCGAAAGCTGACAAAATGTCGAAGAGAAGATTGCTCTCGAAACGAATAACGCGTATGGCGATGATTGTAAAAACAGTCACCAATGGCTTACTCCTACTTTTCGTCGCAAGGGGAGCGTTTCTGAAAACAAACATAATCACTACAAGTGAAATTCGATCGTTTACAAAGGTCGCCTGTGAAGCTGTTCTGCTATTAAGGGTTGATTGCGCAGTGCGTGCTAGGGGTGCTCTTTTTAATGCCTGAATTCCTTACTGATCCTTAAAGTTGAACACTGGTTATGCTTGCACTATCCAGCAGGCGTTTTCAGTAGGTTTTGCTGCAAGTGATCAAGCGCTAACAACTTTGTCGGTTGGGTAGGCTGGTTTCTTCATTTTGAACTTACGACACAACCAACCTGCTTCGGTTGTGACTCTCAGTTTGACAGCCATCATCCAAAAGAAAAACCGCTGGTCGAATGACCAGCGGTTTCAAAGATTGCAATTAGCATCGTTGTATCTGATTCGTTAGATCAACTTCATTCGTTGGATCTAATTTGATCTAATTCGATCTACTTTACATAACGGTCGAGAATGCGTTTGGCTGCGTCGCGTCCGCCCCAGCCAAAGGCGATCGCTGCGGCCAGTCCCGCTCCACCCAACAGAGAGCCAAAGGCAACGTTGATGATGGAGGCGGACAATCCGATCTGTTGCAGTGCAAAACCGCCAGCGAAGACCGCGATTGCCCCGCGTGCCAGCATGGCTAACTGGTCTGCATTGGCAGCACCCGAAGCCTTGACCATGTTGGCGACCAAATTCCCGAGGTACAAACCGGCACCAAGAATAACGCACGCCATCAAGACTTTGACAGCAAAACCAGCAAACGTTTCCACGTGCCCTGACAATTCTCCCAGACCCATCATGGGTAGTGCTTGAAGTGCCGATAGCAAAACGATTGCGATCATGACCAGTTTGCCGGCCAACTTAGAAGGCGCGTTGTCGCCCGATGGAGTGAGGTTCAAACCGATTTTTTCAGGAACGCTATCAAATCCAACGCCCTTGAGCAGATCGGTCACGATGCCGCCCACCAATTTCCCAACAAAGAAAGCAATTCCCAAAACGACGGCAGCGCCGATGAACCCGGGGATCAAAGAAGTGATCCGCTCAAGGACTTGGCTGGCAGGTCCCGAGATTGCTTCGATATTGAGCGTCTTGAGTGACTGAACGAGAATCGGAAAGATCACAACAGCGTAACCAATGATCCCCAAGATATCAGAGACTTTGGTGTCACCGGTGCTGATGCCTACTTTCGAAGCCATCGCATTGAGACCAAACGACGCCGCCAAATTTGAGATGACCTGTTTGACAATTTTTGCGATCAGCAAACCAATCAACAGGATGACAACGGCCCCAATGATGTTGGGCAGATAATTCAGAGCTTTATCGAACATGTTCTGAACAGGTTCCAACAGGCCAGGAATCTGTAAAGCGCCGAGAATTGCTGGCAGGAACAACGCGAAGATGACCCAGTAAACCGCTTCGGGCAACGTCTCACTCAACTTCGCTTCACCGTCGGTATCCGCCACTGTGTCAGTCAGTGACGAAGCAACGGGGAGATCGTCCTGTTCAAGGTTCACGTCATCGGCACGCCCCAAATTCAAGCCAGCGTCGATTGTTGAATCAACCGCGTTGATTGCCGAGGTGGCACCGGAGCCGATGTTCTTAATGCGATTATCGATGTCGGCGGCTTCTAAACCCTTTTTGGAGGCTTCTTTTCCGACACGGGCAAGGACGTAGGCCACGATACCTAAAACGCCGGCGCTGATGACGCGTGGAGCGTATAGGAAAATCTGATCCAAAAACGCGTTCAGTGGTTGAGAGACGACCGAAAGATTCAGCGCGTTGAAGAACGCAATCAGTACAAACAGCATGATCAAGTAGAAAACGATCTTGCTGGCGACCTTCGCGACGTCGACGCCGCCGCCGGGGGCAACGACCGAGGCGATCTTGCGATCAAGCCCAGATTTATTCAATCCCAGCAAAACTAAGCGGCCGATGACGCGAGCCACAATCCAGCCAATCACAAGGATGGCTAAGGCAGATAAAATACCCGGTAGATGGGTACCGATTTGACTGTTGATGTTTTCTAGCATTGAACGCTCCAGGGGTAGTTGAAGTTGGATGATGTGAGACGAGCCCAGTCGGGTTTACCGTTTACTGTTCACGTATTTTTGATCTTCAGGACTCAAACGATTTAAAGTCAGTCGAAATTTCTTTTTGTCTTCGTTGACGACGATGATTTTGTCGTCTTCCCATCGGACGAACGCCAACCGCGCTTTGTTGCCCTTGCTGGAAATCCAATCGCGGAATTCGAGCGGTGGGTTCTTCGGCGGCGCACCGCCCAGTTCCAAGGGGTTCGCTTCGGCGTTTATTCCGCCAGTTGCCGCCATAGAATTTGACTGCGTGGCATCGGCAAGCTGATCTTCGAGCGTCTGGATTTTGGTTTCTTGAGCTTCCGATTGATCATTGAGCCTTTTGATTTCCCGATCAAGCAAGCCTTTTTCTTTCTTGAGTTGAGAAATCTGTTTCTCGTACTTCGAAGTATCAACGGCGGCGATAGGATCTGGTTTGGCCGACTTGGCTGCTGCCTTCTGAAGTTCTGTCAATTCTTTTGACTTGGTGTCAAGCTGTTTTTGTAGCCCGCTGATCTTACGTTCTAGCGCGGTTCTTTCCTTTTCGGCAAGACCATCGCTGGCTTGGAGTTGATTGGGATTTGAGACACCACTGGTGGCGTTGGGCAGTTTTGCATCGCCGGCAGCGATGTCTGCGTCTGTCCCATTGGAACCTTGGACATCGGCGACGGCGGAATCATTCATTGAACCATCGGCGTTACCGACCAACGCGGCGGTTGTTGAGTCCGCGCTGGTGCTGGTCTGGGTTGGAAAGAGATAGACAAACAGCGTCCCCAGAATCCATGCGGCAAACAAGCCTGCGGCCAGCATTAACACCAGCGTGTCCACAATACCAAAATTGCGATCACGGGTTGAACGCTCGGCCGATGAAGAATTTGTTTTCATTTTTTGAAGCGGTTGAAACCAACAGTGGAGTGAGTGGCAGAATGGAACAAATCTAAAATCAATCGCAGAAAGCAGTAGCGCATCATGGTGGGGGAATCATTTCCACGACCGCAAAGCCACCGGGTCCTGCGGAAAACTTGCAAAAGCGATGGCTTCGGATTCCTGCAAAGCTAAGAATTTAGCCTATTCAGAGAGGGATTGGAAGTTGGCGATTATCGCTTCTTTTCGGTTTCTGGCGGCGTCGCCATCGGCAAACCGGCCGAAGCGGCGTGGATTGATTCGGAATCCCGATGAATATCCACGCGCTGGCGCTTCGGGTTTGTTATGTCGCAACTTCAAAACGCGCCAGCCGGCAGCTACGATGGCTGCAGAAGTGAGTTCGCCACCGGCTGAAGAAGCATTTGGGCGGGTGGTTCGCAAGAAAGATCGGAACGGTTACTCCTGACTATCGCCGGTAGTTTTCATCAGCGCGTTGAGCTCCTTGAATTTGCCCTTGAGCACCTGCTTTGCGGCGTCCGATTGAAATATTTTCTTTCTAGCTTGAGCAATCATTTTTTGGCCTTCTTCCAACTGGAAGTCGACCAAGATCTCGATCTCGTCTTCCCACTGGGCGCGGCCGTTGAGCAATGCTTCTAATCCGGAGATGTGTTCGGAGAGCGATTTTTCGGCGGCCTTGGCCTGTGCTTCATCCTTGACCTCTTTCAGTTCCGTTTCGATGGCTGACAGAAATTCTTCCACCTGTTCGTCAGCATCAATTTCGAGATCCGTCACGGTCAACTCAGTTCCAGCGGAGTTTCCCTCTGAGGATGAATCGGCATCTTCGCCGGAGTCCTCAACTTCGTCATCGCTGTCAGCTTGGCCCTCGCTATCAGCTTCTTCGCCGGCGTCAGCAGTTTCGTCGACTTCAATGCTACCCTCGAGAGAAGGGACTTCATCCTGAACTGCATCGCTGGATTCCTTGGAACTCTCATCCCCTGTTTTGGGCATCGGGCTGTCAGTATTTTCCGCGTTGGAAGCCGAACTGTTCTCTGCTTGATTGCCTGGGTCAGCATTCTCAGTATTTTCAGCGCCAGTAGATGTTTCGTCGGAAGGGTCAACGAGATCAACCGCCTTGTCTGTGTTGTCTGTGTTGTCCGTTTTGTCGGTGTTGTCTGATTCGTCGAGAGTGATTTGGATGCTTGAACTTGAATCATCAGAATCCGTTTCTTCAGATGTGCCTTCGGTGTTTTCATCCACTGCGGCATCGGTGGAGGTTTCGTCGTCCTCAGCCGCTGCTGCGACCGCTGCCGGGTTGTCTTCTGCGTTTGGTTGCGAGTTCCGGCCATCGGGATTAAGAAACAAAATACACAGCGCTAACAGCGAACCGAAAAACAGCACGGGCCACCACAGCCAGTGAAACCATCCGCCGGACGTTTGGCCTGCGGAGTGAGCGTTCCCCCCGGCGTTGGCCGTTGCGGCTCGATCAGAATATTGCAATGTTCCGTCGGTGCTGCGTTGTTGTGCAGAGTCGGGGGTCCACAACCGGCTGCTCGGGCCGCTGTCGCCCGTTTCCGCTTTGCCGTCGGAATCGCTTTTCGTTTCTGTTTGGCTTGTCGTGATAGAGGTGCCTGAATCAGCGGCAGCAAACCCCGAAACAGCATTCTTCGAATCATAAGTGTTTATTGTAGAAGTTCCGCTGGCATCGGAATCGGCGTCTCCCGACGGATTCTTCTTCGTCTGTTTTGCAGAGGGAGTCAGCGCCGCCGCAGCAACGCCTGCTGCGCCAACGGCCGCCGCACCAGTGGCTGCAATCGCGCCAGCGGTAGTTGATTTTGTTGCCCGGTCTTCATTCGCAGTGCTTACCCCGAAACCCGACTGGGTGGGGTTCACCGCGATTGGTTCGCGATCACGTCGATCTTTGCTGCGCTGATCAAAACCTTGGACTGATTCGCTCTGCCCAGCTCCAGATGTTGGATCGGAATCTTTATCGCCAGCACTACTTTCTTGGTCTTCATCGGAATCGCGAAAATGGTGGGCACCCAACGATGCCGAAGCGATCGCGGTGGCAGTTACGGCGGATCCTCCTTCCTTGGGCAAGTCGCTGAACAGGGGTTCGTTCTGCTGGTCGCTTTTGTAAACGCTGGAAAAGTAATGGTCGCTCTGACGTTCCCAATCTGACAGATGATGTTGCTGTTGCTCGAGAATGTTGCCCAGCTCATTTTGGCTGAGGTTTTTCGACTGTTGATAATTGGCTACTGAAGCAAAAACCAACGGCGTCACGGCGCCCACCAGTCGTTTGGCCGAAGTGCTGCCGATGTCAGATTCTCGGCTGACAGATCGAATTAAGCGATTTGTTTCGGCACCGATTAAACCGTCCAGTTGATCATGTCCGGTTGCGACCAAGGCCCGGCTATCTTTGTAGTACATCTGTTTTGAGAAACTGCTGGCAACTGTTGTATCGGTATCGCGCAGTTCGCGCCATAGCATAGCGCGGCCCTGATCGACTTTGGTGGCTGACACCATTGCACCAAGAATTTTTGGGACGGCGGATTTTACTCCGTCACGAACCTTGCTTTCATTCTCACCCAGCACCGCTCCCAGCAGCCCAAGAGATTGGTCGTCCAGTTGTTGCATTACTTGTTTTAAAAAGTTCATGGTTAGCCCTAACAGCCCAAAGTGACCAGAAGAATAATTATCGATACGCCAAGCGAATGGTCCAATCCGCTGGGAAATCTTTACAATCAAAACCAAAAAGACCAGCGGCGCGACCGTTTTTCTTGCGTGCGGTCTGCACCAATCCCGGTTTTTTGCCAGTACGGCTTCGTAATCATTCGCATCGAATCGCGACCGACAGTTGAAAAAATGTCGAATCAAGACAAAAACAACCAAATTGTTCGGCTAAGTACGATGCCATGTTAAGGGTTTATGATTCGTACGAACGAGCAGCCCTTTGGCTTCGAGGTCCAGCTGAACCGTCTTTGCCCACCATTTAGATTTCTGTCCCTCGGGCCACAAATCTTGGGGCAGAAACGGTAAAATCGCCTGCTGCATCTCAGATTGGTTGAGACCGGGCGGTTTCTTAGGAAGAACTTTTAGCAGGACCTTCTTCATTGCCAAGTATTTGGCAGCGTCGACATTGGTAAGCTGCTCTGGGCAATTGATATTTTCAATTGCGATCTTTTCAGATTTTGGCATCGCTTCCTCTGTTTTCGTTGAGGTTAACAGGTTCGGTTATGTTTCGTCTTCCAGTTCTTTCATTAAAGCTTCCAACACCTGTTCCTGAGACATCGACGCGATTTCTTCTTCCCAAACCTCACCGCTGTTAGCTAGCTCAGCCGAAGCAGATTGCTTTGAACCGTCATTAGTTGAGTCGTCATGATTTAGGTCTTCGTGTTTTGATTCATCAAACAGGCACTGAACAAGAAAATCAGAAAGTTCCCCAATCGTTGGGTAATCAAATATCACCGTCGCGGAGATGTCCGCCCGGTCCCCAACTTCCACTTGCAGTCGATGGCTCAGTTCAACCAGCATCAGTGAATCCAATCCGGACTCCAGCAAAGGTTCGTCAACCTCCACTTTTTCGTGGTCGCCAGAAATTGCGCTGACAACCGTTTGGAGATATTCGTTGGCCGCGCGTTGTCGTTCGGTCGGGTAAACCGTTTGCAGTATTTGATACAGCTGTGGCGGGTGGCTCCGAAGTTGATCCTCCGGTTTGGAAGATGTGTCAGTCGTATCAGACGCACCAGGCGAATCGAGCGATTGAGCCAACAACGTGTCTTGTCGGGATCGCAATTCTGTCTTGAGAATTTTCCCCGAGGGGTTCCGTGGCAATTCATCCACCACAAAAATGTGTTTGGGTGCTTTGTAGTTCGCCAGATGTTGTCGGCAAAAATCTTTCAACTGGGAAACCAACGAAGGTGCGGCCGTTTCTTGCCCGACAACGAAAGCTGCCACTTCTTCGCCTAAGACCGTGCTTGTGAACCCGACGACTGCCGCTTGAGCAACACCGGGGTGATCCAACAAAACTCGTTCGACCTCCGCGGGGTAAACTTTCAAACCGCCAATGGAGATCATGTCTTTGACTCGGTCCACGATGTAGAAATGTCCGGCTTCGTCAGCGCGTCCGATGTCGCCCGAATGAAACCAACCGTCAATGATCGCCGCGGCGGTGTCCTCGGGTCGGTTCCAGTAGCCCAGCATCACATTGGGCCCTCGAATGGCAATTTCACCGAGCTCTCCAACATCACATGGCTGTTTTGTTTCGGCGTCAACGATCTTCATCTCAACATTGTCGATCGGGGCACCGATCGAACCGGGCACGAATTGCAAGCGATGGTTGTAACTAGCAAACGGCGAGGTTTCGGTGAGACCATAACCGGCATAGATGGGCATTTTGTAAGTCTCCCGCCATCGCGCTTCGACGGTCACCGGCATCGTGGTGGCAGCGGTAAAGCAGTAGTTTACCGAACTCAAATCATCGGGCGAACAGCAATCGTTCAGCATTTGGAACATGGTGGGAACTCCGTAAAGTTGACTTACCGCATGTTCACCAATCAGCCGGCGTGATTGTTGAGGGTCGAATTTTCTCTGCAACACCAGGGTCGCGCCGGCGTTGAGTCCTGAGTTCAGCAATGCGTTTTGACCGAAGCAATGAAACAGTGGCACCGTCAAAAGAATCACATCATCGGGATGCATCTGGCAGAGATGATTAAAAGCGCAAACGTTGGAACGCACATTGCCGTGCGAAAGTGTGGCACCTTTGGGAAATCCTGTCGTGCCCGACGTGTAGAGAATCAACGCGGGTTCCTCGGGAGCCGCATCATAGATCTCCCAAGACAAATCGCTGTGGAACGTTAAGGGTTGACCGTTGCACGTGTCTCCAAGCTCGGATGATCCAAAGACCTGATTGATGGCTGCTGGAGCCTTTTCAAGCAATTGTGAATCTTGCTCAACAACAATTACCTCCGCACCACAGTCATCAATCGCAAACGCAATTTCGGATTCAGCCAATCGTGTGCTCAGCGAAACCGCGATCGCGCCTCGCCGCAAAGCACCGTAGTACCACACCGCAAACGCGGGAACGTTAGGCAGCATGATCGCGACTCGGTCTCCGGCAGTGACACCGGCGCGGCCCAATTGATCGGCCGCGGCGATAGACAATTCATTTAGTTGTTCGTACGTCAGCGCGTACGACTCAAACAGAATCGCCGTTTGGTAAGGATAGATTCGCGCGGGGCCGGAAAGATGTTCGCAAATGTTCATGTTGGTGTGGCGCGTTCTTTGTCTTGCTGTGACTAGCAATACGTGTTGGGTGAAAACGATTTGAGTTCAACCAGCAAGTTTTCGATCGACTCTACGATAGAACCGTCCGTTGCGATCTCCGCGAACAGAAGCGCTAAATAATTTTGCAACGCCTGATCCGAATCGTTGACCACCAAAGGCGAATCCCCAAGATCCTTCTGCAAGCAGCGATAAACGGATTCATAAAGCCCCAACAATTCCCCGCAAAGCAATCGCCTTCCGTCGGCATGACCGTTTTGTTGTTGGCATCGCAAATCAATCGCCTGAACCGCAAATATCAGCGACACGCACAGATAGTGTTGGAATAATTCTACCGATTTCCACGCCAGGTGTGATGAACTCCAGCTGAGCCCATTGATATTTTGATTAAATTGTTCGGCATGGGTGGGGAAGTGATCAACGATTGGGTTGCCGTACCATGCCAACAGCGGCTGGATGGAATTGCCAGTAATCTGAAGCCCCTTCAGACCCATGTTATAAGCGATCGCTTCATTGCCACGCAGCGAAGCAGGCAATCCCTGATTAAACTCCGGCGCGACCAGCGTCGCGATCTGGACAT
The DNA here is from genome assembly GCA_937921995.1 of uncultured Pirellulaceae bacterium. Lineage (GTDB taxonomy): Bacteria > Planctomycetota > Planctomycetia > Pirellulales > Pirellulaceae > Mariniblastus. The sequence continues at coordinate 32,948 of CAKZVF010000127.1, forward strand.
CCAAATGCTTGACCGTCAGGCCGATAAGTTTTCGCAAATCGTCCATCGCGATGCCAACGTATTGACCCAAGAAATTGCCGCTCTGGTAGAAGCATCCCTGTTCGTTTGAGATGAGAGGATTGTCAGATACCGAGTTCATTTCGGTTTCAACGGTTCGTGTTATCCGCGCCATGCCTTCGACGACAGGCCCAAAATACTGGGGGAAACAACGAATCGAATAGCGGTCTTGGACGCGATTGGTGGTTTCGGGTTCGTTCGGTCCGGTTGAGCGGTCAGCATCGGTTGCCAGCAAGTTTAACAATTGACGCGCTGTCCAAACTTGGCCCGGGTGAGGTTTGTGCTGATGCACGAAGGGCTCAAAAGGCTCAGTATGTGCATTGAGCGCGGTCATTATCATCGCGTTGACAGCCAACGATAGCCCGATCAACGGTTGCGATTGGGAAACGCAATTCGCAGCAATTGCGGCGGAGAAAGAAGTTCCGTTGACCAAAGCCAAACCTTCTTTTGGCTTCAGTTCAATCGCAGGCAGATCCAGCCGCTGAAGAACTTCGCTGCAACGGTATGTTTTCCCATGCTGTTGGACTTCGGCGGCGGGGTCGTGGCCGGTGATCGCACGAGCAATCGCCGATAGAGGGACCAAGTCTCCACTGGCACCAATGGAACCCAGTTCGCAGACCACTGGGATCGCGTCATGATTAAGAAAGTCCACCAATCGCTGAATCAACTCCAACCCAACCCCGGAGCAACCTTGCATCAGCACGTTCGCACGCAGCGCCATCGCGGCGCGGGTATGACGGACGTCGATCGTGTTGCCCGCGCCGGTGGCGAGGAAGCTGAGCAGATTGTTTTGGGATGCCGATGCTTGTTCTAGTGGAACAGGCACGTTGGCCATGGATCCAAATCCGGTCGTCACGCCGTAGACCGACCAACCTTCGGTAACCGCTTTTTCGACCAGAGAGACGGATTGGGCAATTCGGTTTCTGGTTTCGGCGTGATCGCTCAGGTGGACCTGGCTGCGGCTTTGGGCGATCGCAGTTAGTTGTGCGATAGAGAGAGAGCGACCGTCAATCGTGATGCTTTGTGATGTTGATTTGACGGATTCAGCGAGGGACATCAAGATTGTCGTTTCATTGTTGGAAGGGTTATCGCCAGTTCAAAGTCGTCGGCGATTACAGGCCTCCGTCTGTGAGCTTTGATTTTCACCAAGTTTCGACGACAACGCAACTTAAAGTATCCAAGATGCGTGCTCATGAGCCAATGTGACGCACCGAAAGCGAAGATTTCCGATGTTGGGCCGGAAAAGTTCTCGCCGTCGACATCAATTACCGCTTCAGGGGGTCGATAGTTGGCCAATTTCCAATCGTCGGCAATAACGGTAAACGCAGGGCACGCTTTTTCCGTAAAATCTACGCGGTAGGAGGGCTGCGTCGACAGGAAGTAGGCTGTGCCTCTATTCGGTCCGGCTGAGAGCCCAAACCTTCGTGCATTTGGTCGGGCTGAGAGCCCGGCCTACGTTGCGTTATTTCCCCAAGCAAGTGTGAATCTTATCCGATCTTTAACTCTGACAAATCAGATTCACCTGTGGGCATTGGTGTTGTTGGTCGTTTGCGTGACCGTGGGTTGTGAGCAGTCTCCCACCGGTGACTGGAAACCAAAAACGGCCACGGTGCTGCCGACCATTCAAAGAGTCGACGCGATCGAATTGCAGCTGACCCGCAACGCCTTTCAAACCACTTCCTTTATGGGGACGCTCAAGCCGCGTCGCAGCACGCCATTAGCCTTCACCCAAGGCGGACGCGTCGCCAAGATAGAAATTACCAGCGGCCAACAGGTTACCGCCGAACAGGTGTTGGCTCAAATTGACGTCTCCGATTTGGAAACGCAGAAAGCAACCGTTCAAACGGCGCTCGAAACGGCGCGACAACAGCTCGACGCGAATCAGAACTCGAGCGCCTTAAGGACTCAAGTTGCCGACCTGCAGCGGAACCTCGATGAAATTGATCGGGAGATTGCAAACGCCACCATTAAGGCTCCGTTTGCCGGCGTGGTTACTAAACGCACTGTTGAACAGGGGCAAGTTGTCTCGGCGGGCATGCCAGTGTTTGATTTGGTCGACACCGGAAACCTCATCGTTGAAGTAAAGGTTGCTACGGCGATCGCCAATGGGATGAATCCAGGAGCAGAAGTCTGGATCCTCATTCAAGGCCAGCCTTTCAAGGCAGTGATCACGACGGTGTTGCCAACCACCGAAGGTTCGACACGCACGCGCACCGTTACTTTGAGTTTTCGTGATGATCAGCCGTCGCAGATGCTCAATCCCGGCGATGCTGTGGAAGTCAGCTATTGGACGCAGACCGGAAATTCAGGTTTTTGGTTGCCGTATTCGGTCTTGCAACAGCAAACCACCGGGCTCTGGTCGGCGCTGATTGCCCAAGAGGAAGCCAACGGGACCTATGCCCGAGCCCGAACGCTGGACGTGGTTCAGTTGCATGATGAACTCGCGCTAGTGCAAGGAGCGTTGAATCCCGGCGATCGCGTGATCATCAATGGGCTCAACCGCATCGTTGCTGGACAAAAGGTTCAGGCGACGTTGGTGGAAAATACCATGGTTATTCCGTCGCCGGTCGCAATGGCGACAACGGACGCGGTTGGCGCCGATTCCAGTGTCCCCAGCGATTTAGGAAGCAGCGATTTGGAAAGCAGCGTTGGTGCCGATGGCTCAGGTGGTTCAAGTGGGCCCAGCGGGACGTTGCCATGATTGCGCTTCAATTGCTGCAGCGCCCCAAGATTCTTTTTGCGCTGATTCTGGTCATCGGCGTTGCGGGGGTCGGTTCGTATTGGGTTTTACCGCAACTGGAAGATCCCGTCTTGGGCAAACGTGTCGGTGTTGTCAGTACCGTATTTCCCGGGGCCGATACGCGATCGGTTGAACAGTTCGTCACCAAGGGAATCGAGAACCGGCTGACCGGCATCGCCGATGTGCAGCTCGTTCGATCAAACAGTCGCACGGGGATCTCCAATGTTGTGATCGAACTCAGCGACGACATCACCGACGTGCATCGCAGCTGGGACCGCGTCCGCGACGCTGTTGAAGGCGTCCAAGACGAACTGCCCGATGGATGTTTGCCATCGAAGCTGGATGTGTTTCCGCTGAAGGCGTTTGCGTCGATCGTTGCGATTAAGTCACGTGACCCTCAACGAATTGGCCTGAATGTGGTCCGCAGAATTGCCAACAGTTTGGCTTCTGAGGTGTCTTCGATTTCCGGCACCGAAGCGGTAGAGATCTTTGGCGATCCCGGAGAAGAATTTTTGGTTCAAATCGACGCGGATGTTCTTTCGTCGACCGGTCTAACCGTCGGCGGCATCGCCAATCAGATCGCGGCGTCAGTAACGGCATCGCCGGCGGGGATTTTGCGCAGCGGTCAAACGGACCTGTTGCTGGATCTATCTTCGGATCGAGCGCTGTCCAATCAACTGAAGGAATCCCTGATTCGCGTCGGCCAACGTGGCGAAACGGTTCGGCTGGCGGACATCGCATCGGTTGAAAAGACCTTGGTCAGTCCAGCATCGGATGTCGCGATCATCGACAATCAGAGCGCCATCGTCCTTGGAGCAATGGTTGATGATCGGTTGGGGGTAGGGCAGTGGGCGAAGCGGCTGGAAGAAACGCTCTCAGAATTTCAACAGCGCTACGATGCCGAAATCGAAATCGAAACGCTGTTTTCGCAGCAGCAGTTCATCCAAAACCGATTGGGGCAGCTTGCCGAGAATCTTCTCATCGGGACGTTGTTGGTGATCCTGATCGTGCTGTTGATGATGGGCTGGCGTAGCATGATCGTCGTCGCCGCGGCGCTGCCACTTTCGGCGGCGTTGGTGATTGCCGGAATGCGATGGCTGGAAATCCCGCTGCATCAGATGTCGGTGACGGGTTTGATCGTGGCCTTGGGATTGTTGATTGACAATGCGATCGTAATGGTCGAAGACATTCGGCAACGCCTGGCGAAAACGGATGTGGCGACCGCTATCGGTCAAAGCATCGCGCATTTGCGGATGCCTTTGTTGGGTTCGACACTGACGACGACGTTAGCATTTTTGCCCATCGCGACCTTGCCTGGCCCCGCTGGCGAATTCGTGGGGACGATTGCCGTCAGCGTTATTTTAGCGATTGTGGCTTCGTTTCTTTTGGCGATGACTGTGATTCCAGCGCTTTATGCTGTTATGCAAAGTGAATCTGATGAATCGTCTGATGAGCATCAGACCGAGGCCAACGGTGGAATCTACCACTCTTTGTTGAAGCTGTTTTTAGGTTTTCCGGTTCTGGCAATTGCGGTCAGCGTTCTCCTTCCGGTAGCGGGTTTCTTATTGGCCAACGGGCTTCCGGTTCAATTTTTCCCCGCATCAGATCGGCAGCAGATTCAAATCGAGATTGAATTGCCGGCCGCTTCGCCGCTGACCAAAACGATTGCGACGGTGTCTCAAATCCAGCCTCTGCTCAAGTCTCGTTCCGGTGTGAAGGATGTGCATTGGTTCGTTGGCCGAAGTGCCCCCACGTTTTATTACAATGTGGTTCCGCGCCGTCGAGGCACTCCGTTTTACGCCCAGGGCATTGTGGATCTTAATCCTGAGGCCAGTGCTGAAGAGGTGGTCACGGCGATCCAGCAGACGGTCGCAGACGAAATCAGTGATTGCCGCGTCGTGGTGCGGCAATTGGAGCAGGGGCCGCCGTTTGATGCGCCGATCGAATTACAGATTCAGGGTGATAATCTCGATACGCTAAGGGAGCTAGGAAACCAAGTGCGATTGGTGCTCAGCCAATGTCCTCATGTTTCGCAAACGCGATCGGATCTTGGCGAAACGATTCCAAAATTGGTTTTGGACGTTGATAACGACAGTGCATCGCAAGCCGGCGTTGATCGCGCCGCGATAGCCCGGCAGCTGTATGCGCAGATGGAAGGTGTCGTGGCCGCGACACTGCATGACGGTGACCAAGCGTTACCGGTCCGCGTGGTAGCCGATAATGATGGCAGTGCGCTGACACGTCTCTCCTCGTTCGAGATTTCGGCTCAGCCACCGGCCCCAACGCAGCGATCTCCGTTTGCTTCGATGGCAAATTTTCGTTTGAGTTCTGACGTAGGTTCGATCGTTCACGTCGACGGCAAACGCACCAACGAGGTGAAGGCCTACCTGTCGGCCGGTGTGCTGCCGGAGCAAGTGTTGAAGGATTTCAAGCGCAGGTTGACGGCGTCGGATTTTGTACTACCGGTTGGCTATGATCTTAAATTCGGCGGTGAAAATCAAAAACGCTCCGAAGCCGTTCAACGATTGATCGCCAATGGGTTGGTGTTGTTCGCGCTGATGGTGCTGACGTTGGTGGTGTCGTTTGGGTCTTTCCGGCACGCCTTGATTGTTGTTGCCGTCGGTGGATTGTCGATTGGCTTAGGGCCTCTTGCGTTGTGGATTTTCGGTTTTCCGTTTGGGTTCATGGCCATCGTAGGCACGATGGGATTGGTGGGCATTGCCATCAATGATTCGATCGTGGTGCTGGCCGCGATCGCAGAAGATGAAGCGGCAGCCAGCGGCGGCGTGGATGCGACGTGCCGCGTGGTGATAAGTTGCACGCGTCATATTTTGGCAACAACGCTGACCACGATCGCGGGTTTCGTTCCGCTGATTGTAGCCGGTGGTAAGTTCTGGCCGCCGTTAGCGGTCACGATCGCGGGGGGCGTCAGTGGTGCAACGTTGATGGCGCTGCTGTTGGCTCCGGCGTTGCATTTGTTGCTGTGTGGTAGAGGGAGGGGTTGACGATTGGTGTTGGGGAAAACGAATTTGAATTTCC
>CAKZVF010000128.1 GCA_937921995.1 uncultured Pirellulaceae bacterium
CCGGCCTTGCACCTCGATCCGGTACAGACCCGCATCAGCCACCGCATCCGGGTCCACCTCCGCAAAGAACTCCTTCCCACTGCGTTGGACAGGGATCATGACTTGTTCACCCGAAGGTTGCGTCAGACGAGCCTCAAATTGCACGTCGGTTTGAACCTCGCCGGCAACAGTTTTTGCGCTGACGCCGAACTTAATTCTGGGCCGAGGCGAAAACCGGCGCTGGGGTAAGTCGATCGAAACGGTTTCGTCGTTCTTGGAATCCCAGTACGCCAACCACAAAATAATTTGACGCCAAAACTGATCGTATTCCTGCTTGAACGTCCGTTGCTTGGGGTCGTTATCTACCCGGAACATGGTCCAGCGCCGAGTCGAATCACCCGCGAACGCCAACACGCGTCCTCCCACACCAACGCTGGTGGAAACCAAGATGGGATTGCGAGCGTTGTCAGCGCTTTCCAAGAGCACCAGTGCGTTGTTCTTAACCGATTTAAAACGATTCGCTCCGGCCAACGGAGGGAGCTCGTCCCAAGCGTCGGTCCCCGAATCGCCTAATTTGGTCAAGTAATGGTTGCGCGTCGGTTTGAGTTTCAGGTTCCGGGTGACGTGTAGCTCGCGCCGGATGTCTTCCCCAAAAGGCTGGGCTTCGTTGGCCGCCATTTCGATCGGCAAGATATCCGCCAGCGCCGTTTCGGCGTACGCTCCGGCTCCAAAACTATGTGTTCCGCCCAGCATAATCAACCCTTTCCCGTCCTTGACGGCTTGGGCCAAGGCATCCAGTGGAGGCGATTTTCCGTCCTTGCCGCTGATCGTACGGGCATCAACGTCGTCGATGATGAAGATGTCGTAAGTTGGGTCTTGGAACAGTGATTCTAACTGCGTCAGGGCCGCGGCGGAGGCGCTTTGACCGGGCGCGACCACTTGGAAATCGACCTCGATGAAGTCCGCCATCGCCAAACTGCGCTTAAGCGACCTCTGCTCAAATCCAAGGCTGCCGTTGAGGTACAGGATGCGCATGCCTTTGTCGTTGACGGTCAGGAATGCGTCCAATTCGTTATTCCTGAGCGCCTGTTCACCGGGCATCGGTTGGGCGCGGATCTTGATCCGAAACTCGCCGGCTTCGACCGGTTTGTACGTCATCTCGATGTTCATCTCCTCCAGCGCCTGTGTTGGGCGGACGAACACGGGATCACCGGCAGGCTGTTCGTCGCCTTCTCGGTCGATCAAGTACATTTGCACTTTGATGTCTTGATTGGCATAGCCCCGCGCGACCAGCGTCGCCGTGGCGTTGAGATTGTTCTTGACGTTGACGACATGTTGTTCAGCAAAGTTCTTAATCGCCACGTCAGCCAGCTGCCCACTGTCGCCGGGCAATCCGAACAGAACGCTGTACAGCGGAACCTCAAGGTCCTTGATCGTGTCGATTGCCGCGTCCAGTTCAACCTCAGGCGACGTTGCGGTTTGCATGCCGTCGCTGCCGAGAAAAATTCCGATCAGTCGTTCGCCGCGCGATTCAATGCCGGTCTGAAAGATGGGCGACCCTAGATCTGTTTCACTGCCTTCGGGAGATTCTGGCAAGACAACGTTCCCGTCGGTGACTTCGATAGGATAAGCCTTGGTATCAAAGCCAAAAAACCGGACGTCAATTTTATTCTCGTTGAGCGCCCGAAATTTGCCGGCGTTGGATTCGACCATCGTTTTCATCGCCGCCCAGCGCGAGGAGTCATCACTGACGTGAGGCAATTCCATGCTGCGGGTCGAATCCAGCAAAAACATCAGCACCGCCGCCTGGTTCTGCTCGGTCGTTTTGACGCACCCTGGTCTCAAACAGGCCAACAGCGCCAACGCAATCGCTAGCGCTCGTAGACCGACCAGCGTTATCAGTTTGCGGTTATCGAGCGTTTTGAAATTCGGCCCAAGCAACAGCAACAGCGATAATCCAATAAAGATCAGCGTCAGCAAAAAAGGGCTGAGGATCGGCAGTAGTGAAATCGAATCCATCAAATTTTGGTTCGTGGGAACCGGTTTTCCTTTCCATTAATCGGCGGACAGGTCGAGTTTAACGACGAGCCGGAAGGCGACCGTGTTTGGTGGGGCGAAACGCCGACGCCTACCGGATTGTCGTTAAACGGGCAGAAGCCACGTGGCTGATGCCAGTGGCAGTTTTTATGGTGTGCCATCGCCCTACCCCTTATAAAAACGATTCGATAGTAAATGCTCAACCCCCATCACCACCAACGCCAGCAACATCAACAACGGAAAGAACTCTTGGCCCTTCCGCGCCGTCCCCTGCTTCATTTCGATCTCGCTTTGATCGGTCGCGATCTGATATCGGTCGGTGCCCAGCACCAGATCGACGCTGTCTTTTGACGCCCGCGTCAGATCGGTCTCGCGCGACGCCAAATTAGCACTGAATCCGCGATTGACCGTCTGCCCATCGAAGTCGCCTTGCAGATAGTAATTCCCAGGCGCGTCAACAAATTTGTAACTAATGCGTCCCTCGTGCGCGGCAATGTTCGTCGGCGTCTTCTCTGCCACCGGCGGGAAAGCACGATAGCTTTCGGGATAATACGCCAGGTCATTACCCAACGAAACAATCTCGCCGACTTGGACGTTGATCGAATCGCGATCGCCCTGCAGCAAATATTTGGCCATGTCCACGGTCAGCTGATAAACGGGCCAGTTATCGCCGACGAACAAGTCGTTCCAAACTTCGCGATCGGTGGAATAGGCGGGCTCGGAGATCGGCGTCGTCATCACCATGACGATGCCAGCCCCAATCGACCGTTCCAGCATCGCCGGTTCGCGGTTGGTATATCGCAGCGGTACCTCCGTCGGATACTGCTCCCACGTGGCATCGCGCTCAATACCCCAGTGGTAGTAAACCGGATTTGCATTCCAAGGCACACCCGATTCGAACTGACGGAACACTTGAAAGATCGGATGCGTTAATTGACTGGGGCTGAGCGCCACATCGCCCGCGGGTGCACGGAAGGGAAACGTCAATTTCCCGCCCAGTAATTCCGCAGCCCGTGGCTGGAGGAAGCTGTTGTCGGCGGCTCCTTTACTCAGCGCGTTGTGTCCTAGATAAATCGCCAGCGCGTTACCCTGTTGCACAAACGCGTGCAGACCATCCCACATTGACACACTCATCGGTCCAGGATCAAGCAAGTAAACGATGTCAAATTCTTCCAGTTGATCCGGCGACTGAAACTCCGCTTGGTCGATCGTCGTGATGTCAAACTGAGATTTTCCGTCCTCCTGCGCGTCATACGGCGCGATGCACGCCGCCAGTGCGTCAGGCAGCGCATCGGGACCGGTGACAATCAGCACTGGCGATGCAGGTTTGACTTCAAACGAAAAATATCGTCGATCGTCGCCCGGCAATCCGTCGCTATTATTTAGCGCGATGCTGCCGTGGTAAACGCCATCGGCAAGGTTATCCGAAAACGAAAATTTCAGCGGCGTCGTTGCAGCGTTTTCGCCGGCAGGTGACATCGCGGGTGTGGTCGTCGATTGAGTCAACATTTTTTCGGTGTAGAGGATCTTGCCATCCCGCACGATCGGCCGCGTCGGATCGTTGGCTTGGATTTGGAAGGTGAGCGAAGGTGCGGACTGGGTGGCAGTGCTATCAATGCCGCTGGTAACGGTGATTTGACCGCGGGACGCAATCGCCGCAGCGCTCAACTCGATCGGTTGCAGAGCCAAGTTGCTCGGCTCTTTAACCCCCACGTCGATGATGAAAACGCTGACATCGTCTCCCTCAGCCAACCGCTTGAGCGCCGCGTCAGTCCGTTCCGCGGCCCAGCTTTTCTGCGTCAGGTCGGTGAAGATGTAAACTTCTTTTCGTTCCAATTCAGATTTTTCGATCAAAGGCAGCGCTCGGGCCAGCGTTTGCGGGATGGTTGCCGATTGATAGACGATGTCCAATTTCGACAAGCGTTTACCCGCCGCGGCAGTGTCGACAGAGAAAAAAGGCGTGTCGTTATCAGTCGCCGTGATGCAGACCTGGCTCTCGATGGAAAGCTGCGTGATCAACCACGCCGCGATATCTTTGGCTTTTTCAAAACGTGTCTCATTTTCAAATTGGTACTCCATCGTCGGGCTGTTGTCGATCAAAACAATCGCTGCGACCGGCGCGTCGCTGCGACCGATCATCTTCCCGCCACTGGCTTTGCCAAAAATTTGCAACGCCGTCCAGCCCAAGAACCCCAACAGCAACAAAAGAATCAGACCAAGCACGCCGATTACGGCCATGTTTCTGCTTTCACGAAACCACGCCATCGCCGCGATCAGTCCCACGATCGCCGCGGCCAATCCGATCCCGCCCA
>CAKZVF010000129.1 GCA_937921995.1 uncultured Pirellulaceae bacterium
GCGGTTGGTACGATTGCGGGCTGAAGGCGAAGAAGCCCCATCGCCCAACTCCGGCGCTGAGCAACGCAGCGATAAACAACAGCACGCAGGCGGCGAATTTTTTCAACGGAGAGCTGACCCCTAACGTAAACCACCATGCGGCCGCATGAACGACCGAAGCGGTGAATCCCAAAATCGCCAGCCCCGAAGTGTTGCTGCTGAGCTTCTCGTATGCAAATCCAAACACGACGAAACCAACCACCATCATCGCCGCTAAATACCAAAGATGGCGAAAGACTGGGTGAAACAGTTGCATCATAAAAAGGGTTGTCAGGTTGGCTGGCTTGAATAGCTCATTGTCGCTCAGCTTTCCAAGCTGATAGCGGGCAACACGTTTGTTTTAATTTCGGGTAAGGCGGTTAGAATTGGAACGCTTCTCACACCGGCACGCTTACGACTGGGAGAATCGAGCGACAATGACCGTGAACGGTTACGAAAAAAGGGATGCGGCTATGCTAGTCGGTGCCAGCGTCTTTTATAGAGGGATAGAATCCTTCGTTCGTAAGGACCTGGCAAAGTTCGATTCGCTGACCAAAAAATAGCCTCGGTCCACTTTAACCTTCGGACCCTAACCGGCGGAAGCCTACAAGAGAATTTCAGGCTTGCTCTCCCCGCCCAACTGCACCAAGACATTGCTTGACTTAGGCAGGATGTCCAACCTGGCTCCCGATTCCAGTAACTGGTCAACCTCCATCACCTCAAGTACAGCGCTGAGCACTTCGGGGTCGTCGCTGGCGATGTCGTTCAAAGCCTGCCCGACGATCTGGGGCCGCGAGGCCGATGCTTCGGCCATTTTCTGGGACACCTTGAACGCCGTTTCGCTTTTGATCAAACCAACACGGTTTTCACCATCCTGCTTCATCGCGCTGGTCACTTGAACCAGTCGCTTGACGACCTTCTCCGTGATGTTCTCCACCATGGCTCGATCGGTGAACGCCACTTTTCGAATGTACACCGAACCCAGCTGATAGCCCCATTTCTCCGATAGCGGGGAAACGGTTTGTCGAACGGTTCGGCTGAGCGAGTGGCGATTCTCCAGCATCGTTTCCATTTCAAGATTCGAGAGCGTCGAAATAGTCGAACTGGTCACGTTGGCTTGCAGCGATCCTTCGGGGTTCGCGTTGGTAAACAGATACGCAATCGGATCCGAAACTCGCATTTCGTACCAGATACCAACGCCCATCGGCGTGCCTTCTTCACTGTTGACCATTTGGTTTCGCATGTAGTGCTGACGCAGTGACGTGTTGACGGTGTACTTCTTGCCAAAGAAGGGCAACAGGAACGCGCCGGGACCAAGGTCCACTAAAGGAAATCGCAGGCCCGGTTTGTCCATGGTGCCGACCACTTTGCCGAACAAGGTGTAGACCTGAGCCTCGCATTCCCGCACGCACGTATAAAGTCCAAAAAATCGAGCGATGCCAAGACCGATCGGTATTAGCAATAAACCAAAGAGAAATGACAAAATGATCATCCCGAATACTCCCCCGTTTAACTGATCGAACGTTTGAATTAACTCCTCAAGTTCATTGTCCATTTTAGTTTTCCCCCTGCGTTGCACCCGACGTCTGATCGTCGGCGACCTGAACGACTCGGCCGGCGCGACGGTAAAGTGGAATTCTTAAGTTCCTCAGATAAGCCTTCAAACATTCCGATCCTCCCTGCTGCTTGATCCGCGCCAGCGTCGAGGCCAGCTCACGCAAAGGCGCGACTTCGGCCTGAGCGTTGTTCGTTGAAATCTCAACCGCTCGAGCACTCATCGTGATCTGCTGTTCCGCATCAGCGCGGGCGGTGCTTAAATCACCGGCCACTTGGTTGCGTGTGCTGTTGATCGCCGATAAAGCGCGATCGACTTCCTTAGGCGGATCAATCTCCGTGATCAACGCCGCATCGAGTTCGATTCCGTAACGTCTGGACGTCGCCTGACATTGTTCTTCCATATATTGGTTCAACAACGGCAAATTCTTTCGCAAGTCATTGATCGAAACGCCCTCGGAAAGATCGACGGCCGAAGTGCTGGTGGCGACGTCGGTGCTTTGCTGATCAATGGCTTCTTCGCTGAGCAACGCGGCGCCGCGCGGGTCGACGAAGTTTGCCACGCGTTCGCGCAACACCGAAACAAAATAACCCATCACGCATTCCAGCGGACTGTCGACGCCGAAGAGGTAGGGGTAGAGATTGCTTTCGCTGACGCGATAGCGAATCTGTCCGTTGATTCCGGTTGTCAGGTTGTCCTTGGTGACCGCTTCGATGGTGTCTTGATCCTTGGTCGGGTCCCACGACAGATCAACCGCCTGTGTGGCGATGCTGATCTTGTGAACTTTCTGCCAAGGCATCTTAAAATAGGGACCGCCAGGCCGGACGACACGCACTTGAGGATACTCATAGCGCTGAGCATCTTCCTCCGAAAGCGCTGTCGTCGCGTTCACTTCTCCCGGTTTCGCTGCCGGCTGGGTACCGGGTTTCAATCGCACCGCTTTGCCGAAACTGGTCACCACGGCCCGCTGATCGGGGCTGACGGTATAGAAACCACTGGCGATACACCGAAGAAAACTGTAGACCAAAACGCCTAGGCAGATCGCTATGACGTAACTCACTTGGTGCTCCCGAAATAGAAAATGATCAGTGAAGGCTTCCTTGAAAAAGGCCTTTTCCAGGACGCGGTACGGTTTCGTACCACGCGGCCTCGAGAATCATTTGACTCCCTAGCCACCTTTCGTTCACTCTAGCATTTTCTTGGATCAATTCCGGAAGTTTTCGTCGAAAACCCCTTTGTGGTCGCCTTAATCGTCGTCTTTGCTGGCCAGTTCGATCCCCAGCTCTTTCAACTGCAGCGTTTCCACCACGTTGGGAGCCTCGGTCATCATATCGGTGGCCTTCTGCGTTTTGGGGAACGCGATGCAGTCACGAATGTTCTCCAAACCGCCAAACAACATCACGACTCGGTCGATACCCAACGCGATACCACCGTGGGGCGGGGCACCATATTTCAGAGCATCCAGCAGGAATCCAAAACGCTCTTGCGCTGCTTCTTCATCCAGACCAAGCAACCCGAAGACCTGTTGTTGAACGCCGCTGTCGTGGATACGAATCGTGCCACCGCCGGCTTCGTAGCCGTTGATCACAAGATCATAGGCCTGAGCGCGCGTTTTCGCGGGATCTGTCTTGAGCAGTTCCAGATCAGATTCCAGCGGCGCGGTAAACGGATGGTGCATCGCATGCCAGCCACCGGTTTCGCCATCTTTATCGAACATCGGGAATTCAACCACCCAAGAAAAATGCATCGTGCTGGGATCATAAAGCTCAAGATCGACACCAATACGTTTCCGCAGCGCGTACAGCGCTTTACAAGACGTCTCCCACGTGTCGGCGATGATCAGCACCAGATCCCCCGGCTGTGCACCGGTCGTTTCAGCGATCTCCGCCAACTCCTCAGGTTGGAAATTTTTGGCAATCGTTGAGTTCAGCTTTCCGTCATCTTCGACGCGGAACCAAGCCAAGCCTTTGGCTCCGAAATTTTCTTGCACAAACGATGTCAATTCATCGATGCCGCGGCGCGAGTACTTCGATTGCCCGTTGGGCGCAACAATCGCGCGAACGAAATTGCCACTGTCGGCAACACTGCGGAACACGCGGAACTCCGTCTTTTTTGCGATCTCGGTCAGATCCACGATCTCAACACCAAATCGCATGTCCGGAGCATCATGGCCGAACCGCCTCATCGCTTCATCGTACGTCAATCGCGGCAACGGCAATTGCAGATCAATGTCCAAAATATCTTTGGCCAATTCTTTCATCATGCCGTCCATCATGCCAATGATGTCGTCAGAATCGACGAAAGACATCTCCATATCCAACTGCGTAAATTCAGGTTGGCGATCAGCGCGAAGATCTTCGTCGCGGAAACAGCGCGCGACCTGAACATAGCGATCGTAACCGGCGACCATCATGATCTGTTTATAGATCTGAGGCGATTGGGGCAGGGCGTAGAATTCGCCATTGTGCACGCGGCTGGGAACCAGATAGTCGCGAGCACCTTCGGGAGTGCTTCGACCAAGAATCGGTGTCTCCACGTCGATGAAATCATGTTTTTCGCAGTAATCACGCATCGCTTTGATGATCCGGCTGCGCAGAACCAGTGTGTCCTGCATCGCTTGCCGGCGTAGGTCCAAGTAACGATGCTTCAAACGTAAATCTTCGTTGGGAAGATCTTTTTGGTTGGGAACAAACGGCGGCGTCTTGCAGGGGTTCAGCACCTCGAAGTTTGTGACGTGCACTTCAATTTCGCCGGTCGAAATCTTGGGATTGTCTTGGCCGGCGGGGCGGACTCTGACTTCACCGGTGATCTTGATTACCCATTCCGGACGGACAGGTTCGACCGCAGCCATCGCTTCTGGCGGCGCGGTTGAGTCGATGACGACTTGGGTCAGTCCGTAGCGGTCACGAAGATCGATGAACTTGCCGCCGCCGTGGTCACGGATTTTAGCGGCCCACCCGCAGAGCGTTACTGATTGTCCGATGTGGTCTTTGTTGAGTTCGCCGCAAGTATGGGTTCGTAGCACTGTCGGTTTCCATATATGGATGGTTTTACGTGTTTTAAAGGGGCATAATATCGCACGACCGGCGATTTTATTAAAGGCGTCATTCGGTTTAGTGGGCCTTAATTTCGAGCTTAGACGAACCGCGGCTCCGATTTTCCATCGGTTTTAATCGGTAAGGCTTCGGTCGCGGTCAAACGCGATCAAAGAACCCAAGCCCCCACCGAGAATCCGAGCCCCAGCGTCCTCACAAGGTTCACGTTGCGTTACACCTGCCGCTGATTGCCTTTCTCCAACAGCAGATCCACCGTTGCGTCCTGATCAAAATCAGTAGGCAGATCCACCATTTCGCACTCATGCAATCCGCGAAACCAGGTCTCCTGATGGCGAGCGAAACGGCGTGTCCGGATCCGCACGCGCTCAATCGCTTCCTCCAGCGACATCTGGCCGTTGAGATGAGCGATCGCTTCTTTGTATCCGACGGCTTGGGCAGCGGTGCGGCTGAGACTATCAAATTTTTTAAGAATCAGCGCGACCTCTTCCAACAGGCCCTTCTCAAACATCGTGGTGACTCGCCGTTCGATACGATCATGAAGAATCGCCCGGTCATGTCGCAGCGCGAAGACGCGGCAATTTTCCGGATCCGTTTTATTATCGAACTCCAGCTGCAGATGGCTGAGCGGTTTGCCGGTGACTTTGAAGACCTCAAGCGCACGAATAATGCGGCGATGATCGTTGGGGTGAAGTTGATGCGCAGCAACGGGGTCGACCATTTGGAGACGCTGGTGCAGGAATTCATCGCCCATTTCAGCGATTTCATTTTCGATCTCTTTTCGGAACTGCCAATCCGCCGGCGGGCCTTCAAAAAGCCCTCGCAGCAACGTTTTCAAATACAATGCCGTGCCTCCAACAAACAGCACCGTTTTACCGCGATCCCAAATTTCACCTACGCACGTGCGAGCCGCATCGTAAAACTCCGACGTGCTGAAATTCTCATTGGGGTCGCAGATGTCGATCAGGTGATGAGGAACCTGCGCTCTCTCATGGGCATACGGCTTCGCCGTGCCAACGTCCATGTTCCGATAGATCGCCATTGAATCCATCGAGACGATTTCGGCGTCGATTTTGGCCGCCAGTTTGAGGCTCACGCCCGTTTTTCCGCTGGCGGTGGCGCCGGCAAGGAACCAGCAACGTTTTACGATTTCGTCAATTTCAACCATAGTGGGTACGAAGTCTGCAAGAATGATTGCGCAACCGCAGTTCGTTTACGTCCGTACTCAAAACGCGGTGCGCTGAAAGAGAAGCATCCTAACCCAACATCAATTCCAGTTCTACCAACGCCGTGGCCCGACCAACGCAGTAGTTGAAACAACCCGAAAATTCACGCACCTGTCACCTTGGCCAACTTGCCCACCAAGATTAGACGGTGGGTTCGATCATTTCCACTTGAGGCGTCGCCACACCCTGGCTCTGTAACATCTCCAAACATTCGGCAGGCTCAATCGGGGGGCTGAAAACATGGCCCTGATAAGAGTTACAGAGATGCTTCTTCAAGAACTCCTTTTGCTCCTGCGTTTCGACGCCTTCGGCAAGCACCTCAAGATCAAGACTCTGGCCCAACACGATGATGCTGCTGGCAATCATACCGTCCTCAAACTTGGGGAAGTCTTTGATGAACGTGCGATCAATCTTAAGCCGGTCGATCGGGAAGTCTTTGAGATAGGCCAGCGATGAATACCCCGTCCCAAAATCGTCAATGCTGATCTTGGTGCCAAAATCGCGCAACTGTTTTAGGGTCCGCGACGTCTGTTCGATATCCGCGATCAACATGGTTTCGGTAATTTCAATGTCAATCAGATGCGGGGGAATATTTTTGGAAATGATGACCTTGATGACGTTTCGCGCGAAATCATCTTCGCGGAACTGAGCCGGGCTGATATTGATCGCCATCGTGAATTCGAAGCCAAGCCGATGCCAGATGGCCGCTTGTTCACATGCCTCTTCGAAGATCCAGTTGCCGACCTCGACGATCTTTCCCGAGCTTTCAAGCATAGGAATAAAATCGGCGGGCGATACGGTGACTCCATTATGATTCCAGCGTACCAGTGCCTCAAATCCATTGATTTGATCACCGTCAAAGGAAACTTGTGGCTGGTAAACAAGGTGAAATTCATCTCGCGACAAAGCACCCGACAACTGGCTTTCGACACGTTTCCGTGCAACCAATTCCTCGGTCATCCAAGATTGGTAGATCACGATGTCTTGACCATCAAATTTCGCGGCATACATCGCCGTGTCCGCAAAGGTGAACAGTTCGTCGGGTGAATTACTGTCGACCGGACACAGGCTGGCTCCAATGCTTGCGCCCACATGCAGTTCACTATTATCGATGTTCATCGGTTTGAGAATCCGAGCAACAATCCGTTTTCCAACTTGGATAACTTCCGCCTCTGATTTCGGATTCTTCAAAATGACGGTGAACTCATCTCCGCCCAATCGCGCGACAACGTTATTTTTCCCAACGACGTCACGAATTCGTTTCGCTGTTAGTTTGAGTACAAGATCTCCGACATGATGGCCCAGCGTATCATTGACCTCTTTGAATCCATCCATGTCCAACACCAACAACGCCGACAAAGTTCCTTTCTCAACGGAATTTTTGACAACGTGGTGCAGGTGTTTTCGGAACAGAAAACGATTGGCCAGCCCTGTTAAAGGATCGAAGCTCGCCAATTTCCGCAACTCCTTGGCTTTCTTCGCCAACCGTGAGGTTGCCTGCTTGAGTTCAGTGTCGTCGCGAATCACACCAAAAAGCGCCGTCACATTCCCGGCTTTGTCTCGTTCGGAAATTCCTCGCACCGAAACAAAACGGATCTTGTCATCGCTGTTTCGCAGTTTCAAGTTGCAATCAAAAGGAAGCCCTGTTTGACGGGATTCCATCAGCGCCGTGTAGAGCGTCTGCGAATCTTTCTCATCGAAACAATTTAACAGTAATCCCAGACTCGGAACGTCGGAGGGAGCGTTGTCCAGAATCCGGTTCAATTCATCAGAGAACTCGAATTGTTCGTCTGCCATTTTCCAGCGCCAATGCCCCACGCCGGCAGTCTCTTCAGCCAACTCAAGCAACCGCGCATTTTCGCGCAGGTTATCAGTCAACTGTCGGAATTCTGTCGAACGACGCGCCAAATATTGTTCCGATTGATCAGACATCCAAACCACCGCGAAACATACCGCGAGGTTGACCAACATGTGATCAAATAGCTGGTAATTAAAAGTACTCACGTCCGTAACAACAGTCGGGAAATAGCAAAAGTAGGTCGCCACCACGATCAGCAGATACCACTTCACCGTCGCTTTCACACCCAGTACTTGAGCACTGATCAGGCACAACACCGGGAAGAAATACTGCGGCAATGCAAAGTGAGAACTTGAAACGACCGAACACATGATGACCGAGGCGACCGACAATCCCAAAAACGAAACGGCAACAGATTTCTTGTTGACAAATTTGAATCGACCGGCCAAATAGTGGCCCAGCGCTACAATCGCCGCGCAGAAACACGGCACGCCAAGACCGTTTTCGGGGCGCGCCAAAACAAAGTAGATGCAGAAAACCAACCAAGCCAACGCGGTAACACCGATATAATAATTCACCCGGTGCAGTCGTGGGTCCTCATTTGCACGAGCGGCATTAGCCGCCTCCAATGCAATGTTTCTTACGAGTTGTTGTTCCAGTTGATGCATTAGATCAGGGCGCAGGTGGGGATATATGCCGAAGTCTAGAACCTTCACAAGACCATGGCGGTTCTGGTCTTCTCGAATCACACACACTGACCGACAGTCGTGTAGGTTGTAACGACTACGAAGAATTGTCCGATTCTGCTCGGTGAAATCGGGCTTGGGCGAACGGTAAAAGAGGGCCAATCTGAGAATTGAAAGCGAAAAAGCTCAGCGATCGTTCGGGAACTTCTTAATCCCCCAAGATGTCAACAATCTGCAGACCGTCGTATTCGACGCTTTCAAATGCCGGTGCCCCATTCGTTTGAGATTTAAGCGTACCAACCAGCACCGTTTCGCACTTTGTTGACTCCGTAAATCCCACCAGAAGTTTTCCGTTGATGTCGAGGCCCTCCAAATCGTTTTCGCGGACCGCCAGCACGGCCGATTGCCAAGCCGACTTACGCAAAACGTCTTCAGCGGCACCGTTGTATTGACTTAGTTCTGGAATCGCCGCTATGAAAAAGATCCCGCCGTCCACATGTCCATAACAACTGATCGAAGACGTTTCTAAACCCAATCCCTTACTGTCACGATGCGTCAAAACGGAATTTAATGCCTGACGAAGCTCACGTCGGAACGCTGCGGCAAGTGCCTCCGCCGCTTCGTTGTTGCCAAAGACCCTTGTTTCACCGTTGGCCAATTTTCTTTCGATTTCGCCCAAGCTGCCGGCGTTGAAATCATTGCCGGCCTTGGCGACGACGGTTCGTTCAGAATTTTTCACACCGCGTAAAAGCAAGCGGTAATCATCCAAGTTAAGAAACAACAGCACCGAAGCCACCAAGCTGAAGTAGCCTAACAGCTTGCCAATCCGCGCTTTGCCCCACCCCACCAGTTCTCCATTTGCCTTTCGCAACGTGAGTTTGGCGATGTGGCCGAACGCAATCGCCGGCAACGAAAAAACCATCGCGGGATAAACCAACACCAGACTCAACAGCGCCCCAACACCAAAAACGAAGCTGATGGTCGATGTGACAGCCGTTTGCTTCAGCCCCGGTTCGATCCGATGTCTTGCATCGCCGGCCGTTGAATCCGCGCTCGTGGATTTTTCTTGATCAGATTCCAAAACTACTTCTTAAAAAAAATCAGTCGATCGCAGCGGAGATGCGCGGCTTCACATTTTCAAAACAGGAACTTCCTGCGGCTAAGGGGAGGGCGTCGCGTATATCCGAAAGTTGCCTTTGCCACCACGGTGAAAAGGCATCATAAACTTTTCATCGGTCGAAAAGACCATCTCCGTCTGCTGATTGCTCCGCTGGCCGATGGGAAAATCAAAAATCTCTTTTCCACCGCGTAGACGATAAACGATTACCTTTTCTTCGGCAAACAGAAACGCGAGTTTTGAATTGGGTGAAAACGAAATGCTTTGCGCCCCCTTGGGCAAGTCGATGCTTAAATTAATTTCGCCGCGACTGGTCGTGGCAAGGTTCAGCTTACCGCGATCAAAGAAGGCCAAACGTTTTGCATCGGGCAAAATGGTAACGTTTCGAACACGAACTTCGCCTTTTTTGCGCTTTGCGTCGCCGCTTTTGTAATCCAGCGTTGCCAGTACGTCACCGGCTGCCAGTAGTAAGTCCGACCTTCGATCAACAACGACGCTCTCCACAGAAGATTCGACAGGCTTTCCGACGTAGATCGTTTTATTTGTTTCAAGCTCCGACAAATCCCAGACTCGCGTGTGGCCGGATTCTGTCACGCTGGCGACCAAAGAAGTTTCGGGAATCGGTGTGATGAATTTTACAGGATCAATATGGCCAGTAACCCGCGTGAAGCTGCCAAGCTTTCCGTCAGCTTCAATCTCACCAACCTCGACCATGCCTGACGATCGCCCCAAAACCAATTGTTTGCCGATCGTGGTCATCGCGGTCACTTTATCTTTCCCCGAATCAAACCGCTCGTGCACCGTCGTTTCCGTTGTCCAGTCATAGACAACAGTTCGTCCCTTTACCGCGGCAATTAAAAACCCGGAGTCGTTTAAGCAAGCCGCCGAGACGTTTCCGTTGGTGACCTTCGCCGACGCGACAGCGACGATATCGGCATCATCTTTTGCGGGGACGTTAGGAGGGTAATTGCGTTTGGGCATCGCCAAGGGAGATTTTAGCTTCGGCGTCTCCACGGTGTTTACATCTTTGATTTTGTAGACCAAGACATACCCGCTGTCTCCGCAGGCCAGCAATCTTTTTCCGTCGAAGCTGACAGACACGCGATCGACAAATTTAAGTCGATCATCGCCGTAACGTTGGAGTAACCGGCCACTGTGAAGTTCGAAATGCAAGACATCTCTGCCGCCGTCGTGGTAAAACGCGGATTCTCCATCAGGCGAAAATTCAATCCGCGCCTGATCGTCGATGCGAATTGTCTTCGCCCACTGAGATCTTTTGCCGGCGACATCGATTGCACTGATTGTCTTTCCGTCCGAAACGATGGCACTTTCCCCCGAACGATCAACCGCCAAGAGACGATACTGTTTGTCAAAACTAACCAGCTCGGACTTCGCCTGCCCCAGTTGGATCTGCCGAATACCGTCGGCACTGCCGATCTTAATCGCATCGTCAATCAGTTGAAACGACGACAGGCGCTGTTCCGGCACCAGATCCGAAAGATTCATTTCAATCACCTGTTTCTCAAGATCCCAAACCGTCAGCCGACCATCGGCCGAATAGACGACCAATTGTTTCGAGTCTTCGGAGATTCGCAGATGAATAATTTTGTCACGATGAATGTGTCGTAGTTTCCATGACTGGCTCAACCGCCCCTGTTCGTCGACGCGATAGGCTTCAACAACACCAAGATCGTCCCCAAGCAGCACGTACCTTCCATCGGGCGAAGCGGCGATAGCGGTCACGGTCTGGGCAGGTTTTAGCGAGCGTTGGCCAAAAACGCTGCCGTCAGACGAAATACCCTTGATGAATTTACTTCCTGTGACGTAGCCATGCCCGCGCGGTGAAAACGCGCCGACGGTGAACCCTGGAAAGGAAATTTGGTCAGCAGCCCCAATAGCAGCCGTTGCCAGTTCCTTTGGATCCACATTGGTATCAAAATCGACCTTCGGTAGCGGCGCTGCTTTCATCTTGCCGCGTCGGTTTGGGACACTTGCGTTGCGTCGCCGATCCCCAAATGCACCGCCGGCGTTACGCCCTTCGTTGAGCCCGCCTTCCCGTCGAGTGCCCGGTCTACCGCCTAACGCGACGCCGAGGTTGCCGTCTTGATCCTCTTTCGTTGTCAAACCAAACTGATCCACGTCGGCAAAACTCTTGCCCGCGGCAACCATCACAGCCGCACCATCGCCTTCGCCACCGTTGGCCTTGGCGATATGACTGGCCTCGAGCACAAACCCGCGTTCGGTCAGCCAATCACGTTCGGCTGGCGTCAATGGCTGCCCCAGCAACTGATATTCTTGCTTTGCAAAGTAGCCGGCAACCGCGATGACCGTGACTGCGGCAATCGTTGCCCACAAAAGATTCCGCCGCCGATTCTGCCGAGTCACAGCTTGGTAAATCGCGAGTTCTTCCTCGTCAAAATCTACGTTCTCGGGATCGGCGGCCGGCTGCGAACTCGCACGCGCCGAAGCAGTTTTTTCATTCTGCTGCTCGGCCGCTTCTTGCTTTTTCTTTTTCTTCTTCGCCCAAGCAAACTCTAATTCCTGTTCAATCAGATCAGGATCCGGATCGGTCGTTTCCACGACATCGTCTTCTCGATCGACGTTTTGGTTCTGCTTAGCAGCCTTAGCTGGAGTTTTCGCCTGAGCTGGATGGGGCGGTTGGGGCGCGGCAACTTTTTTGCGCGTTTTTTGAGGGCCTCGCTTGCCCCTTAGTTTTGATTTCTCCAAACCCGACGTCGGCGCGTTAAGCAACCCCTCAACGTCCAGCGAATCGAAGGGAGACGATAGGCTGCTACCACTTAACGTCGACGAATCCGCAACGCCAGATTCCACAAGGAACTGATGTTGGCAACGTTTGCAAACCACTTGCCGATTTTCAAACGACTTGGGAAGCCGATATTTTTTTTGGCATTGAGGGCAGTAGACGGGTGGTAATCTGGCCATGCTCTAATCGTAACGAATTTTTCTGCTTGCTAATGGATTGAACTTAAATTTTGCTTCCCAAACCGACGCTGCATTACTTGGAATTGACGATTGATGAAAAAATTCCGATCCGTTGGTTCGAAAAAATGGTTTTTCAAGGTCACTCAACAATCCAATTGCGGCGGCGAGCAGCATGTCACTGCGCGCGGCTTTGCCAACCACTTCACAAAAACTCACAAACGGTGAATGTTGGCTTTTATAAAACGTGAGCGCACAAGATGGCCAAAACGTCCGCCCTGAGGTTCAGAGGACGATTCCAATAATTAGTCAAAATACAGCACACCGAAGTTAAAAGTTCGTGCAAATGCGTGTAAGATTGCCTTAAACCCAAATTGTTAACATGTTGTCATTCACCGCATTTAGGCGTTTTAAGATATTTATGGGTAAAACATCCAATCCATTGCAGCTTTCGGCGCTGATCCTTTTCGCAACCGCATTCTTTTTTCCACACGATTGCTGGGGCGCGGAAAAGGTGGACTTTAATAGAGACGTGCGACCGATTTTATCGGACCGCTGCTTTGCGTGTCACGGTCCCGATGAAGAGACACGCGCCGCAGATCTTCGATTCGATATCGAGGCTGAAGCCCAAGATTCGATTGAATCGGGTGAATTTATCGACCGCATCTTCAGCGACGATCCCGATTTGGTCATGCCAAAACCCGAATCGCATTTGGATCTTTCGGAGCAGGAGAAAGAGACACTCAAGGTATGGGTCGAACAAGGTGCCCGATACGAGCAGCACTGGTCGTTCACGCCGTTGCCTGCTTCGGTCGCGGTTCCAGACGAGGATGACAAGGGGTGGTCGCGTCAGGATCTTGATCGGTTCGTGTTGCGGAGATTAAAGAAAGAGAACCTCTCTCCTTCCCAAGAAGCGCCACCCCTGCGTTGGCTGCGACGCGTCACGTTTGACATGACGGGTCTACCGCCTTCTTCTGACGAAATCAAAACGTTCGAGCAACAGCTGGCCGCTCCCGACGCCGATCGCGAAAAAATCTATGAGAACACTGTGCAGCGTCTGCTTGATTCGCAAAGCTACGGCCAACACATGGCGGTGGCTTGGCTGGACGCCGCACGATACGCCGATTCATACGGCTACCAGTCGGACAAACTCAACACCCAATGGCCCTATCGCGACTGGGTGATTCAGTCCTTCAACCAAAACCAACCCTACGACGAATTTCTAACGTGGCAGTTGGCCGGAGACCTCTTAGAAAACCCGACGACGGACCAGATACTGGCGACGGCTTTCAATCGAATTCATCGTTTGAACAACGAAGGCGGCGCCGTTTTCGAGGAATGGCGAATCGAAAACGTGGCTGACCGCGTTCACACCTACGGGTCGGCCGTTTTGGGTTTGACGTTTGAATGTTGTCGCTGTCACGATCACAAATACGATCCAATCAGTGCCCGCGATTACTATTCGATGTCAGCATTTTTTAATTCGATCGACGAAAATGGTCTGTACGACCGAACCGAGAAGGTCCCGTCGCCAACGGTGCTGCTGCCCAGCGAAGAACAAAAGAAAGAGCTGGAGCAAAATCGGATTGCCATTGAAAAGGCACGACAACAGTTAGAAGAAACTCACAAAACGGTCTCCGAAAAATTTGATGCCGGCGCCTATCAGGATCAGCTCGATAGTGCCGACGTCAAAAGCATATTGGCTGACGAGATCTACCGCGTCGACCTTGATGTTCCCTATAACGACTCCTTCAAGGAGACCTTTAAACCATCCACCAACGACAGAAACTGGACGACTTGGCCCGATCTAGTTGACGCCGAAGATGTGCCTTTCCCGCGTCCTCTGGTCACCGAAGACAAAGAACCGCCTCGCAAAGCCCTGCCGCTCGATGGCGAACGGGGTTTCACGACGAAGAAAGTCACCCCCTTTGACCGTTGGACGCCATTCTCGACCGTCATCACCTTCCGCGAAACCAAACGCGTTCCCCTTCGCAGCGTGATCGCTCACCACACGCGCGGCACCGATGCGGGATACAACGGCTGGGACCTGACGATCGAAGACGGATACCTCGAATCGCGTTTGTATCGTGTTTGGCCCGGCAACGGCATGGGGGTCCGCACCGTCGAACCGATTCCGGTCGATCAGTGGCATCTGTTAGTGGCAACGTACGACGGATTCGACCGAGCCCGCGGTCTCAAGATTTTCCTCAACGGAGAAGAACTTCTCACCGAAGTCATCCGGGACGCGCGTGTCAAAAGCGCTAACGTGTTGGTAGACCATGGAGGCGAATTTGTCATCGGACAGCGTTTCCGCGATCGTGGATTGGCCGGCGGATTAGTGGCCGATGTACGGGTTTACGAACGCACTTTGACGATGCCGGAGATTCAACATCTTACCACGGGCGAACCGGTTAAAGCGGACGCTTCGTTTGTCGCCTCAGTCATTGATCAGGACGCCATCGCAGCATCCAGAAAGCTGAACGATGCCGTGAGAGCCTTCGTCGACACCCAAGAGAAAATGAACGAAGTGCCGATCATGTTGGAGACCGAAATTGCGCGTCCGGCTCATGTGCTGTCGCGCGGAGAATATGATGCCGAAACTTCCGCGGATACGTTGGTCAGCCGATCCACGCCCAAGCACATTGGGCCTCCTTTGTCGGACCGCCAAAAAGCAGACAGGCTCACCCTCGCGCGGTGGACAACCGACCCTAACCACCCGCTCACCGCGCGCGTGATCACCAATCGCCTGTGGATGAACTTTTTTGGCAACGGTCTGGTGCGGACTCCCGAGAACTTTGGTCTGCAAGGCGATCTTCCGACCCATCCCGAACTACTCGACTTCCTTTCCAGGGAGTTCATCAACGACGGCTGGAACGTCAAAATTTTCTGTAAACGCATCGCGCTATCGGCGACCTATCGCCAGCAGTCCGCAACAACGCCGGAGAAACTGGCAGCAGATCCCGAGAACCAGTTGCTGGGACGAGGCCCCGCGTATCGTTTATCGGCGGAACAGATTCGTGACCTCGTCCTGTCGGCGTCGGGCTTATTGGATCCGGCAAATGGAGGTCCACCGGTGTCGCCCTATCAACCTGGTGAGGATCTTTGGAAAGAATCGAATTCCATGTCACCGGCCTATAAGCAATCTGTCGGCGAAGCGCTTTACCGAAGGTCCATTTTCTCCGTTTGGAAACGGACCGCTCCGCTACCGAACATGATGGCATTTGACACCTCCAGTCGCGAGGTTTGCACGATCGCCCGATCGCGCACCAATACGCCGCTGCAAGCTTTGGTGTTGCTTAACGACGTGCAATTCATCGAAGCCGCGCGGAAATTGGCCGAAGAAATCCACTCTATCGAAGACCAGCAAACGCGACTTGACGAAGCGTTTGTTCGTCTGACGGGGACCCATCTCGAACCCGCTGAAGCGCAGATTTTGTCAAAGCTGTACGAGGACGAACTGGAATATTTCACCGCCAACGAAGACGATGCCAAAACCTTCCTTGCGATCGGATCCTCACAATCCGCGGACAGCGTTCCGGTGCCCGAATTGGCCGCGCTAACCACCGTTTGCCAAGCGATCTTAAATTTGGACTCCACCGTTACGAAGCGTTAAAAAGCCCCAACCATCCATCAAGCAAAAATCATGACCGATCCCTTCAATCAACTTCTCAGCACCAACCGCCGGCACTTTCTGCGGAACAGTTCCGCCGGCGTCGGCGCGATGGCATTGGCGTCGTTGCTGGGAAGGACGTCAAAGGCTGACCAGAAATCAACGCCGTCGATACAAAACGGTCTGCCGCATTTCGCCCCTAAGGCAAAACGCGTGATCTATCTTTTCCAATCCGGAGGTCCGGCTCAGCAAGATCTGTTCGACTACAAACCGTTGTTGAACAAAATGCATGGAAAAGACTTACCGGCCAAAATTCGTGGCGAACAGCGTTTAACGGGCATGTCTGCCCACCAATCCAGCCTTCCCCTGGCAGGATCGAAGTACAAGTTCAATCAGTACGGGGAATCTGGGGCGTGGCTAAGTGAACTGCTTCCTCACCACCAAAAGATCGTCGATGATGTGTGCTTCATCCGTTCGCTGCACACCGAAGCGATCAACCATGATCCCGCCATCACGATGTTCCAAACCGGTTCGCAGATCGCCGGTCGCCCTTCGTTCGGCTCATGGCTTTCTTACGGATTGGGTTCTGAGAATTCCGAACTTCCGGCTTTCATCGTGTTGGCGACTTCCGGCAAATCGGGCCAGCCCCTGTACTCACGTCTGTGGGGTTCGGGTTTCCTCGATTCAAGATACCAAGGCGTCAGATTCCGCTCCGGCAAAGACGCCGTGTTCTACCTGTCCAACCCCGATGGCGTTTGTCAGTCTCGCCGACGGGCGCAACTTGACAGCATCGCCGATTTGAACCGGTTACAACTGAAACGTGAACTCGATCCCGAAATCGAATCACGAATCGCTCAGTACGAAATGGCATTCAGCATGCAGACCAGCGTGCCCGAGGTCACCGATCTTTCGGACGAACCGGATTCCACGTTCGAACTGTACGGCGAAGATGCTCGGATCCCCGGCACGTTTGCCGCGAACTGTTTAATGGCGCGTCGCATGGCACAACGGGGCGTGCGTTTTGTGCAGCTCTACCATCAGGGCTGGGACCAACATAACAATCTTCCCAAGGGTATCACCACCCAAGCCAAAGAAACCGATCAAGCATCCGCGGCGTTGATTCAGGATTTGAAGCAGCGCGGCATGCTGGATGATACGCTGGTGATTTGGGGTGGCGAGTTTGGACGAACGTCATACTGCCAAGGCGTCATGACGGCCGACAACTATGGCCGCGACCATCACCCACGCTGTTTCACTTCATGGGTGGCCGGTGGCGGCGTCAAACCGGGCATCACGATCGGCAAGACCGATGACTTTGGATACAACAACGTGGAAGATCCTGTCCATGTTCACGATTTCAACGCGACGATGCTGCATTTATTGGGCATCGACCATGAACAGTTAACCTACAAATACCAAGGTCGCCGTTTTCGATTGACGGACGTTCATGGAAATGTCGTCGACAAAATCTTGGCCTAAACGTTGATCCGCTCTTTGATCTTCTCTTTGATCTCATTGGATCCAAACAATTTTGGCCAAACATAGGCCAATCCAAGCGACGACTGGCTTTCTAGCTTGTCCAACGTAAGAGTTAACTACAGCAGTTAACGATAGACAATCATTGCGGGAAATAAGTTGTGGAGGCGAAGTTCCGTTTTAAGTTCGGTCGTTGCCAATACGCCCAACCTAACCAGCGACTCCATGAAGAATCCCCACAATCAAAAATACAGCAGCCTCCGCTGGATCATGCTCAGCCAACTTCTGTTGGCGCTGTATTTGGCATTCTTCCATACCGCGTTAGGCAAATCTCCAACCGAGATCATTTGGATTGGATTGTTTTTTTCCGCGCTGGCCACCGGAATCGTCGTTTTGTGCCGCAACGTTTTCTTTAACCGGTTCGAGTTTTGGATTCATCTGGTGATCGGTTTGGACATCTTCTGCGAAGGCTTCGTTCCGTATCACGAATCGTTGGGATTCTATTATTGTGCCTTCGGATTTTGGTCCGTGTTTTGGATCTATCACGGATTCCTGTTGTGTTGGCAGAGGCCACAAACAGTCTTGGCCGCAACGGGAGTTTGAGCGGTTAAACGCTGCGGATGATTTCAAACTTTTTGATCTTGCGATCCAAAGTTGATCTTTCAATGCCAAGGATTTTCGCCGATTGGCTTTTGTTCCAATTGTTTGAATGCAGCGTTGCTTCGATATGGCGGCGTTCGACCTCTTCCAAGGTCTGCGCGTGGTAGGGTTCGACGATGGTTCCGAAATCGAATTGAGATTCAGTGTTCGTCGTCAGTTTTGTCAGCATCAGTTCGTCCAACTCAATGACCGGACCGCTGGCCAAAACGACCGCGCGTTCGATCACATTCTTCAGTTCGCGTACGTTACCCGGCCAACGATAGCGTTTCAATTGCTGGAGCGCCTGCGGCGAAAACCCTTCAATCTTGCGTCCGGTTTCTGCCTTAAACTTCTGCAGAAAGTGTTCGGACAACGGCAGGATATCTCCGGGGCGATTCCGCAGCGGCGGCACGTCGATTTGAACAACGTGCAGCCGGAAAAACAGGTCCTTACGAAACGTGCCTTTTCTTACGCTCTCTTCCAAGTCACGATTGGTGGCCGCGATCACGCGCACGTTGACTTGAATCGCCCGACTTCCGCCCACACGCTCAAAGGGATGTCCCTCCAACACCCGCAGGAACTTCGCCTGAATCGACGGGCTCATTTCACCGATCTCATCTAGCATCAAAGTGCCTTTGTCGGCCGCCTCAAATTTCCCTGCCTTGCGTTCGGTCGCGCCCGTAAAAGCGCCACGTTCATGCCCAAAGAGTTCACTTTCGAGCAGCGTTTCGGATAGCGCCGCACAGTTGATGCAAACAAACGGGCCAGATTTTCGGTCGCTGGAGAAGTGCACCGCTCGCGCGACCAGTTCCTTGCCCACGCCGCTTTCACCACGCACTAAAACCGTCGCCCGACTGGGAGCTGCTTTTTCGATCTGTTGGTGCACCCGAAGCATCGCCTCACTGGAGCCCACGATTTCGCTTTCGACGCTCAGTTGACTGCGCAGGAAATCAATCTCATTCTTGGTCTTCGAAAGATCCTCGACCAGCTTTTGTTCGCGCTGCCGCGTGCGAAGGCCCACCGCAATCGTTTCGGCAACCGCCAACGTGAACTCGAGGTCTTCCGGGCTTAATACCTTTTGCGTGGTCGAGTAAAGATGGACCAATCCGATGCTACGGTTGTTCAGTCGAATCGGGGCACAGATAACACTGGTCGCGTGAATGGTACCGTCGGCATCTCGCAGTCCCAGAGCACTGTCGTCCTGCACGTCGCGGGCGAGCACGGCTTCGCCATTTCGCAGCGCCGTTTCGGCCAAAAATTTCGACACGCGTTGATACTCGGGGCGCTCGGTGCTGCACCATGCCAGAATTTCTAACTTCTCCGGATCAACGGTGGTGCGGCGGTTGCGTGGGATCAGCATCACCGCGCCCGCGTCGACCTTGGTTTCCTTTATCAGGCTGTCCATTGCCGTTTTGGCGATGCCGCGCTGCGTCGTTTCGTTTGCCAGCGAAAACGCCAGTCGGCAAATCTTGGCCGCCTCCATCCCCGGGCCGGAATCGATTTGTGATTCATCATCGAATTCGTCGTCCGACTGATTGTAGCGCGTTCGTTGGCGGCGATGGGTGATCGTCTGCGGTTCGGTGACCTCGGCCGCATTTGGATTGCCGCCGCCTGGGGTGTTATCGACTTCCAGCCCAATCATCGTTTCAGCGGCGACGTCGGGATTGCCCGAGAGAAGTTTCTTCTTGCCTTTGGCGTTTTTGGCGACAGCCAGGTCTTCCACGAAGGTCATCTGCGTTCCCGCGATCGAGACGATGTCCTCGGGCACTAATTTGTGATCGCCAGTCAATCGTTCTTCGCCGATCGCGGTGCCGTTGCGGCTGCCTAGGTCGCGCACGAACCAATCGCCCTCGGAGTGAAAGACTTCGGCATGCTGCCGGCTGGCTTGGTCTTCGCGGATGACGATCATGCTGGTAGGCGAACGCCCAATGGTGACGGTCCTGCCGGGGATCAAGCGAAACACATCAGACCACTTCTTCCCGTCACGAATCACCAAATAGGCTTCGCCCGGATTGGTAGATTGTTTTCCATTTTTGACCATGAAGACCGATTGTTTCGAAGATTCTGAATATTTGTGAATTTACCGCTTCGTCGGGGCTCGATCATGGATCGAGTGCGACATTTTACGGATGTTTTTCCCGATTTTCTTGCCTAAATAAGACGTAGCAGTTAATCTAACTGGGATAGGGGCAGCAATACATCCAACTATATTACCGAATCCGAAAGGACTTGCACCAGCCTTCGCGAATTTTCGCCAAAGGGAAGAGAAAACGACCTCTTCGGTTCGATAATAAATGCATGCGTCGATCACTTCACTTATCGACACAGCGACGGGATTCAACTTCAGGAGTTTAAATCATGGCGTCACGTTATGCCAAAATTTTCAAAGCCACGTCTTTACTTGCCGCTGCCATCGCGGTGACGATCGGTTACGGTTCATCAACTTATGCCCAAGTCCCTAACGTAGGGGCAACTGTTATCCAAACTGGCGTTGTGGGCGGTGTGATGGTCGACAGTGAATCTGTTCTGCATAATCAAGAAGTCGCAATCCCCGCCAAAGTTTCAGCGCAACTGAAACGAGGGCTCGAATCTGCCGACCAAGACGTCAGCAAAAAAACAAACCTTCGAATGATTTCGCTCAAGGCGCTCAACAAGCAACTTGAAAAGGCAGTCCAACAGGAAACGGCGATCCCCGTCGAAGTCCAGTTCATGGCAGGTCTGCAGCGTATCAAGTACGTCATCGTCGATGAAGAAAACCACGACATCGTCATCGGAGGTCCCGCAGAAGGGCTTGTTTCGGATGAATTCGGAAACGTTGTCGGTTCAGAGTCAGGCACGCCCGCGATCCACTTAGAGGATTTTCTCGTCGCGATGCGTTCGGCGACCGAAGCACGAACCGGTCAAGGCATCTCGGTTTCGATGGACCCAACTCCTGAAGGCGTCCGCAACCTTCGCGCTCTTTACGCAAAACAAAATCAATTCACTCCGGCACTTGCTGATGATATCCAAGAAGCGATGGGCGAGCACGTCATTTCGCTGACGGGTGTTCCCAAGGACACGCGATTCTCTCAGATCCTGGTCGCCGCTGATTACCGCATGAAACGATTGGCGATGGGATTGGCGGAGTCCAAAGTACGCAACCTCCCAAGCGTCATCGAAATGGCGGCCAAAGCTCGCAACAAGATGCGCGGTGCCCCTCGGATGTGGATGGAGTGTAATTACCAACCGATGGCGACTGATGAGTCCCGTAGTGTTTGGGAGCTGCGTGGGC
This sequence comes from uncultured Pirellulaceae bacterium, assembly GCA_937921995.1. GTDB lineage: Bacteria > Planctomycetota > Planctomycetia > Pirellulales > Pirellulaceae > Mariniblastus. The sequence continues at coordinate 21,390 of CAKZVF010000129.1, forward strand.
AGGGCGTTCGCGCTCTGACCGAAAATGCGTTTCACAACAAAGACGGAGTAGCCGTCGTCGCTAAGAAAGATAACAAGTTCGCTACCAAGTGGGCGGATCGCTTGACCGATCGTTTTGAGGAAATCACCAAGGAAGAGACGGTCTTCGGTGACCTTCGCAACCTGATGGACCTCTCCGTTGTTTCGGCGTTAATTGAACGCGAAGCACTGGCCGACAAAACGGGCGTCGACATTTCAACGCTGCTCAGCGATGACATTCGTATGGAAAGCCGTCCGGTTCCATCGACGCTGCCAACTCAATGCAGTTTCGTCAACGTCGCCGCCAAGGGTTACATTGTGACCGCGTCAGGCGGCGTTCAGATCGACTCTTGGAGTGTCGCAAAGAACGCTGAAGTCGTTCCCGGCGTCGAAAAGATCGGCCAAATTGCGTTGGCCTCTCACACCGATCGCTGGTGGTGGAACGCTGAATAAAAATTGCCGGTTCAAAACCTGCAAACCTAACAAGGCCCCATGCTGTTGCTTGGGGCTTTCTTCGTGCGCCGCTAATTGATTGCGTTGGCAAGGCAGTGGCTGTTATTTTCGCAGCACGGTGATAAAATTTCGTAATGCCAAAAACGCTCCCAGCCGAAACGTTCCTCGATATCGCAGATCACGTTCCCACGATCGACGTGCGGTCTCCCTCTGAGTTCAAGTCGGGTCATATCACCGGCGCGATCAATGTGCCGTTATTCGACGATGACCAGCGCGCTCAAGTCGGCATCACTTACAAAGAAAAGGGATCCGAAGAGGCCGTTGTCGAAGGTCTGGAAATCGTTGGGCCCAAAATGGCTGGGTTCGTCAGGACCGTGAAAGAAATTCTTTCAAATCGCGAAGACGGCGATCCCGAAGATCGACGCGTGTGCGTTCATTGTTGGCGTGGGGGCATGCGTAGCCAATCTTTTGCTTGGCTGATGGAACAAGCGTCGCTAAAGCCGCTGGTGCTTGAGGGAGGATACAAAAGCTTTCGAAATACGGTGCTGCAAACTTTCCAACAGCAACACAATCTGATGGTGCTCAGTGGGCTTACCGGTGCGGGGAAAACCAAATATCTTCACCTGCTCCGGGACAGGGGCGCGCAAGTCATCGACCTAGAGGGGCTGGCCGTGCATCGCGGTTCGGCCTTTGGCGGCGTCGGTTTGGGCGATCAACCGACGACGGAGTTTTTTGAGAACCAATTGTTTGATGAACTTAGAAGGCAAGACCCAGCGCGGCTCATCTGGGTCGAAGACGAGGGCAACCGAATCGGCAATGTGAACGTGCCGGACGCGTTCTATCAACAAATCCGCTATGCTCCTGCCGTTTTCATCGACGCCTCCATCGAACGACGGCTGGACCATCTTTTAGAGGTTTACGGAGATCTGGATTTGTCAGGGTTGGCTGAAAGTGTCGAGAAAATCAGAAAGCGATTGGGCGGGCAGCACGTCAAGGCCGCCGTCGAGGCGCTTGAGAAAAAAGATTTTCGCACTGCGGCCCGCATCGTTCTGCACTACTACGACAAAACTTATAGGAAGGCCGTTGAAAAGATGCCGCGGGACCTCATGATCGAATTCTCGGCCGAAGGCCTTGATGATTCGGCGGTGGTCGAAAAAATCTTGCAAACCGCCGACGCCAACAATGGCGCTCGACTTTCCAAGTCGTAAGCGCAACCAGATCGTAAGCGCTGCCAAGTTGTAAGCACTCGCGTGGGAAAAATCGCTGATACCGAATTTTGTTCTACAGAAATTTAGGTCAGGCAAAACTCGGCTCGTGTTCTTCAATTATTGTCATTCAAGCGGGCAGGCAAAATCTGTCGTCGAACACGTAGCTCATTGTTTCTATTGGAGTAAAACCTGAACAGCTATTCATTGTTCGCCCTCACGATGCAAACCAATAGCGGTTACTGCCGCCCCACGTGAAACGCAGGTGCCATCGTTTCCTGTTCGCCGCGAGAGATTCCCAAGTAACTTGCAACGTCGCGCCAACGAGCAACAGAGTCTACTACCTCATCAACGATGGTTTTTGCTTCGTCGTTTCGGAGTCTGAAGTAGTCAGCAACTTCCAAAGCTAATTCCACGTCAAGCGCATTGTCGTCCTCAGAGATATTGAGGTGCAGGCCTGTTCCAGCGGGTTCTGGATTGATGTCATAAGCGGGGGCGAGTTTCCAGCCCGTTTCGGTCAGCAGAAATCCGTGATTGCGCAAATGATCGTCGGTGTTGGAGACGCAGATCGAGAAAACGATTCTCCGCCACAACTCAGGTAGATCCACATCAACATCGCACCCCTGTTTACCAAGGAACTCAACAATTTCTAGGTAGCTTGCTCCGTCGGCGTGGCCTGCTCCATCGGAATAACCGAGCATTGTCATGGCCGACGCGCAGTGTATCCGGCGACGCGTGCCTGCAACCACTACGCGATCAAATCGCTTGGTCAAAAATGAATGATGTGGGCGGCCGAATTTTTCCGCCCGCGCTTCGGCGATCGACAGTCCCGCGCCGACAGCGAGCGTATGGGTGACCATTTCCCAAGCTCCTTTATCAATCTCATCATTGCGGCCGGGAAATTTGGCAATCCATAAATTATCTTTTTCATCGCAGACTCCGGCTTTAGGGCGCGCTCCTCCGATAGACGATCCGGGGGCCACGAGTAAATTCAGCCATTCACGCAATTCTGGGTTTTCAGCAGCGTCGTCCGATTGAAACTGCCAGGCCGCATTTTCGAGTTCTCGAAGCCGCGTCCATGGCGGTGCATTGATGCCGTCATGGTCGGATAGAAAATCGCCATCAGGTTCTTCTTTGAATCTCAGCGCGCCCATCCGTTGTTCATCATGAACTCCAAGCAAAAAATCGGAGGGGAGTAATATTTTTGGCTTTCTTTTTTCTTGTCGAGCGATAATGGCTTCTCGTCGTTTCATGATGACTTGGCCCCACCGATCGGGACTCGAATCCAAAAACAAACCGAAGTTTCCTTTATCGCGATCATTTAGATATTGCGGTCCCTCAAAAAGAAGAAGCTCCGGGTCCAAGACAAGTGTTTGGTTTCCGGCCAGCCAATCGGGATCGTATTCAAACGAAAATGTTTCGCGCCCTTGAGCGTGATTGACGCGCATGATTCCAATCCGTTGGCACGCGCCCAACGCCAGCCAATCCCCGTAGACATGAATTTCGCGCGTCATGGTCGGTCAGTTCGGTTTTTGACAGCTTTGGATTTTGTTTTCTTGGTTTGGCGCTTGGGAGCGCGCTTTCTTGGCGAGGTCAATTTTGCGTCCTCCAGTCGGCGTCCCAGTTCGTCGTCTTTGGCGAGGGCGCGAAAGTCTTCTTCCAAACCAAGCACCGATAGGATTCGGAAAAGCGTTTCCATCGAAGAACTTGAGCTGCCTTTTTCGATCAATGCGAGCGTGCTTCTGGCGATCCCCGCGCGCTGGGCAACTTGCTGTGCCGATAGCCTTCTGCGCAGTCTTGCCAATCGGAGCTGCTCGCCCACTTGGGAAAACATCCGCTTCTGCTTAGGTAATAATGACTGTTTGCTGCGAGGCATAAAAACCGATACTTCAGACAAAAATGAGCTTATTTGTATGAAATATAGGACGTTATAGACCGGCGGCAACCCAAGTTTTCATCATATTCTTTGAAAACAGCCAAGAATTAGGCGTTAGAAACCAACTTTTAGGCGACACGAATCAACTGTTGGGTACGCGATATCTAAGAAAATCCCGGAAACGTGGAGGTTTTTGACCAGCAAACTTAGGGGAAGAAGACTTACTTCAGGTAGCCAAGGATCGGCAATTCAAGAAAGCAAACTCGATCAGCAAACAACGAGCGACTACCTCGACCAAGAACTGGGTTGGCGATCGGCGAAGACCTATAACCAACCAGCCCTCGGACCGGATAGTTTGCTGAAAAATTCACAGGGGGTGCAACGGCAGCATACGTCATGTAAAACTCGAGCGGATTAACGTCACGGTTGAGCGTTAATCCTTAACTTGACATATTACAACCGTGATCGGCTACCGACATTTTTTCATTTGCACACAATCACTGAGCCAACATGCAGCTAATTTCATGGAACGTAAACGGAATCCGCGCCTCGATGGACAAAGGTTTTCGCGACTTCGTTGAAACCGAACAACCCGACATCATCTGCCTGCAGGAAACCAAGGCCCATCCCGACCAAGTCAATCTCGACTGGATGACGGAACTTGGCTACGAAGGCGTTTGGAACTCGGCGGTCAAAAAGGGCTACAGCGGCACCGTCATCTTTTCTAAAACGCCAATGCTGAAATCCTCGATTGGTATGGGGATCGGCGAACACGATTCCGAAGGTCGAATCGTATCGGCGGAGTTTGATGACTTTGAACTGATCACCGTCTACACGCCAAATTCTCAAAGGGCACTCGCGCGTTTGGACTACCGAATGCAATGGGACGAAGCGTTTACTCGTTTTATCGAAAAGCGCCGCAAGAAGAAACCTGTCATCTTCTGCGGCGACCTCAACGTCGCTCATCAAGAAATTGACTTGGCCAATCCAAAGACCAATCGGCGTAATGCCGGTTTCACCGATGAAGAAAGATCCAGCTTCACGCGTTTTATTGAAAACGGATTCCGAGACTCGTTTCGCGAATTTGAAGAAGGCCCCGAACACTATTCGTGGTGGACGTATCGAATGAACTGTCGCGCTCGAAACGTTGGTTGGCGATTGGATTACTTTTTGGTCGACGAAAAATTCTGGGACAGCGTTGAAAGTGCCTCCATTCGTCCCGAGATCATGGGGTCGGATCACTGCCCGGTGGAACTGCGCCTGAAAATAGGGTGAATGTTAATCTGTAACAATTACCGGTGAGCGCAAGGCCAGCACAAGGTTAGGCTTGGCGGTATCGCGAAAATTTCTTTTCCAGAACCCGGCCGCACTTGCCTCGCAGATGAACGCCCTACGGCTTCATGGAAGCGCTGCGGCCGAAATCGCAAAAAGCGCAACTTGTCCGTTTAACCTATCCGCTGGCCATTGCTACGCCTATAATCCTCGTTCCAAATTTCGCGTAAAGCACCCATCATTATTGCGAGCCAATGTTTGCTCGAACTATAGGATACCTATGTTAAAAAAAATCGCTTATAAAATTGCCGCTGCTGCTGTTCTCTTGACCAGCATTTCCTCATTTGCGAGTGCTCAAGAGCAGCCCGCCGACGGCGGTGCCGGCAGCCAGACCAAGGCTGTTGCTGAACCGGCTAAAACGGCTGAGCCCCCAGCAACAACTGCACCCGCCGAAACTGCCGCGCCAGCGGAAACCGCTGCAACCAATGACGAGGCGTCACTGATCGAGAAAGTCAGCTTGGTCGTCGGCTACAACGCGATCGGAAAAACGGCATTTGATTTGAAACGCCAGGGTGTAGAACTTAACATGGAGCAGGTCCTAAAAGGTGCCCGCATGGCCGCCGACGAAAAGGACTTGGGCATGGACCGAGAGGAAGTCGCGCGGCTGTTCACGTCTCTCCAAGGGATCGTGCGTGAGAAGCAAACCAAAAAGCTGGCCGAAGCGGCCGAAAAGAACAAAGCCGAAGGCGAAGCGTATCTGGCGGAGAACGCCAAAAAAGAAGGCGTCAAGAAACTTGAAAACGGCGTGCAATATGAAGTCCTGACACCGGGTGAAGGCGCTAAGCCAACCCCCAAGGACAAGGTTAAATTGCACTACCACGGTACTACTCCCGACGGCAAAGTGTTTGATTCATCAGTCGATCGAAACAAGCCCATCGTTCACAGCGCCAGCGGTTTTGTCAAAGGTTTCAACGCGGCTGTTCAAGCGATGCCTGTAGGCAGCAAATGGCGAGTCACCATTCCTTCGGATTTGGCGTATGCGATGTCAGGACCGCCAAGCATTGGCCCCAATCGCACATTAACATTCGAAATCGAATTGTTGGAAATCGTCACCGAAGACGCTGCCAAGTAATTCGTTAGCACCAGCAATCGAAATTTACGTCTATGGATGCGTACGACCGCCAGAGATACCAAGTCGCTTTCTATGATCGCTGTTGGTATTGGACGACGGTTAAACAGTTAGCCTCAGTGACTTCGCAGCAGCGCGCGTTAAAAACGTTCGCCCGCGAAGCCACGCGGCTGATTGAGTTGGTCGACGATGTTGATTTCGCGCGGGCCGCCGAACCGGTGCGGGTAGCGCGACTGATGGGCATGGAGCCCTGCAGTTGCGAGTGGTCGATGTTGATGATTCTGGATCATCTGGACCGCTTCAATCGCGACATGATGCGGTTGGTTCAGGTCCTGAACGATGATCAACCGATTCGCGGTTCGTTCTCGGAAGAGGATTACGAACCCGATCCCGATGTCGATGGTTCGATCGTCAACCAATTTGAATCCAATGCAAGCGACTATTTAAAATTGATTCAGTCCAAAAGGCGTTTGAGGACGCGACGCGTTTTCCGGCATCCTTGGTTGGGACCGATGAACGCCCATCAATGGAATTGCTGGTCGGCTGCTCACATGCGGATCCACCGGAGACACGCCATGAAAATCATGAGCGTCGCAGGCGTGCTGTAGTGGACGCGGCGGTGTGGCCACCGCTGCCGAACTAAATCTCGTATGAAGACTGACCATGCGATTGGCCGCGTGAGATTTTATCCATCGCGTACAATCCCGACAAGACGAACTCAACACAACTGGCACGCACCGCATCGTCGGACGACGCGTTCACTTCAAACGCTTTCTCCCAAGCCGGTGGAACGCGCTTGAGCCGTTCGGCGTATTGGCTTGAGGGAATCAAATCACCAACCTCGATCCGAACGCCTTTGCCAAAGATTTCGGCGATGTCTTCTAAACCGTGTTCCGAAACGTACTCTTTGAACACCACCTCAATCGCTTCGGCGATCAAACCTTCGAGCACCTGCCGTTCAGACATTTGGTGGCTGCCCATCAAATCCAATTCCAGCTTCCCCAGCGACGAAGTATACAGGTGCGATAGATCACTGATTCGTACGACGGCTGGTTTTTCGCCCAAGATCACGCCACGATGCCGCGCACTGGCAACCATGGTGCGATAGTTGGCTAATGAAAATCGTGCACTTACGCCAGACTGCTGGTCAACGTATTTTGATTTACGCGCCTGAATTGTTATCTGTTCGCAAATCTCGCGCATGAAGTACGGCACTCGTACCGGGAAGTCACCCTCAAGACAGATGTCCGCCTCTTGTTCCATGATCTCGATGCCCGCGTCGCGCGATTGCGGATAGTGCGTCTGAATCATGCTGCCGATACGGTCCTTCAATTGTGGAATGACCTTGCCGCTGCGGTTGTAGGTCGACGGGTTGGCCGAAAACAGCACCAGCACGTCGATCTCAAATCGAACGGGGAAGCCGCGAATCTGCACGTCTCGTTCTTCCAGAATGTTGAACAGGCCAACCTGCACCAGTTCATCCAGTTCGGGTAATTCGTTGATCGCAAAGATACCGCGATGCATGCGCGGAATCAGCCCAAAGTGCAAAGCTTCTTCGGTGGACATGCTGACGCCGCCGGCCAGTTTCGCCGGGTCAATTTCACCGATGATGTCCGCAAATTTAGTTCCCGGAGCCAGTCGTTCGGCGTAACGATCTTCCCGATGCCACCAAGCGATCGGTGTGTCGGCCGGGTTGTGGTTGGCGACGAACGCTTTGCCGGCGGTTGAAATTGGATTCAGCGGGTCTTCATGGAAAGGACAATCAGGAATGTCTAGATAGGGAATCGCTTCGTCAAGGAAATCCGCCAACCCGCGCATCATACGACTTTTCGCTTGCCCCTTTTCCCCCAAGTACAACATGTCGTGGCCTGAGAGCAGGGAAATATTGACCTCCGGGATAACCGTATTCTCATAGCCAACGATACCCGGATACAGCGTTTCGCCAGCGGCTAACTTTTTCAGAAAGTTGTCCGTGATTTCTTGCTTGACAGTTTTGGACTTCCATCCACTGTCGATGAGTTCTTGTAAATTTGTGGCTCGGTTTGATGAGTCGGTGGACATACGAAAGGTTTTTCCTTGATAGCGTTAGCGAACTGATGGTGTATCTATCGCGTTTAACTGCCGCGATTAAATGACACCGTCGTTATTATACCGATTTCTGGCAGAGGGGCATTTATCCTATCAACCCACGAGACTAAATTAACGAACCTTAGTGGCCGTTGTTAATGATCCGAGAAAACTAATTCCCCGAGTTTGCGTTATGTCAAAGATCAAGTTTGTCTATTTGGATTTAGGGAACGTGATCCTCAATTTCACTCATCAGATCATGGTTGACAACGTCGCCGAAGTGGCTTCGGTCGATGCTGCTTTGGTGCAGAAGCACATGTTTGATAATGATCTCGAGAACCGATATGAAACCGGTCTGCTTAACAGCCAGCAGTTTCATGAAGAATTCTGCAAATTGGCGGGCGCTAAATGCGATCTTGAAGAATTCTTGAATGCCTGCGGAGACATCTTTTGGCTCAAAAGCGACATCGTACCGGTGATCAGCCAACTTTGGACGGCCAATATGCCGTTGGGAATTTTATCCAACACGTGTGAAGCTCATTTCGACGCCGCCAAACGCAACTTCCATGTGCTGGGGCATTTCTTCGACACCGAGATCACCAGTTACCAATCCAAGAGCATGAAACCCGATGCAAAGATTTACGCCGATGCGATTGCGGCCGTCGGTGTTGATGCCGGCAGCATCTTTTTCACCGACGACAGACCCGAAAACGTCGAAGCGGCCGTCAAGGCCGGAATGGATGCGGTGGTGTTCGAATCGGCGGGGCAACTGACGCGCGAACTGATGAACCGCGATATTTTGATCGGTTAGGGTCGCACCGCCCAATCACGGCACCTGACTGCCCATCAAGATCGCTATGAACGGGGCCGATATCCGACGGTCGAAAACTCAGATATGCAGTCGTCTGGGGCATCATAGGCATACTGAAGTTTCCCGCCCGCACCGGTATAGACGCGTTGACTGGCGAGCCGCACTTGGGGCAAAAATGGCTTTAAAATCGCAAATAGCCGACGATTGTCAGAAAAACCACCAGCCTGCAACGGAATCTTTAAACAACATAGATGCCTCGCAGGACGTGGTTACGTGCTATATTTCCCTAGCCGCGCATCCCACCAGCCCCATTCCCATCATGTTTCGCAAAGATTCCTTGTCGCTGCGAACTTTCCGCTGCGAACATTCGTTATTTCAACGAGCTGTTGATTCGAAGAAGGACGTTCGGCCGTATTGGTCAGGTGGCTGGGACGGGACAAACAATTGGACTGCAGAAGCTGCGCAAATTCGTGGAACAAACTATGAAGTGTATTATCCAGAATCTACAAGCGATACTATTGATGAGTTTCTTGGTCTGCAGCTCCGCGACTAACCTGTTCGCGCAAAAGACCATCCAGTGGTCCGACATGACGTGGACCATCAAGAGCGGAAGTGGCCTAGGTCCGGGGCCCAACAACTGGTCCGACAGCGCCGACAGCGTTTGGGTTGACGTAGATGGGAACCTGCATCTTAAGATCCGCGAGCACGAAGGATCTTGGTATTGTGCTGAAATCATCGCGCAAGAGTCCCTCGGGTATGGAGACTATGAGTTCCGAGTAAGTTCCGACACCGAATCGTTTGATCGAAATGTCGTCGCCGGTTTTTTCACCTACCTCAATGACAATGAAGAAATTGATATCGAGCTAACCCAGTTTGGCGACCCGACCAACAACAACGCGCACTTTACAACTCAGCCTTACTTTAATCCGGGCAACTCAGTGGGTTTTGACTTGGGCCTTACCGATAACCTTTCAACGCACAGTTTCGATTGGAATGCTGATCGAATCGAATTCGAAAGTCGCCGAGGACATCACTTGACACCGGCACCGCCCACCAGCATCATCAACCAGTGGACTTATACCGGGCCAGACATTCCGCCGCAAAGTTTGGAGAAAGTGCGGATCAATTTTTGGCTGTTCCAAGGGCGTCCCCCAACAGACGGCTTGGAGTACGAATTGATTGTTGACAGCTTCCAATTCACACCTGCCGACATCAGTGTTTTACTTGGTGATGTCAATCAAGACGGTGCCGTGAACTTCTCGGATATCGGACCCCTGATCGAAATTTTGTCTAATCGCACCTATCTCCAAGAAGCGGATTGTAACCAAGACGGTATCGTGACCTTTTTGGATATCGCTCCGTTTGTAGCTAACTTTTCTGGCAACTAGTTTTTCATCGCGACATAATTTTCGGATGAAAAGATTCGCGTGGGGCAGGAAGCTCCGAAATTAAGTTGAAACGTTGGGCGCGCTAACGACTCGGAGAGCTCGGAGAGTCGAGCGACATTGTCGCCCAACTCTCCGAGTTGTCAGCGCGCCTTTCGCAAGGCAGTATCATTGAATCGCCGGACTCGTTGCCTTATTCACTACACCGTTTGGTCACTTTCAAAATGGTCTTCACCCGCCCTCATCTCGATCAGCTCCTCGACCCAGATTCGGATATCATTCTGATACTGGCTGGCTAAGTCATTTTTGATCAGCTGCCGATGAAATGCAGCGGCGCCTTCTTCAAGAAAGTCCGCCGCTTCGGCGCTGTGAAATCGTTCGTTCATTTTGGGATTGATTAGCCCTCGACAAAACGAGACCAACAAATCGTTGCAGTAAACCTCTTCTGGTAACACCAAATGAAGTTCGTTGATCAGCGCGTGCTTCGCTTTCAACAACGAACCAAGGCCCCGTGCGTCGGGAAACAGAGGACGACCTGCCAGTAATTCCAGCGTCACATACCCGAGACTTGCCAGATCACTCTGCGGCGTATTCTGCTCGCCCTCTAAAACCTCGATCGCGGCATACACGGGCGTGCAGGTGCGTCTGGCCGGAGGGTTCTCCATCTCAAAAGCGGCTCCAATATCAATCAGCTTCGCGTGGCCAGACCTCTTGAGCATGATGTTTCCCGGTTTCACATCGCCGTGAACGATACCGATTCGGTGCATCGCCGCGAGCGCCTCAAGACAATCACGGACAATCGCAACAGCAGCTCCCGCTTTGAAGCGCGGCTGCACCGGGCCAGAGGTCACCAGCACATCGTTGATGTGGTCCCAACGTTTTTCGCTGACTCGCTGTTTCACAATGCCAAACATTTTTGGCGTCAGCAATCGGCGAAGGTCGAAGCCTTCCACCCATTCCATCACCATCATCCGGATCTGTTCATGATCCAGAAAATTCTCCACCTGCAGCAATTTCTCATGCTGCACCCGCGCGATCTTGGACGCGACCGATGCCATCCGAAGCATGTCGTCTTCGTAGTCTTTAATGGCTGGATAACGTTCGGGAGAAAAAACTTTCAACGCAACGGGCAGCGTAAATTTATCCGCACCACGTCGTTCGGTCAGATACACGACGCCTTGTCCACCTTCTCCCAGTTTCTTCAGCAACCGCAGGTGAGTCGTCCAACTGTGCCGGTTCCCTTCGACAATGTCATCGTAGAGCTTTACCAGTTCATAATTCTGTGATGAAACCGGCGCTTCGAAATGCGAAACCGTAGGGGAAAGATCATCCCCAGCGGAGAGGAAGATAGAATTTTTTTCTTCGTCGATTTTTTCTTCGTCGATAGTCATTATTCTCAAGCAATTAGTTCAGAGTGCCCCAATTGTACAACGGGCATTCATTTAATCCTACGCGGCTTCAATTCAGCAATGCCAGCTACCACTTTCCACCCAGTTGGACACGTTGCTGGGGGCGCGGAAATCCAAGTTCCTTATCGACCGAATTCATTAATTCTTCACCGCGATCATATCGGTCGAGATTCTCACAAAAGAAATCAACCGTTTTCGGCACTCGCCAAGCCGACTGGGCTCCGATGTGAGGCGTGATGATCACGTTGCTCATCTCCCACAGTGGGCTATCGGGCTCAATGGGTTCGGGGTCCGCCACATCCAATCCTGCGCCGGCCAAAGATCCGTTTGCCAAGTGATGGATCAAGGCGTCTTGATCGACCACGCTTCCACGTCCCACATTGATGAAGTAGGCTCCGGGTTTACAGAGGCGAAATTGCACGTCACCGATCCGTTTTTCGTTTGCCTCGGCCAGTGGTAACGTAACGATCGTCACATCGCATTGCCCCATCACCGTTTCCAATTCGTCGGCAGGTAGAATCTCTTTCACGATGCCATCGTTGACGGCGTGTTGTTCGGCGTCGGGGAATAAGTCGGTGGCAATAATCTCGTCCACCATGGAACTCAATGTTTTCGCAATTCGATAACCATTTCCACCGAAACCGATAATCCCCACCTTCTTTCCAATCAAATCGTCGGTCGGACGCCGGACGTACTCACGATTTTTCTGAGCCTGAAAGAACACGGGCAGACGACGAATCAATCCCATCAAAAGCGCCATCGACGTTTCGGCAACCTGATTCGCAAACAACGCGCTACAGCCGCTGACAACAATGGGAGAATCAATTACCGCCGGAGCCAGGCAATGATCAAGTCCGGCTGCTGAAGATTGAATCCATTTCAATCGTCCCGCATCGACCACGGCTTGCCAGTCCATCGGCTTCTCTGTTTTGACGTGCCCACAAAATATATCAGCCTGAAAAATAAGTTCGTGAATGTCCTCTTGAGCCGACGCGATAACGTCGTAGCGATCGCCGGCCGCCGTCCTTATTTGATTGACTTGGGCATCACTGAGCGGAAAACAAGTGACGATGGTAGGTTTTGACATAGACTGGCATCAGAAATTCAAAGACGGCGGACAGAAACAATATTAGCAATTAAAATTTGGCAGCAATCCGGTTAATATACGTCAACTGGCATACGTCAACTGGCGACATGCCCAAACACACCCTTACGGAACATTAGTGGATTGAATCAGCCGTTAAACAGCAACGACATCACCATTGCCGACGCCCAACAAAAAGTCGACACTTGGATTAAGACCCTGGGCGTGCGATATTTCTCTGAACTTACCAACTTGGCTCAACTGGTTGAAGAGGTAGGAGAAGTCGCGCGTATTATGTCTCGCAGATTTGGAGAACAAAGTTTCAAATCGGGCGAATCGGACGCCGACTTGGGCGATGAACTTGCAGACGTTATGTTCGTGCTGATCTGCATCGCCAATCAAACCGGCGTGGACCTGACAGCGGCCCTAGAAAAGAACCTTCAAAAGAAGACTCAGCGGGACGCCAAACGGCATTTAGAAAACCCAAAGCTCACCCCAAAAAAAGATAACAACAACGGCGACAATTAACCGTCAATGGAAAGTTCGAAACGATGGCCATAACGATAATGCGGCAAGTGAAATTTTGTGCCGGACACCGGTTGCTTAACCATGAAGGCAAATGTGCGAATTTACACGGCCACAATTATGTCGTGGAATTCCACATTACCAGCAACGAAATTGACTCGCTCGGCCGCGTCGTCGATTTTTCGGTCGTCAACAGACTGTTCAAAGGGTGGATCGACGATAACTGGGACCATGGTTTCGTCTTGTGGGACGCCGATGAAAATGCAATTCAAGCGCTGAAGCAAGTCGAACCGCATCGGTTGTATTTGATGCCGTACAATCCTACGGCCGAAAATATGGCAATGTATTTACTGAAGGAAGTTTCGCCGAAGTTGATCGCACAGATCAAGGGCTATGATTTGAGGATGTCAAAGGTTGTCGTTTGGGAGACCGAACATGCTTTTGCTGAGGTCACCAACAACGCCAGTTTAGACCAAGCCGACGCGCTGCTGCAGAACGCTCACCGGTCTTTGAACTGAAGCCAGTGGGCAATCTCGACCAATCGGTTCCAAGTGTTAGCCGCTGGCCGCTAAGCCGCGTTTTACAAGTCGAATTTGATACCAGCCCGACGCGCAAGCGAGGGATCTCATTCGCTATAATCCCTCGCTGGCACTTCGGGCTGGTATTGTTTTGATACTCAAATTGATTTAACAAACGCGGCCTAGACTCGGATTGTGCTGCCTTTGACAGAAACATCGTGAGAACGTTGCCCAATGAACCAGCGGCTAGCGCCCTGCCGCTAACATTTATATGAAGCTTTTCTACTCCGACACTTTTGAGCTCCCGCTGCCGCCGACGCATCGTTTTCCGATGGCGAAGTACCGCCTACTGCGGCAACGCATCATCGAATCTAACTTAGACGTCGAACTTCTCATTCCCCCAGCGGCCACCGACGAGCAACTGCTGCTGGTACACACGCCGGAGTATCTGGAAAGCGTGAAAACGGGAAACCTGACCAAAATCGAACAACGGCGGATCGGTTTTCCTTGGTCCGAGAAAATGGTTGAACGTTCGCGCCGATCGACCGGTGCCACCATCGCCGCGGCCTATGCAGCCGCCGAATCTTCGATGGCTTTCAATCTGGCCGGCGGCACACATCATTCCTTCGCCGAGTCAGGGCAGGGGTTCTGCGTTTTCAATGACGTGTGCGTCGCGATCCGCACGTTACAACAGTCAGGCACGATCAAAATGGCATTAGTCGTAGACTGCGATGTTCATCAAGGCAACGGCACCGCCGGCATCACACGCGACGATGATTCGATCACAACATTCTCGATGCACTGTAGCGAAAATTTCCCCTTCAAGAAAACCGAAAGTGATTTCGATGTTACGTTGCCGCCCGGGGCCAGTGATGACGTTTACCTACAAAACTTGAGTCAAACGCTGGATCAAATCGCGAAGGACCTACTTCCCGATATGGTCTTCTATTTGGCGGGGGCCGATCCTTTCGAAGGCGATCGACTGGGGCTACTTAGCTTGACCCAAGACGGCCTCCGTCAACGCGATCGCATGGTTTTTGATTTCTTCGGCAATCGCGGCATCCCGATTACGACATGCATGGCCGGCGGATACGCAGACGACGTCAACAAAATCGTCGACCTACATTTCGAAACCGTCGTTCAGGCCGCAAAGCGCTACCAGACAGATCTTTTCTTTTGAATTCAAAAGGCATTCCTAGGCCATTCTGCCCGCTGGGATTTCTGATCAAAATCCACTACGCTATCTTTCTGGGTAGAGCCGGTTCCCACCGGCCATCGCCTACCTTTACCCAAAGCGGCCGGTAGAACCGGCCCTACGCGAACCAAACGCAAATATGCCGATAGTGAAACGAGGAAAGAAATGGAAGCGGTCGAAGTAGAACAGATTTTAGTCATTCCAACCTCGGTATTTAAGGAATGCGGATACTTCCAGGGTTTCAGCGCTGACACGGCGCGGTACCTGCACCGGATCCTCGACCCGCAAGTCACCGAGTACCGCCCGCGCGACAAGATGGAGGAGGATCCTTCTTTCAAACAGCTGATTCCCTACTGCATTTTCCGCCACACCGCCGAAGATGGCAGCGTGTCTATTTTCCAGTACGCGCGAGGCAAAGGCGGCGGCGAGGCGCGATTGCACGCCAAATTCAGCGTTGGCATCGGCGGTCATATTTCATCGCTGGACGCCGATGACGATTCACCGTACGACAAAGGCATGCAGCGCGAACTGGACGAAGAGGTCACCATCGATTGCCAATACGATCAACATTGCGTTGGGCTGATCAACGACGACCAAAACGAAGTCGGCAAAGTCCACTTGGGTGTCGTTCACATTTATGACGTCGCGACTCAAGACGTTACCGCGAACGAAGTCGAAATCGAAGGTTCCGGTTTTGAGCCGATCGAGAGCATCATGGACAGACTGGATCAGTTCGAAACCTGGTCGCAGATTTGCCTTGAAGCACTCTTTGGTAAATAAAGAGTTAATCGTCTACTGCCATGTTCCAACTTTGATTTGGGATTGGATGTAGTGGATGAGGCAACGATTCCTGCCCCTCCTTTATCTTGTTGATTTACCTTTTTGATTTTCCTTTTCGAATCATACTTTTAACGCATCGTTTAATGCAGCTGCAGGATTCGTGGCCTCATCCACTACCCTAAAATTGCGATATTACGCTGCACTAGGTCCACTACATTAGCTCGCACCACCTTTTCTGTACGACTGCGCTAAATGTCCTCTTCGATTATTTATTTAGACAATCACTCGACCACGCGCGTTGATCCGCGCGTGGTCGAGGCAATGCTTCCGGTTTTTGACGTCAATTATGGCAACTCCGGCAGCGTCACCCATGACTTCGGCATGGACGCTCACGATCTGGTACATGGCTCAGGCGCGGCCATCGCCGACATCATCGGCGCCGAAGTCGACGAAATCGTATTCACCAGCGGGGCGACCGAATCGAACAACCTTGCGATTCGAGGGATCTGTCATCCGGCCAGCAAACGCCGTCACATCATCACCGTGCAAACCGAACACAAAGCGGTGCTCGATCCGATCCAGCGGTTAGGACTTGAGTCCAATTTTGAGGTCACTCAATTGCCCGTCGGTGAATGGGGGACACCGGACGCAGGATTGATCGCACTGGAGGATCTTGAATCGGCGATCAGCGACCAGACGGCGCTAGTGTCCATCATGATGGGCAACAATGAAATTGGCACCATCCAACCCATCGAAAAGATCGCCGAAATCTGCCATCGGCACGGAGCCGTCTTTCATTGCGACGCCACCCAAGCCGTTGGGAAGCTGCCGGTGGACGTGGATGGGTTAGGCGTTGATCTGATGAGCTTTTCGGCACATAAAGTCTACGGCCCCAAAGGCATTGGGGCTTTGTTCGTGCGAAAACGTGACCGGCGGATCAAGCTCCACAGCCAGATCGACGGTGGTGGTCAACAATCTGGTCGCCGCAGCGGGACGCTGAACGTGCCCGGCATCGTGGCAATGTCCACAGCGCTGAAACTGTGTGCCGACGAACTATGTGGAGAATCGGTCTCCCAAGACGATTCGGCGGGTAAGATTTTGGGTACCAGCAGCGACCAAGAAGCGTCCTCGGGAAATAGCCCGGCGTTAGAACCCGATCGAATTCGCTGGCTGAGAAATTTACTGTATCAGCGGTTAACGGATGAGCTGGGCGACCTACCGATCAACGGGCAACCGTTAGATCATGAACAAACGCATTTGTATTGCAATTTGAACTGCCAGTTTCCCGGGGTCAATGCTCATTCGTTGATGACGATGGTGGATTCGGTGGCCGTTTCCACCGGCAGTGCCTGTACCGCGTCAACGCCCCAGCCCAGCCACGTACTGCGATCGCTGGGGCTGATCGACGACCAGATTCACAGTAGTCTGCGGTTTGGAATCGGACGGTTTAACACCGAAAGCGAAATCGTTGAATCTGCGGATCTAATCGTTGCCGCGGTGAAAAAATTACGGGAAATGGTATGATGGGATTTATTGTTCGTTAAATTGCCGCAAATCCGATGATTTGCAGGCATTTTCGTCAAATGCACTGGACAATTAATCTGTCCTTACGAAAAATGACGATGTAGATTAAAAACAAATTGAATTTTCATTGGTTGTACTAAAAACGACCAATTTCTAATTGCCGGAGTATAGATATGAGCGTGACCATTACTGAAACTGCAGCCAAAGAAGTTCAGCGGTTCATCACTGAAGGCGACTATGACGAAAACGCAGCCTTGCGTATCGGCGTTGCTGGGGGCGGTTGCAGTGGATTCAGCTACAGCCTGAACATTGCGTCTGACTACGACGAAGCCAACGACATGAAAACCGAACAACACGGTGTCCCCGTCGTCGTTGACCGCAAGAGCGCGTTGTACCTCGAAGGAACAACCGTCGACTATTACGAAGGCATCGAGCAACGTGGATTTCAGTTCCACAACCCCAACGCGAAGAAATCCTGCGGTTGCGGTAACTCGTTTAGTACCTAGAGAATCCCAACTAAGCAAGCGTTACAAAAGCCACCGTTTCTACGGTGGCTTTTTCCGTGGGTTGGGCACTCTTGCCCGACCGAAACTTCGGCGGTGGTGAAAATTGGTCGGGCATGAGTGCCCAACCTACTGGTTTGCGAGACCTACGGGTTTGTTGACGATTGCCCCTTTGCTGTGAATGATGAGTGCTCAAGGGATTCAAACAATGGCGGGAACGAACATGAATGATAAAGACAAGATCGGCGGCGTGCTTCACACTTACACGAAGTACGACCCCGTGAAGTTCCCCTCTCCGACTCAACCGGCTCCCGACCTCGTTTCGCCGCTGATGGATCAGATGATGGCCTACGGTACGCCACGGCAATTGACCGAAGAAGAACTGGCCAACGCCATCAAGCTCGATCCCGAACAGTTCAAGAATCTGGGCCCCAGCCTCGAGATGATCAAAGCGCTGCTCGAAGACAACAAACGCAAAATCTTGGAGACTTACGAAACCAAAACCGTCCAAGAGGAAGCGAAAAAGGTCTTTCGCAAAAAAGCAAAGCAGCAAAAGATCCCCAACGAAATCAAAGCCGCTTACAAAGAAGCCGTCAACCGAGAACAGTTGTACGATTTAGAAAACATCTGGTACCGCATCAACGACGATGGATCTGAATTGGCCATGCACATCATGAGTTTGATGGGTAAGCTTGGCGACAAATACCAAGTCGATGAACTGGCCGCGAATTATTTCTTCACCGGCGATCAGTCGATGACGATTCCTCAAGCGCTGGAGATCAAAGAGGAGCTGGAGAAAATCGACGAACTGCTGGATCAAGTCGAACAGGCCGAAGCGAATGCTCAATTGGCCGTGCTGGACATGGATCAGTTGGGCGAATTCATGGACGACGAAACCATGCACTCGCTGGAAGAGATGAAGAAACAGATCGACCAGTACATTGAGGACATCGCCGAGCGTCAGGGACTGAATAAGAAAGACGGGCGGTACGAAATAACGCCGCAGGCCTACCGCACGTTCCAAGGAAAACTCCTTTCACGCATCTTCAGCCATCTGAAAGCATCCAACACCGGTCGCCATCAAGACAACGTGCAGGGCGAAGGCGCGGTCGAACTTCAGCAGACCAAACCGTACGAGTTCGGTGATTCGCTGACTCAGATGGATATTCCCCAGTCTTTCATCAACGCGCTGATCCGAGATAACAGTCAGCGTCCGATTCGGCTGCAGGCCGATGACATCGAAATTCATAAGACGCGTAACAATCCCAAAGCGGCCACCGTGATCATCATGGATATGAGCGGTTCGATGCGTTATGACGGCCAGTACATCAACGTCAAACGAATGGCCATGGCGATGGACGGGCTGATTCGCAGCGAATATCCCGGCGACTATTTGAATTTTATCGAGATGTACACCTTCGGTAAAATTCGTAGGCAAGGCGAAATCATTGACCTGATGCCCAAGAACGTGACCATCCACGATCCCTTTGTTCAGTTGAAGGTCGACATGAGCCGGCCCGAAGTCAGCGAGCACATGGTGCATCAACACTTCACCAACATTCAACATTCGCTGCGATTGGCGCGGACATTGTTGGCGACCCAAAACACGCCCAACCGGCAAGTGATGCTGATTACCGACGGATTGCCGACGGCTCATTTTGAGGATTCGACGTTGTATATGCTCTATCCTCCCCATCGTGTGACCGAAGAAGCAACGATGCGTGAAGGGATGTTGTGTGCCCAAGAAGGGATTACGATCAACACGTTCTTGGTGCCAAGCTGGTCGCAGTCTCAAGAGGACATTCAATTTGCTCATCGGTTGAGTGAATCAACCAAGGGGCGTGTGTTCTTCACCGCCGGCGGTGATCTGGATCGTTTTGTGGTTTGGGATTATATTAATCGCAAACGCGAAATTCTGTAGCGGAGCAGCGACATGCGACTGGTAGTGAGTGTCGGTCCGTTTAACGACAAGCCGGCAGGCGACTGCGTTTTGCGCTTCTGAACACGGTCGCCTGCCGGCTTGTCGTTAAACTGTTGTCCAATGCCTGCCTAAAGTAAAGTGCCATTGGGCTGACGCCCCTCCAAAAAGAAACTGGCCGGTAGGAACCGGCCCTACTATGCGATCTCTTTCTAAATTAGTCATCGCCATTTCATGTGTCACCGGTCTGGTGCTGACCTCTACCGCTGCGTTGGGTCAGCGTGAAAAAGTAATCACGATGAAATCGACGCTGCAATATATTGGCGACATCGTCAATGTCGCCGCGATCAGCGAACAAGTGGGCGATTCGATGCCGACGGCCGTCAAACAAATCGTCCTCATCGACGACGGACTCAAACGCACATTCGTCAACCGCCAACGTATCGGCGGCCCCATTGTCAATCACGAACAGACCGAATTCTCAAAAGACATCTGGCAACGCACCTTCAATGGGCAACCCGGTGCGTACGCCTTTGCCGGTGCGTCGGCATTCACCGACGAAGGACATCGTATTCTCACGGTACAAAAGAACAAATTTGGACTGGCTCAATTTGTCCAAGGTATTACCAAAATCACGCCGCGTTACGTCGAGCTAGAGGCTCTCGTCGGCGGCGCGTCGGTGGCCCCGCGAAGCTGGAATATGAGTCTGGCGATCGGAACAATACCTTCCCCAGTACTGAGGAGCGTTTTAGAGAATTCAATTGAAGATCGGCAGCGGCTGACACCGTACTTGGACATCGTTGACTTCTTCATCCAAGCCGGTCGTTATCAGGACGCTGACGATCAGCTTCGCAGGATTCAAATTTTATTCCCTGACGAAAGAGACCGTGTCCAAGAGAACCGCGTGCGCGTTCGGCAGGAGTTTGCGAAACAACAACTAAGGGAGATCAAACTGCTGCTCGAATCAGGCCAGACAAAGTTGGCCTTGCTCTGGATGAAGTTCATCAATCGCGACGGCGTTGAAGGCGAAACGCTGGCGGATCTGGATTTCCAGACCGAAGAAATCAATAAACTGCAGAACGAGACAAAAAAGGTCAAGCAATTGGTGAAGGAGCTGCTTGATAGATTCCGCAACCTTCCAGACGGACAGTTGTCGGATGCTCAAGCCAAAATGCTCGAGCGTTTCGAATCAGAAATTGACACCGACCTCGACGACTCAAATAAGCTACGGCTGGATAGTTTCGAACGGCTTTCGCAAGACGTCACTCAGACCGACCAACAGGCGGTCGCGCTGGCAATCAGCGGCTGGATTTTGGGCAGCAACAATGCCATCGACAACTGGGCGGTGGCTCAGTCGCTGCTTGAGGTGCGCGATCTCGTGCGGAAGTATCTGCTCAGCGACGAAACAATCCAACGGAAGGAAATTCTTAACAAGTTGGCGAAATTTGAGAGTGGCTCTCCGGGCTACATTGCGTCCTTGATGGCACAAATGAAACCGCTGAAACACGATTTGGTTGGCGACTACGATGGACGCAAACCGATTGAATTCGAAGTCAACGTAGAAGGCACCAAGGCGGATCCCGCATCTACCGGATATCGCTGCTTGGTTCATTTACCCAACGAATATAGTCCCTATCGCCGCTACCGATTGATGCTGGCGTTACCGGGTTCATCGTCGGTCGAAGATCATTTGACTCATTTCTGCGGGACGTTCAACGAAGGATTAGGCGTACTACACGGCCCGGCGTCGCGCAACGGAACGATCGTCGTCGCGGTTGATTGGCGGAAAGAGAATCAGCGCAAGGCCGAGTATTCGGCGCGTGAGCACAAAGTCGTCATGCGGGCGTTACGCGAAACGATGCGTCGATTTTCGGTCGACAGTGATCAAGTTTTCTTGCAAGGGCACGGCATCGGAGCCGACGTTGCATACGACGTCGGGTTGGCTCATCCCGAACACTGGGCAGGCATCATTGGAATTTCAGCCACCGGTATCGAAAAGTACCCGTTGATCTATTCCGAAAACAAAGCGAACGCCTTGGCCATTTACGCGGTCGTCGGCAGCAAGTACATCGGCGGGGTTCGCAATTGCAAGAAGGCGTGGAACAATTGGTTGACGACCGACCTACGCAACGACTGCACGGTCGTTCAATACAAGGGCCGACTGGATGAACGTTTTACGGAGAATGTTCCCGAGATGTTTAAGTGGATGCGTGTCCAGCGCCGGCGCTATCCAAGTGGTGCAGGATTCGAGTTCGAATGTAAGTCGATTCGGCCTTGGGACAACTATTTTTGGTTCGTCGAATTACATGGCTTCCCTGAGAAGAACACGACGTGGCCGGAGTTGTATAAAAACAATCGGACCAAGGTGAAGGTGTTGAAGATCACAGGTGAACTTCGTGAGGCAAATTCGAATTCCTTTTTCGTAACTCCTGAGAGCGCGGGGACAGGAATGACGTTGTGGCTGAGCCCCGATTTCTTTGACTTTAGTCGCGAGATTACCATCAATGGCCGCGGCCGAAAGTTCCAAGGCTCCGTGCGGCCTTCGCGCAAGATTTTGCTCGAAGACGCCCGGCAGCGGCAGGATCTCAAACGCCCCTATTGGGCGAAAGTGGATTGCATCAATGGGACGTGGTCCGCGGCGGAGTAGGATTGTTTGGTGCTATTGGTAGAGTGGGCGATTTGTTTGCTTATATGAATGTTATTCCTGATTTCCAATTTCCAATTTCCAATTTCCAATTTCCAGTTTCCAGTTTAAAAATCCAAAATCCGAAATTCCTTCGGGCTGAGAGCCCAAACTACTAACTGGCATCCACCGCGCGGTAGGCCGCGATCAAGGCATCGTCGCCTTCCTTGCCCTTGATCGAGTTCTTGTGCTCCATGCCAATGATGAAGTCTTTGCCTTCTTTGGTCGCCCGATCATAGATGGCTTGGAACACATTCTTATAATTAATCTCACCGGTGCCCGGTTCCATGCGGCCTGGATTGTCGCCGGCTTGGAAGTAAGCAATTTCGCTCCAACATTGATTGATGTTGGGGATCAGGTTTCCTTCGGTGATCTGTTGGTGATAGATATCAAACAGAATCTTGCAGCTGGGAGAATTTACGGCGCGACAAATGGCAAACGCCTGATCTGAATCCTTCAAAAAAGCTCCGCCGTGATTGGCGTGCCAGTTCAGTGGCTCCAGCACCATCACCAAATCGTGGGGCTCAAGAATCTCAGCACACCGACGCAGTAAATCAATGACGTTTGCCAACTGGTACCCGGGAGCCAGACGCGGCCCTCCGTACATATTCTTCTGGTTCAACGGCTGGTCGATCGAGCCGGGTACGACCGTCATGTATTTCGCGTTGCAGCGTTTTGCCACATCGACGGACTCTTTGATCTGTTTGAGAATGTCTTGGGTCGAGTCGTCTTTGGGATTGGCAAAGGTCGGTTTGGCGAAATTGGCGTAAGCGACGAACACCCCCATCTGCATGTCGTGCTTGGCGAGCGTTTCTCCGATCTCGGACTGTTTCTCTGGCGATTCTCTTTTGATGCCGTTGTACTCAATCGCAGTGAACCCCTTCTCATTGCAGTAATTGATTTGATCAATCACGTCATTGCCGACGGTCGCCTTGAAGCTTCCCGGGTGAGGGGCGAATCTTAGCTTGAACTTCTCATCCGTTTGAGCAGGATCCTTAGTCTCCTCCTGAGCCATGCTCGACTTCATCGACGTCAGAGACATCGTCGCTGCGGCGATCGCAGCTGAACAGCTGGCAGTGGCGGAGATGAAGGCGCGTCGGTCCAGCATCGTTTTGTTTACGCTTTGAACGGAGGTTTGGGATTGTTTTTGCATAGTCATTGTGTTTGAAAGTAGTGGATAGACGCTTACGCGGTTCGATTTTCGGATTTAGCCTTATATGTTATCGACATTTGCTTCTTCCTGCAAAAAATATTGCTCTGCCTACCCTAACAGGTCCCCACAGCTCAAGATCGACGATTAGAATAACATTCTTCGAATTTTTCGCGGAGTCGTCAAAAACACGGCTTTGCCACTTTCTTACTCTAACCCCATGACCACTGGCGCGTTTATGAATAACAAAGACACCAATCCACACGAATCGAACACGACTGGCTCGTCCCCGGAAACAGAAGTATCAAATGGAATAGTGCCTGCACACTATCTCTTTCCGTTTATTCTTGTGACGTCACTGTTCGCACTGTGGGGCTTTGCAAACGACATTACCAACCCCATGGTGAAAGCGTTCAAAGATATCTTTCAGATTGACAACGCTCAAAGTTCGATGGTGCAATTTGCGTTTTACGGTGGCTACGGCCTAATGGCTATTCCCGCTGCCTTGGTACTACGAAAGCTGTCATACAAATCTGGCATTTTGATCGGGCTGTTACTTTATGTCATAGGCGCATTATTGTTCATTCCTGCTACGCTCTCGATGCAGTTCATGATGATCTTGATCGCGTATTTCATCCTGACATGCGGCCTCGCATTCCTTGAGACTGCGGCCAACCCTTATATACTTTCAATGGGTCCACCCGAAACAGCGACTCAAAGATTAAACCTATGCCAAGCGTTCAATCCCATGGGATCACTAACGGGCATGGCGGTCGCCTCTTATTTTATTCTCCCCAATTTGTTGACCCAACAATTCCGTGGCAATGAAATGGAAGCACATCCAGAATATGCAACCATGGCACCTGCCGAACGCGATGGACTTCTCAATGGTGCGTTAAAATCATTTTCGGAAAACAGTGTTGAAAAATTTCAAGAGATGCAGGTCGCAGATCTTGCCACTATCAGAATGCCCTATGTAATTCTGGCTCTGGTCGTTCTGGCTGTTCTTGTACTATTTTTGGTCAGCAAGTTACCAAACACAGGCGACTCTGCAAATAAGATTGAGCTTGGTGCCCTCGTAAAGAAACTTTGCACAGCCAGGTACATTGGTGGCGTGATCGCCCAGGCTTTCTACGTTGGCGCTCAAATCATGTGCTGGACTTTTATCATTCACTACGGTGTAACATTGTGTGGACTAACAGCCGCATCTGCCCAGAATCACAATATTGCAGCGATGGTTATTTTCCTTTCCAGTAGATTTATCTGTACTTTCTTGATGCGATTTATAAACCCAGCTTTACTTATGACGATTTTGGCCAGTTTAGCTGCTGTGCTTGTGTACTTTACGTTGACGCTTCAAAACATGACCGGGCTGTACTGTTTGGTCGCCACTTCTGCTTGTATGTCACTCTGCTTCCCTACGATCTACGGCATTGCACTTGACGGCCTGACTCCTGAAGATGCAAAACTGGGATCTGCGGGTCTAATCATGGCAATTGTTGGTGGTGCGATCATGCCCCAACTGCAAGGGGCACTCATGGACGCAAAGGGTGGATCGTGGATTGAAAACATGGTAGCGCCAATTCAAAACTCGCTGAGCCCTGAAGGTGATCCAACGGGGACATCTTTTGTACTACCCTTTTTATGCTTCCTGATCGTGGCTCTGTATGGGCTTATCAACATTAGGTTCACCTCTAAGACCGCTTAAGTCAATCAGATACAGGATATTGACTGGATTGGACTCACGAATATGCTTTGGAAGCTGATCCTTCGAAAGCAAGAAGGAGACTAGGTCCGAAACTATGGAGACAGTAAAAATGGGTTCTCAGCAGATGAAACTTCCGCGCGTGGTCTTTGGAACGGGTACGCTTGGGAACCTATTTGTGGAACTCTCCGACGATGTCAAACTTGAAATCTCGAAGCAATGGTTCGGCAATAAAAATGACATGGTGGTGATCGACACCGCCGGTAAATATGGGGCTGGCTTAGCCCTTGAGGTCATTGGAAATAATCTGAGAGCGATCGGAGCTGATCCCGACCGAGTCATCATCAGTAATAAACTGGGTTGGATGCGGGTTCCGCTAGAAACTCCCGAGCCAACTTTCGAACCTGGTGCATGGCTGGGCCTAAAGCACGATGCGGTTCAGTCCATTAGCTACGATGGGATACTGAAGTGTTGGAAGCAGGGCGAAGAACTTCTTGGTGAAGGTTATCGCTCGAAATTCTTATCTGTTCACGATCCAGACGAGTACCTGTTTGCGGCTGAGGATGACGCCGATCGCGACAAGCGATTTGAGGATATCATCGGTGCTTACACGGCGCTGGCGGAACTGCGTGACCAAGGTAAATGCGAACAGATTGGCGTTGGCAGCAAGGACTGGAAAACGATCGCCCAGATCGATGAACGCGTCAAGCTTGACTGGGTGATGCTGGCGAACAGCCTGACGATCATGCGGCATCCGCAGGACTTATTGGATTTCGTTGCCGATCTAAAAAGCCGCGACGTGACCGTCTTCAACAGTGCCGTGTTCCATGCGGGTTACTTGGTCGGCGGCAATTCATTTGACTATCGCCAGTTGGACCCGACCAACGCCGACGATGTGAAAGTGGTTGAATTTCGCGATTGCTTCTTCAAACTGTGTGAGAAGCACGGTGTGAAACCCGCCCAAGCGTGTGTTGAGTTTGCGCTTTCACCTCCGGGAGTCGCTGCGATCGCGCTCAGTTCCAGCAAACCCAGCCGAGTGACCTCGAATTTAGAATTGGCAAACGTCCAATTGCCCAAGCCGTTTTGGAACGAGGCGAAGGAACTTGGTTTGATCGACGCCAATTATCCAAATCTGTAGGACGATCCCGATTCGGGAAGTGGCATCTTCGTTTGGGTAAAGGATGAGGCCACGAATCCTGCGGGTATGTCAAACGATCAATTGAACGGGCGCTCAAAAGGAATTTGAACGATCAAAGGAGGGGCCGGACTCGTTGCGTCGTCCACTACACCGCTGAGTCGATGTTGGAACGGAGAAATCTCCGGCACAGCCGCGACCTCCCAATAAAAAAACGCCGCTCAGCTGAGCGGCGTTTTGCTTTTCTTGCTTTTTATTCTCAAACGACTAGCGTTGAAAATCTCCGCCGTTGTCAAAGTCCGCGTCCGCTGCGTTAGCGGTGGAAGACGCCCGGCTTGATTCGCCATTGTGGCTGAAGAATCGCGTGGTGCCTTCGGCGATTTCGCGCGAATCGGAATCGTTACAGGTCAACTGAGCCCGGAAAATGTGGGTTCCCTGCTGGTGAGCCGCCGCGGTGACTTCGTAGCTGACTTCCTGCCCCGGTTCGATCACAGAAATCGGCGAGAACAAAACCTGCCCCGGCACGATACGGTGCTGGTGACCTTCGGCTGAGTTGGGTTCGATTCCTTCCGAGAACTGAACAACCAATTCAACAGATTTCGCACTGCGACTTCCGCGGTTGCGAATCTTGATGATGTAGGGAACGTTTTTGTTCGTCGGCAAAGGACCGCGTGGGTCTTCGACTTCCAAAACGAGATCGGCGACGGTTTCTACCATCGTTACGCAGGCGGCCGATGCGGCCAAGTCGCCTTGTTTGACGCCGCATTCGATTTGCAGGTCGCCGCTGCCGTTAAGTTGGCACTGGACTTTGTATTGACGCTGTTGTCCGGGCTCTAGAGGGCCGACTTGCCAACGAACACCATCTTCGATGGGTGTGACTGAGTCGATTCCTGAGACGTATTTGGCTCCGGCAGGTAGAGCAACGGCGGCCATCAGGTTATTGGCGGCAGCATCACCACTGTTGGACATGGTCACGGTGTAGTGACCAACGTCTCCGGAGTATTTCATCGCAGGACCTTCGATCGTGACGTCCAATTTAGCTCGTCGTACCGTGATTTTTCGTTCGCTGTTGGCTTCGATATCGCCATCGGCAGTTGCTGCAGCCATCAGCGAAAGTTCGCCGGCCGTGCGAGCCATCAATTCGACTTGGAAAACCTCTTCTGCACCGGCTTTAATATCGCCCAGCACCGAACGTTCGCCGCCGAGAGCTTCTGGAAGTTTGACCGTTACGTTCTCAGCCGTTCCGGTTCCAGGGTTGCTGACGGTGACCAGATAGCGAGCCACTTCGCCAAATTCAACTTCGGCGGGGCCAGAAATGCTCATCTGCAATCGAGGCTCGGTAACCACAACATTGGCTTTACCTGAACGCGGAACCAAAGTCCACTCAACACCCACGTCGAAACCTTCCGCCTTTCGTGGAACGGCCAAAATGGTTGCCGTCTGAGTGCGACCGGCTTCGATGCGATCAATCGTCCAGACCAAACGTGCTTTGTTTTTTCCGTCGGTGATTTCTTTGTTACCGCTGGTTAAGTTCACATTTTGAACTTCCACCCACTCAGGAATGTTGATGCCTACCAAAATTCTTTCGGCGGGTGATGAACTGTTATTTTTTACGACCACTTCGTAATTGGCAGGTTTGTTAATGCCAATTGAGCGGGGACCGAATGTTTCGACTTCGATTGAAGGAGCCCCCAGACGAATTGCAGCGTTGCCACCGGCAGAACTGGACGCGATCTGGTTGTTCGACACACGGCGGACTTGAGGGTCCATCACGTTGCCTTCAGAGCGAATGGTTTCGTTGTTCTGAGGAGCTGCGTAAGCGGCTTGATTGATGGGTTCTGACTTCGCTGGTTGGCCATTGATTTGACGCACAAAATCCGAAGCCGAAAAATTGTCGACGACCGCAGGTTGTGTCTGTGTTGGGGCGGGCAGCGTTGCGGTTTCAGCGGGCTCAGCGGCAATAATGGCTTGCTTCACCTGAGGAACCGCCTGAGGAACCGTTTTGGCAACGGTTTGAGCGACTGTTTGATTTGCCCTCGAAGCCAATTCCGCTTCGCGAGCGGCCGTGCGTTGTTTGATCGCACGAAGCTGGCTTTCCAACACGGCGCGTTGGCTGGAAATTTCTTCCGGAGCGATGCGTGGGGTGTTGGTTTTGATCACCTGCTGCATTTGAGGAGCGAAGTCTTTGAATGACTTTTCCGCTGCGGCTTTGGGTGTGAATTGATTAAGTGCTTGCGAAACAGTTTCAACCTTCACCGCGGCAGGAGCGGTAAACTTTTTAGCAGCCTCTTGGATCTGCTGTTTCGCGGGAACACCAGCCAAAATTGCGGGCACTGCCGGTTCGTTGGACGCAGGCGGCACCGGTGCTTGATAAGCCGTTTGCTGAACCAGGTAGCGATTATCTACGCTGGCCTGAGAAGCCGGTGTTTGATCAGTGAATGTGTAGCTCGTAGGAATACGTCGAGCCTGTGATGGCGCGACGTGGACTGACGGAGGCGTTTGCGACACTTCGGTCGGTTGGTAACGCTGCGACGGTTGACGAAGCTGCTGTCCGTTGACTGTCGAGCCGCAAAATGCGGTCGAGGCTACCAAGAAAAGGCCAACGATTGATAGTTTTAATGTTTTCGCGAGCATAGAATCCTACCCTAGTGTTGAAAGACGAATCCGTCCTTCAAAGACATCGACTTTGACGACTGGGTAGGTTTAACCAAATTTCAGGAATCTGCGGAATTCCGGTTCGCGGTGCTAGCGTCGGTTGGTTTGCCAGCTCGTTCGCCTCGGGAGCTGTTCGGGCGCTACAGCTGCTGCCCCGGTTCGGGTGCGTAGTTCAAGAAGTAGAAACCAGACGCACATGCTATCAGAATTGAAATCAGCAACACGATCGTGGGCAACAGCAATTGCTTCCCCTGCATGAATCCAAACACGATGCAATACAATCCAGCCGTCGCGAGACAGATGATGCCCTGCGATTTTTTAACTAAGAATGCAACGATCGTGATCCAAGTGATACATCCGAGGCCCAGGACCACTGACGCGATGAAGCTGATAAGGGACGAGTGAATTTGATCGGAGAGATTCTCCATCAGATAAATGATCAACAGCGCGACCGCCATCAGAACCACCAAAATGATTCCCGCCACACCCGCGATCACAAGCGATTCGGCTCCGTCGCCAAAGTCCTGATCGTCGCCGGTGACCGGCGTCTCGGCGATATCCTTCTCGGCTTGCCGCATCATTTTTTCGGCTGACGTCGCCCCGTAGTCATTTTCACCCGCGTCATCGTCGAAAGCATCCGTACGCAGTCTGGATCCGGTCTCCAGATTGAAACCACACTCAATACAGATCGTGGCTCCCATTTCCAGTTCCGCCCCGCAGTCATCACACACCACACCTTTGGACTTCCCGCGGACATTGGCATCGTCCAGCAAATCGTCCATCAGGTTGAAGGTGCCTTCGGATGGCTTGGGCTTCTTTTTCTTTTTAAGTTTCGCCGGAGCAGCGCCTGATTTCGTCCCCGGAACTCGCAACTTCTCCCCGCATTTGGGGCATTTCACCGTCCGTCCCGCTAACGAGTCTTTTGCGTTGAAAGATGATTTACAGTTGCCGCAAGATGCCTTGATTGCCATCGTTAAAGTTCGAACGATGAATTTCGTTCGTTTAATGGAGTTGGGAACGGGTGGGGTACGTAATAGTTTAGCTCAGCTCCTACATTTTGATTCTTTGAGCCGACTTAACAACCCACCATTAGCCGTTTTATTCCGGCACGACCGGGATAAACGGCATAATTTCGGCGGCGGTCGTTGCTACACACGCATTCACACTTACCCAACGCAATCTAAACGACTCGCCGGTCGCCCCAGTGCTATGTCCCAACGCTGATTCAAGGTTGAAGGTATTGGACGAGGCAACAAAGCCTGCCCCTCCTTTACCCTTTGATTCACCATTTGATTTACCCTTTAAATCCCCTCCTTTAGCGGATCGCAAAATGCAGCTGCAGGATTCGTGGCCGCATCCACTAACCTTAAATTGAGACATAGCGCTGCTCCAGACAATCGCCGGTCGACTAAGAACCAATCACAAACGATTCGCCATCGAAGTCAACTTTCAGATGTCCAGGCTGCGACATGTCTCGCTTCAGCAATTCGGTCGCGATCGGATTGGCCAGCCGCGTTTGAATGACACGCTTGAGCGGACGAGCACCATACACTGGGTCGAATCCCTCATCGGCGATCGCCTGCCGCGCTTCCTCGGTCACGTCGATCGTCCAATCTTGTTCCTCGATGCGTTTGGCCAACAGACCAATTTGCAAATCGACGATCGAACGAATCTCGGTACGCGAAAGCGGATGGAAAACGATTTTCTCATCAACACGGTTCAGCAACTCAGGACTGAATCGGGCTCGCAGCGCCCCTTGAACCGCTTCATTGAGTTCGTCTTCGTCGCCGCCCTCTTCGGTGACCTTTTGGATCAGTTGACTTCCGACGTTGCTGGTCATGACGATGATCGTATTCGTAAAATCGACCGTACGCCCTTGACTATCGGTCAACCTTCCATCATCCAAAATCTGCAACAGGATGTTGTACACGTCGTCGTGTGCCTTTTCGATTTCATCCAACAGAATCACCGAATAGGGACGACGACGGACGGCTTCGGTCAGTTTGCCGCCTTGATCGTAGCCAACATATCCCGGAGGGGCACCGATCAACCGACTAACACTGTGCCGTTCCATGTACTCGCTCATGTCGATGCGAATCATCGCCGTTTCATCGTTGAACAACACCTGAGCCAACGATTTGCACAGCTCCGTTTTTCCGACGCCTGTCGGGCCAAGGAACATGAACGAACCGATCGGTCGATTAGGATCCTGCAGCCCCGATCGACTTCGGCGGACCGCATTGCTGACCGCCGCAACGGCTTTGCTTTGACCGATGACGGTTTGCTGCAGCCGTTCCTCCATGACCAACAGTTTTGCCTTTTCCGTTTCCAACATGCGGGACACCGGCACACCGGTCCAAACGCTGACGATTTCGGCGATCTCATCGCCAGTCACCTGTTCGGACAGAAGCTTCTTCCGGTCACTGGGGACTTCGGCGGTCGAGTTTGCTTCAGCGGCGTCGATTTGAGCCTCCAATTTTTTACGCTCGTTATCCAACTGATAAAGTTTGTGGAAGTCTTCTTCGCTGGGCGATTGTCCGGACGATTGACGCGACTTAATCTCATTGTCCAGCATCTCGAAATCGCGCACGGCGTCGCTTAACTGCTGACGCAGCTTCTGCACGTCGGTCATGCCCAACTTTTCCTGTTCCCACTGCTCGCGCAGATCAGCCAACTCCAACCGTTTCTGCTCCATCTCCTCATTGACGGCAGCCAAACGCTTCACAACATCTGCGTCGGTTTCATCGGCCAATTGCCGCGCGGCCAGTTCTAACTGGGTCAGCCGCCGCTGCACGTCGTCGATCTCGCGCGGAACGCTGTCGCGCTCCATCGCCAAACGCGCTGACGCTTCGTCGATCAGGTCGATCGCTTTATCCGGCAGAAAGCGGTCGGTAATATATCGGTTGGAGAGATTCGCCGCGGCGACCAACGCTCCGTCGGTGATTTGAACGCCGTGGTGTGTTTCATAGCGCTGCTTCAACCCACGCAAAATCGAAATCGTATCTTCAACATTGGGTTCGTTGACGTAGACCGGTTGAAAACGGCGTTCCAGTGCCGGATCTTTTTCAATGTACTTTCGGTACTCGTCCAACGTCGTCGCACCGATGCAATGCAGTTCGCCACGGGCGAGCGCTGGTTTGAGCAGATTCGCGGCGTCGTTGCCACCTTCGGATGCTCCAGCACCGACAACGGTGTGAAGTTCGTCGATGAACAGCACGATCTGTCCGGCGGCTTCACCGACTTCCTTGAGCACCGCTTTGAGACGTTCCTCAAATTCACCACGAAATTTTGCACCGGCGATCAGCGCGCCCATATCCAGCGCCATCACCCGTTTGTCCTTCAGGCTCTGCGGAACATCGTTGTGAACGATGCGCAGCGCAAGACCTTCGGCGATCGCCGTTTTTCCAACGCCGGGTTGACCGATTAGAACCGGATTGTTTTTACTGCGGCGGGAAAGCACCTGAATCACACGGCGGATCTCTTCATCTCGTCCGATGACAGGATCTAATTTCCCTTCTTGAGCGCGCTGCACCAAGTCGATCGTGTACTTTTGAAGCACTTGATATTTATCTTCGGGATCGGCGTCGGTGACAGACGCGTTGCCTCGCACCGCGCGGATCGCGGTCTTCAAAACATCTTCGGTGGCACCATTTAGTTCGAGTATACGCTGGGCCGGTGATTTGCCGCTGGCCATCGCCAGGAGCAGGTGTTCGGTCGAGACGAATTCGTCACCCATCTCGGCCATGATCTTGCCCGAAGTTTCGAAGATCGTTTGAAGTTCTCGATTGGGTCCGGGCGTATTCTGACTGTCGGAACTTGGCAAGCGTTCGAGTTCCGAATCAACGATCGAACTTAGCTGGGCCAACGGAATTTCAGCAGCCTTGAGCAGTGGGCGGATCACGCCGTTGTGTTCGTTGATCAACGCATGCAGTAGATGGATCGAATTAATCTCTACATGGCCCTGCGACGAGGCGGTACGCTGCGCCGCCGCGATCGCTTCGCGCGTCTTAGTTGTAAGCTTGTCGGGTTGAAAAGACATTGGTTGCTCCATGGGATGAACCTTCACTGAAAAGAGGTACACTTTTTGGCACCTTGTGTTTGTTATGAATTCACAAGTTGCAAGTTGCGTGCCGAAGTTTGTCTAAATCTCCGGAAGGCAGGTCGCCAATCCTAGAGCGCGCAAAAAAATGGCGTGCTAGAGCACGCCATTTTCTCACCGTCGTTGAATAGACCTAAATCTATTCAGACTTAACTTCAAACTCAGCGTCAATCGCATCGTCTTCGGAATCAGCGGTCTCATCAGCAGAAGGTTGATCGGCTGCTGCCTCTGCACCTTCGGCACCCGAATTTTCGTACAACGCTTTGCTGACCGCATGCGAAGCTTGTTCCAGCTCCGTCACCGCTGTCTTGATCGCATCGACATCATCACCTTTGCTGGCTTCACGCGCTTTTTCGATGGCGGCTTGCAAAGGTTCTTTATCGCTATCGTTCAATTTGTCTTCGTTGTCAGCGATCGTTTTTTCCATCTGGTAACACATCGAATCGGCTTGATTGCGGGCCGTCACAAGCTCAAACTGCTTGCGGTCTTCTTCGGCATTCATTTCCGCATCTTGCTTCATCTTTTCGATCTCTTCGTCGGACAAACCAGAAGACTGCTTGATCTCGACGTTCGCCTCTTTACCGGTCCCTAAGTCTTTGGCCGAAACGTTGAGGATCCCGTTTTGGTCGATGTCGAATTTGACTTCGATTTGGGGAGTTCCTCGCCGCGCCGCCGGAATGCCGGTCAAGTCGAACTTGCCAAGCAGACGATTGTTGACCGCCATCTTCCGCTCGCCTTGGAAAACCTGAATGGTAACCGCCGTTTGGTTGTCGGCCGCGGTGCTGAAGACTTGCTTCTTTTCCGTTGGGATCGTTGTGTTACGTTCCACCAGCGCGGTCAAAACACCACCTTCGGTTTCGATACCAAGAGTCAGCGGTGTGACATCCAAAAGCAGAACGTCTTTGCGATCGCCCGCCAAAACCGAACCTTGAATCGCAGCACCCAACGCAACAACCTCATCCGGGTTAACACCTTGATGTGGGTCTTTGCCGAAGACGCTTTTGACCATGGCTTGAACTTTGGGAATGCGAGTCGAACCGCCGACCAAAACAACTTCGTCGATGTCGCTTGGTGAAAGTTTCGCATCCTTGAGCGCCTGCTCGACCGGTTTCTTACAACGTTCAACCAGAACGTCGACCAACTCTTCAAATTTTGCTCGAGTGATGTTCATCTGAAGGTGTTTTGGCCCCGAGGCGTCAGCAGTGATGAACGGCAGGTTGATATCCGTTTGCTGACCGCTGGAAAGTTCCTTCTTGGCTTTCTCACACGCCTCTTGCAGACGCTGAAGCGCCATCGTGTCGTCACGAAGGTCGACGCCGTTGTCTTTCTTGAACTGATCGGCAACGTAGTTGATCAAAATATCATCGAAGTCGTCACCGCCCAGATGCGTGTCGCCGCTGGTGCTGATCACTTCGAAGACCTTCATACCGTCATCGTCGTTGAGCTCCAGCACCGAAACGTCGAACGTTCCACCACCAAGATCGAAGACAACGATCTTCTGTTCGTTTTGTTTCTTGTCCAAACCGTACGCCATCGCCGCGGCCGTCGGTTCGTTGATGATACGCGCGACTTCCAGACCGGCGATTTGACCAGCGTCTTTGGTGGCTTGTCGCTGAGCGTCGTTGAAGTAGGCCGGCACAGTGATCACGGCTTTGTTGACCTTGTGACCAAGGTAGCTTTCGGCGGCTTCTTTTAATTTGCGAAGCGTCTTGGCCGAAATTTCCTGCGGCGTGTACTTCTTTCCATCGACGTCGATTTCGACGTACTCGTTATCGCCAACGGAAATTCCGTAGGGCACCATCTTCTCTTCAGATGCCACTTCGCTATGACGCCGGCCCATGAAACGCTTGGCCGAGTAAATGGTGCGGGTCGGATTGGTGACGCGCTGGTTGCGAGCCGGTGCTCCGACGAGCGTTTCGCCTTTGTCGTTGAAGGCGATCACACTGGGTGTGGTTCGGTCGCCCTCTTGATTCGCGATGACGGTAGGTTCGTTGCCGTCCATGACAGCCACGACCGAGTTCGTCGTACCGAGATCAATTCCAATAATCTTTTCGCCTTGTGCCATAACCGGCCTCCTCTAAATAAAGCTGTTCACGACGGCATGCCGTGGTGTAAGTTGATCGTTTCATTCTTCGCCAACAGGCCATGAATGTGCGGGCAGTCTGCCGATTGGACAGTCTGTTACCGAAGTGATTACTTTGTTCTGCAAGGAGTGTGCCGAACTTGATAAATTGCTTTTTTCCCACGAAAAAGGCTCGCCACAATCAGATTGCGGCGAGCCTGTCATTTTGGCATTGAGATTTCGAGCCGGTCACAACGACCTTTGGGAACCGTTTCGGCCGTGGATTTACTTCTTTTTGTCCTTCTTCAAACCGGCGCGTGAGAGCAGCGATTCACTGAAGAAGTCATCGACGACCTCCTCTTGAGGCGGTGTGCCGAAAGCGCCCAGTTCGTTGGGATCATACTCGATCGTGTACGCGTTTTTGGCGATCGTCAGCGGTGTTCCGGGGTCGATTCGTTTCCGGACACCGACCAAGATGCGCTTGCCTCGGACTTTGACGCCGTTGCGTGAACGGAGGTCGCGAATAAACCAATAGCCTTCCTCGATCTCCAATAAACAGTGGTGACCGGACACATTGCCGAAATCGAGAATAATGTCGCAGCCCTCGCGACGACCGACGCGCAGGCGTTTCTTCATGAGAGGAATGGGATCGCCGCCGCCGGTGGGAATGAGTTCGCCGTACATAGATGTGGGTTACTTCAAAGTTTGGAGGTATACAAATGAGAGGAATAACAACAAAATATAGCTTCCAGATAGGAATTTTCAATTTATTCGGTAGACATAGTGTCGTCAACTAATTCTCGCAACTCACCCACCGTTCATCACGCTCTAAGTCGCCACGATATTGACTGGAAAGCGGCTGGGCACCGATATTTTCCATATAGCTTCTTTTTAAAGCAACAATATGGACACCGCGTCCAACGGGTCAGTCTGGATGCCGGATTCACTTGCCCCAACGTTGACGGCACGGTCGCCATTGGCGGTTGTACATTTTGTGACAATCGTAGCTTCAGTCCGTCACGTCGACTGCCTAAACAGGACATCATGGACCAATTGGACGAGGGCATCTCTCGTGTCAAACGGCGTTATAAGTGCAAACACTTCATGGCTTACTTTCAGCCGGCGACCAATACCTACGCGCCGGTGGATGTACTGCGACCTCTGTTCGAACGCGCGATATCGCACCCGGAAGTTGTGGCATGGGCGATCGGTACCCGGCAAGATTGCGTGCCCGATGACGTGCTGGATCTGCTGGAAGAACTTGCGGCGAAGGTTCCTTTGACCGTCGAGTATGGTCTGCAAACGATCCACGACAAAACGATGGAGTGGATGAATCGCGCCGATAGTTACGAATCGTTCTTGGATGCGATGGAAAGAAGTGAGGGCCGCGGTTTTGAGATTTGTGCCCACATCATGTTGGGGCTGCCGGGCGAATCTCATGCAGACATGATGGCGACGGCCGCGGAGGTCGCAAAATCAAATCTGGACGCCGTGAAGATCCACAATCTTTACTGCGTCGAAAACACACCGCTGGCTCAGCAGGTACGTTCTGGCGAAGTAACGTTGATGGAGCTTGATGAATACATCTCAACGCTGGTGGATTTCTTAGAACGCATGCCACCTCAGATGGTGGTCGAACGAGTCAGCGGCGAGGCCCCAGGCGATTATTTTGTTGGGCCGCAGTGGTGCTTGGATAAGCCGGCGGTTTTGAAGGCGATTGGTGACGAATTCGAGCGTCGTGATTCTTGGCAAGGCAAGAAGTTTTCGGATTAGCCCTCCGACGCAAGCACTCGTCGAGATTCCTTTGGGCCCGGCCGCTTTAGCCGTATTATTTAGCGTCTGTGATACACCGTTTAAGTCCCAATTCGACGCCGCAAGTTGCTTGATGCGTCTACCCGATTAAAGTTTCAACCGCGCGAAGCCGAACCTATTGTTGGGGCGGTGTCAAAAGACGACTCAAAAACCGAAATATTGATCAAAATTTCAGATTCAAAAAAGTAGGGCTAAGTTACGTTCCCCACTTGACCGAAGGATATTGCCTAATACACTTCTTTTGAGAAGCGGTATCACAATTTAGGGCGTCGTGGCCAAGTGGCTAAGGCAGCGGATTGCAAATCCGCGATCGTGGGTTCGACTCCCACCGACGCCTCTAAGCTTTCACCTTGTAAAACGCTGGGTGAAAGCTTTTTTTATGCGCGAGACTCTCCGCCGCCATGGGTCCGAAGTGCCACCGATTGAGCCCCAAAGGGTGGCGGAGTATATTGGGGCCAACGAAAATGGCCGATTGAACGTAGAGAATTCAACCGGCCTAACAGCACTTTCCCCTAACGAAGGAGTGCCATCTATGGCCCATTCTACCCATAAAAAAGCCCGCTCCAAGACGGACGATCCGAGTCCGAATCCGCCGGGTTCGCCCCTTTCGCTGATCAACAACCGTTGGTGTAAGAAGATCAAGGGCAAGCGGCATTACTTCGGCACCTACCCGCGCACGACCTATAGAGAGGCAGTGGCGGAATATGAGCGGTGCAGGTTCGACCTGGCGGCGGGACACGCCAAGCCGCGGAATTTAAGTACGACCGAGAATGCCGTTGCGGATATCTGCGATGCGTTTCTTGTGGACCGTAAAGGCAAGATCGGCAACCGGACTTGGTCGGATTACAAGACGGTAATTGATAAGTTTGTTCTGCCGGGACTCGGCAAGGAGAAGCCGGCCGACGACCTAACGCCGGCGGATTTTAAGCGCGTCCGCGACCGGATGGAGATTTCAACCGTCGTCGGCGAAACCAAAAAGGTCGGGCCGAAGACTGTCGAAAACTACTGCACACGCGCTAGAGCAATTATCAATTTTGCGAATGAGCTCCAGATGACTGAACGCCCGATATCGCACGGGGGGTATCTGGCGAATCCGGAGATTAAGCTCAAACGGAAGTACGTCAACGAGACATACTCAGAGGGTCGCGATCTAAGTCGAGAAGAGATCCTCGACGTTTTGTCGATAGCTGATACCCAGATGAAGGCCATCATCTTAACCGCGATCGGTGCGGGGCTGCTGTCGGTTGATATCGCATATTTGCGTTTCAACCATATCGACCTCGAAAACGGCATGGTGATTTATCCGCGACGTAAGACCGAGGTAGCGCGTAGTTTTGTTCTTTGGCCCGAAGCTCGCCAAGCAATTCGAGAATGGCTAGAGGTCAGGCCAGAGCCGCACGAGGCGGAGTTGTCGGACCATATCTTTTTAACTAGCTTCGGCAACCTATGGCACTCTGACGAGCACCGAGGGAATCCGCTTGGCCGAGAGTTCAAGAAGCTTTTGAAGGCCGCCGGACACGATCGCAAGGGGATCTCGTTTAGCGCGTTGCGGAAATCGTATCGGACGGCCGTTTCTATCTACACCACCGACGAGGCCGACGAAAAGATAGCCGACTACATCTGCGGCCATTCGAACCGCTCCATGCGGGCGCGATACCGCCAAAGATATTCCCGAAAAAAGCTAATCAGGATTAGCGGATACGTCCGCCGATGGCTTTACGGAAAGCGGGTGGCTAAATGAGCCCTGAACTATTCGAAAAATTCGATCTGCTGTTCGCGTCTGATATTCGATATCGCCAGGACGGAGGTGACGAAGAGTTTGCAGATCTGGTTGATACGCTTTCCTCCTTTCTAAGCGGAGACCTCGACGAAAAACCGACACGCTCTGAAGAGAGAGTTCTCCGGGCAATACTTCACGAAGCCGAAATTGCTTACTTCATTTCCACGGAGGCCATGGAAGCCGCGATCGTCGACGCCTGGGGCAGCTGGAAGCTATTGCGTGAACAGATTACCAAAGAGGCGCAACCGTCGACCGATCTCGATTCAGGACCGAAGTGGCAATCGTTCAAAGACAGGGCCACTGCGGCCAGTCACTTAAAAATACATCGCGGCACCGTGACCAAATGGCTCAAAAAGGAGGAACCTTTCGCCCGCGCGGATGAAGGCAAAAGGGTTTCAATTGATATGGAAGCGCCGGAGATTAAAAAACACCTGGGCTAAAAAATTGTTGCGCGATTGTTGCAACTTGTTGCATTTTGTTGCACCGCTCCCACACGACATTTACGGACGGCCGGCGGGCCTTACTCTCAAAGTTTCGAAACTATTCGTACTATCGAGGGTGAACAAATGGCTATTCCGAATGAAATGATCGACCGTCCGAACCTAAAGCCCAAAGAGGTCTGCGAGATCCTCGGCGTCGGCATCGAAGCTGTCCTGGGCTGGATCCGCTCGGGCGACTTGGAAGCGTCCAACATCGGCCAGGGTTCTCGGCCGCGCTGGATTATTCAGCGCTCGTCCATCGATGCCTTTCTGCAGGCTCGGAGCAACAAGCCGGAAGCCAAAGGGGCCAAGACGGCAAAACGCCGGCCGCGTAGCAATCGCCGCTACCTCTAAGGCCGATCGGCCCTATCTAACGAACATCGCCGATGGCCTCGATAGTTTCTTGGCATGATCCGCATCAGCAAACAAAAGAAGCCGCCGGACCTACCAAGAATCCGACGGCTCGATGATCAATCTACCAAAGGATAATACAATGGCTGGAAGCCAAATTCAAGAAACCGATACGCGCGATAGCACCAACGCCTCAACACCGACAAAGTTCGACGGATGGGAGGGATTCACCGGAGGAAATTGGATAGTATGGCAAGACAAAGGAAAGCCAAAGAGCGCTAA
>CAKZVF010000130.1 GCA_937921995.1 uncultured Pirellulaceae bacterium
ATTTGGATGGCGTCTTATTGTCCTCAGTGGTTTGTGGCGATGGGCAAGACTCCCGCCAGTTACATCTATTACAAAGACATTCATCGCGATGCGTTAGACCCAGACGTTTTAAAGCCCCTGTGAAGCGCACAACATCTCTTAGACGCCCAACCCCTCTTCCAAAAAAACATCATGAAAATCGAACTCGCCCACCAGTCCTACGGGAAATCGCAAGTCTGTTTGTCCCTCATCAAACGCGCCGGCGATCAACATAACTTCGTTCAAATCGTCGTCGACGTAGCATTAGAAGGCGACTTTGACAGCGCTTACACCGCAGGCGACAACAGCAAAGTCGTCCCCACCGACACGATGAAGAATTCGGTGTACGCAATCGCAAAACTTCACGGCGTCGAAGCGATCGAAACTTACGCGCAACATTTGGCCAAGCACTTTTTCGATTCGTTCGACCACATCACTCAAACAACGATTTGCGTTGCCGAAAAACTCTGGCAACGCATCGACCTTGACGGCGAGGCTCACGGGCACGCCTTCACCGGCGGTAACAGCGAACAGCACACCTGCCGCGCCGTTGTTTCATCGGAGGGGACGAAGCTAACGTCCGGTCTGCGCGGTTTGCAGATCCTTAAAACAACCGACTCGGCATTCGAAGGCTATCTCAAAGACAAATACACAACCCTGAAGGAAACCAGCGATCGAATCTTCGCAACCACGATCACCACGGAGTGGCCTTGCGATGATCTCGAACACGATTGGGCACAAACTCGCCAAACGATCCGCCGATTGCTTCTGGACGTGTTCGCCCACCAGTTCAGCCCTTCGGTCCAGAAAACGCTGTACGACATGGCGCAGTCGGTGCTCTCGGCTTGCAATGAGATCAACGAAATTTCCTTGGATATGCCTAATCAACATCACTTGTTGGCGGATTTGGCAAAACTGAACATGGAGAACGAAAACGAAATATTCGTGCCGACGCCAGAACCTTTTGGCGTCATTTCAGCTACCGTCGGGCGGAATTAACAACGCCAATTGAGAACGCATGACCGAATCAAGCGCTTTACCGTTTGCGATCAAATCCAACCGCGTCGTGACGCTCAAGGGAGAGATTCCGGCGGCAATCATCATCCGCGGCGGGAAAATTGAGTCCATCGTTTCACCCGACCAGCTCCCGCCAGAAATGCCTTGCGAAGATTTTGGCGATTGGGTCATTTCGCCTGGCGTCATCGACGCCCACGTCCACATCAATGAACCGGGCCGGACGCAGTGGGAAGGTTTTGCAACGGCCACAGCCGCCGCCGCGGCAGGTGGCGTCACTACGTTGATCGACATGCCGCTCAATAGCAGTCCGGTAACCACGGACGTAGCGGCGCTGGAATCCAAACGCAGCGCCGCGGTAGGTAAGTGCCGGGTGAACGTCGAATTTTACGGCGGATTGGTTCCGGGAAATGAAATAGAACTTCCAGGGCTGATCGCTCAAGGCGTACGCGGCATCAAAGCTTTCCTGTGCGATTCGGGGCTGGATGAATTTGGTGCCGCCGGCGAAAAAGAACTCCGTGCCGCGTTACCGATGCTAAAACAAGCCGGCATTCCGCTATTGGCTCATGCGGAAATTGTTGATCCCGAGGTGGTTGCGAAACACAAGACCTCGTCCCATTGGCCGCAGCAATCCTACCGAAATTATAGGAACGGGCGGCCCGCTTCGTTTGAAGTCAACGCGATTAAACTTTTGATCGATCTTTGCCGGGAATTCCAAACGCCGATTCACATTGTTCATCTGGCAACCGCCCAAGCCATTCCTTTGATCGCCGCGGCAAAGGAAGAAGGGCTGCCACTGACGGTGGAGACTTGCCCTCACTATCTGTATTTCTGCGATGACGATATCAAAGACGGTCAAACGCAATTCAAATGTGCGCCACCGATCCGCGATCAAGCCAACCGCGATGCACTTCGATCCGCTGTCGCAACGGGCTTGATCGACACCATTGGGTCAGACCATTCACCGTGCCCGCCGGAGCTGAAAGCGCTGCTTTCGGGCGATTTCGGCAAAGCTTGGGGAGGCATCGCCAGCCTGCAGGTGACGCTGCCGATTATGGTCACTGTCGCCAAGAAGGAAAACTGGTCCCTGGAGAAACTGGCGTCACTTTTATCGGATCGTCCCGCGGAGATTTTCGGTTTCGCAAAAACAAAGGGCCGGATTGCCGCGGGCTACGACGCAGACATCGTCGTGTGGGATCCGTCAGCAACCTTCGTCGTCGCTGGTGATGAACTTGAACATCGACACTCAGTCACACCCTATGAAGGTCGGGTGTTGTCAGGATCTGTTCAGCGCACCTACGTGGATGGCGAAGTCGTCTTTGAGAACCAATCCGCCAGCACAGACAGCGACCAAAAATTGGTCGATGCGTCAGTCGCTGACATGCTCAACGCACTACCGTACGAAAGTATTCTGCAGACGCTTCAGACATGTTGCGCTTCGGCGCGATGGTGCGAGGAACTGGAAGAGTCTCGTCCGTTCCTCAGCGACGAAGACGTGTTGAACAAATCGGCGCAGGTCTTTGGCGGCCTTGATGAATCAGATTGGCTGGAGGCATTTGAAGGCCACCCGCAAATTGGCAACGTGGAGACACTACGTGCCAAATACGCAAACACCAAACACATCGCCGGCGACGAGCAATCGGGCGTTCAATCGGCCAGTGAAGATGTACTGAAACAATTGGCGGCGGCCAACGATGAATATTTGAACAAATT
>CAKZVF010000131.1 GCA_937921995.1 uncultured Pirellulaceae bacterium
CAGCAGGATCAGCGACGCAATCGTCTTAGCTGACATCGTATCAGTCTCTTTCGGTTCGCAGCCACACTTTTTCACGTTTGAATAGCAGTGACGCATAGATTCCAACTTTGCGAACAAGGAACCATGGAATCGCGACGATAGCTTTGGCTGGAACTTTGTCTCGGCAATGAAACAACCAGCCTAACACAAGACTGAGGCCCATCGCCACTGCGCCTATGCCCGAAAGGACAAGTGGGAGAGAGCTTCCTCCGGCCAATGCAAGGATCAGGCCCAATAAAGCAAAAATTCCCCAGACGATTCCCAGCAGTGCCAGCGGCGCGATGCAGAGATCGAACGCGGCCCACAACAATCCCGGTTTGAAGTGGGTGATCGCTCGCCATGCCATTTTCGGCGCGTTAGAAAAAATGGATTCGAGGTATCCCTGTTCCCATCGTCGGCGTTGTTGAACCAGTGTGCCCCATTCTTTTGGAACATGGCCATCAATTCTTGCTTCGGGGCAGAACAAGGGCGGGTAACCGAGATAGGCCAATTCAAGCCCCAGCGTCGTGTCTTCGGCAAGTGAGTTGTTGGCAACGTTGACGCTGCGAATCACATGCCACGGGAAAGCCATTCCGCTGCCGGTCAACTGACATGGCATGCCGGCACGCAGCGAGCCCAGAGGACGGATGTGGTTTTTGAACCAGAGCGTGAA
The DNA here is from genome assembly GCA_937921995.1 of uncultured Pirellulaceae bacterium. GTDB lineage: Bacteria > Planctomycetota > Planctomycetia > Pirellulales > Pirellulaceae > Mariniblastus. The sequence continues at coordinate 692 of CAKZVF010000131.1, forward strand.
AGAGGATGCAAGATTGCTGACCGCGCTATCGTTCTGGTCCCCAAAAATGTAGGAGCCTTGAACAGGCCGATCGAACTTTTTGGCCAAGTATGAAATCTGTGCCAAGCAATCCGGCGAAATTCGACAGTCAGCATCAACGACAATAACGACTTCGGGAGGATCGGCCTCCAACCGTTCGAGCGCAAATCGAAGCGCGTACGCTTTGCCGCGATCATTGAGGTCCGTCCGTTCGAATACTTCAGCGCCGAGGCTCCGGGCGACTTCTGCCGTTGAGTCCTGACAGTTGTCGGCGATCACAATGATTCGATCGCCGCTTTTGGCCTGGCCTTTCAGGTCTTCCAGAATTCCGTGGACAATCGCCTCTTCGTTGTGAGATGGAACCAAGACCGCAAGACGCGGAAGTTGGTCGTGTTCCACTTTTGACTTCGCGCGCGGCAGCAAGGAAAGAAAGCACTGCAAAGAAAAAGTTAGAATTGGAATCAGGACAATAATCGTTAGTATCGTCAATATGCCACCCAGAACAGTCATTTGATTGGTACCTTATTCGGTCGATTCGGTGGTCGATTTTTCAAGACCAGTAGAAGATAATGCAGTTATCCCGAGGAGTCGAAAACTCACTATCAATAGTGTTATCGTGAACTGCAAAAAAAAATGAGGGGGTTGTAGTTTAATTGCTTGGGTAAGCATCTGGTCCAAAAAATCCAACAGAGAAGCGAAGTTCTCCATGTTGCGGGAACGGAAATAGCGAAGCCCCTTTTTTGAGTTGTTAGTCTTGCGGCCTCCCCTTTACGAGCGTTCCAGTGTCATCGTCGAAAACTGCCCCAATGAAGAATATCGCATGGAAGAATAGAATCCATAGCTTGGCGATGTTCTGTTTGATGGCCGTTTTCTACTGGGTGACTCGGCCGCTGAACCACTCCGAGAGCTACGACACGATTAACTATGTGCTGTTTGCAGAGAACTTTCCTTTGGGAACGGCACCCGACTCTCGTAACATTCTTTTCCATGCAATCAATCGGATCGTGGTCATCACCGCCGAGACACTTGGCTTCAACGTCGGGACGCTGGAGCTTCTTTCGGGGCTGAGCATTTTGTTGGGGGCGGCGTCGCTGGTGCTGTTCGCTCGGTTGATGCAGCGGCACTTTGGGGTTTCGGGTTTTTCTGCTTGGGCCGGAGCCTTCTTCCTTGGCCTGACCTATGGTTTTTGGCGCTACGCTGGCGCGGTGGAAGTTTACATTCCGTCTATCTTTCTGATCCTCTCCAGTTTGTCGCTGGTGCTCCGGTTTCTCGATGATGAAAATAGAAGCGCCAAGGCCGTGATCGCAGCGGGGGCGCTTTCGGGGTTGGCGGTGCTGTTTTACCAACCCAACATCATCGTTCTGTTCATCACAGCAGTAGTGCTGTTTTGTTCGAAGTCCCGTTTGCTTTCTTTCGTTCAGTATTCAATTGCCGGCGCGGTCATTTATCTCATTGGCGTTGTCTGGTCGTTTTCGGAGGTAAAGGAATGCATGCCTTCACCAGCGGGATTGGTCGAATTCCTTACCGAACGCAATGGCGAGTTTCGAGAACGTCCGTCGGTTGTTGTCGCGTTGGTGAAGATCGTTCTCTCCTTTGGGCATGACTTCTTTTCAGCGCACTGGACGCAAACGATCGACCCGGTCCGCAATTTTCTCAACCCTCATGTCCCCGGCTGTGTGTACAACTTTCAGGTTGTCGCCCATGCTGGTAAGGGAATTCAGGTTTTTACAGCAATCGCTGCGATCCTGTTTTTGCCATTGCTATTGCTGTTCTCCCGCATGCACTGGATCGCGGTAAGTCAGTGGAGATCCATTCGCCCCACTCGGCCGACGCTGTTTCTTGGCGCTTGGTTTGTTGTCATGGGGCTGATTGTGGCCATGATCGATCCGGGAAGCTTTGAAGCGTGGATACCGATGTTGGTTCCATTTGCGGGTCTGTTGACGGTGTTGGTCATCGAGCCCTGTTACCGATTGGGAAGACGCAGAGCCGTGGTAACGTTTCTGGTTGTAATGTTGGCTTACAACTTTTTTGGGGGCATGCTGATTTGGAAGAATTCCAGCGGAGACCAGTTCTTGGGCAAGACCGCGTGGATCAGAGCCGAGTTGTCAGCGCAAGACACGGTGCTGCTGAGTCAATTTGACTATCGGTTGGTGGATTTTTTGCAGTACCACAGTTCGGCCCGCATCGTTCACTTGGAGGGTGAAAACGGCGTCATGATTAGGCGCTGCCACCCGGATATAAGCACCGTCCCGGTGGATGATTTTCTTCAGCAGGCCCGAAGCGGCAAGTTTAGGCTCTTTGTTTTGGATGATATCATTTCGCCATCGGCTGACATCAAACAGTGTCGAAGCGGAGAAGAAAAATTCGCCGCCGCCGAAGCGCTGGGGAAACGGCTGGTCGACGTGGCGGAACTGGTCGACACGAATGATTTTGGCAAAGTCTACGAAATTCGATTCGGCAAGTGACCGCAGTGCGGCGGGTGCTAGCAGAATGGGGAAATAAACAAACGAACTCGGAGGAATTGCTTAAGAATCGGCAAACTCACGACGATCCTTAAACAGAGCGTAATCCGCAAAGTCAGCCTAATTTAAAGTCGGCGGGGTTTGCTTTGCTCGGCTCTGTGCATGATTAGTCAAACCGTTCCGCGTCGCGTGAGTGAAATGAACATCCAATCAATAATCGGTACACTACTGATCTCTTTAGCGCTTGTGCTGGGGAGCTTTGTGTTTGGCCCGGATGTGATTACGCGACTGGAATCGTCGGATCGACCATCGATCAATCCTCGATTGGATGACATTCTACGCCGTTCCAGTGATCCAAGACCAACGATGGAACCCAATCGCACCATTACAGCCACGGAGCAAACCCCACCTGAGCGTCATCTTCCCTTGGCCAGTTCAAGTTCCGTTTCTGCAAATCTGCCCACCGATGTTGTTCCGCAAGTTCCGGTTCATATTCCGTTAGGCCGATCGGATTCGGTTCGGGCGACTTTCGACCCAATGCAATCGGACTTCCAAACGCCTGAACAAACCAATTTGATTCCTGAGGTTTCAAATAACGTTTCAGATACAGCCCACTTGGCAGAGGGCTCAAATGCTCTTCGACGGCAACGACCGATCCAAACTCGCCAGCTAGTTTTGGAGAATCGGCAAGAATCAAAAAGCGCGCTGAAAGAACATTTTTCCACCGAGCGGTCAAAGTACGTTCAGAACAGGTACGTGAAGTCAGAAGGCGAGACCACTTTGGCCGACAGAGTGCGTGCCTTGGAGCGAAGCTTACGAGCACAAGAAAACGTTGCAGCTCCGCAAGACGATGCCCAACGCTGGCAGGATCCAGCAGCCGTCCAGAGGGCCAGCTTCGAATCTCAAATTCCCAGTCCTGCAACAACAGTGCTGACCAACGCGCCGAAGCTTTCAGGACCGGAAAATTTTTCTGTGCTCGATTCAGATCGTCGGTCGGGGCAATCTGAAACAGGCAATGGTTATTCGGCACAACAGACGAGGTTGCCCCAACAAAGCGATCCAACCAAAACGGCGTTGGGCACGTCCATGCAACAACCTGCCTTAAAGCGATTGCGTGTCAATCCACAAGTCGAGGCGCGAGCAGGACAGCACATTGAGTATGGAGAATCGCTGGCAAGACGAAATTCGTACTTAGCAGCCCGTGAAGAGTTCACACTTGCACTGCTGTTGATCGCGCGATCTCACAAAGTACAATTCGATCCAGATGCGTACTCAAAACGGCTGGCTCAGGGACTCACGGCGTTGGACGAGGCGGCAGATCTCGTTGGGCCCAACCAAGCATGGTCGCAACAGAGCGTGTTGCAGCAAAAAGTGCTTTCGCACAAAACGAAATTGATCTCGCCGCAGGAGATCGGAAACCTATCCAGAACCAAAGCCCTCGATCTCTATTGTGGATTCGCTCAATCTCAGATCGAGCTGGCGATCGGTTACTCGGCTGCAGGAAGTGCGGCGCTTCATACCTTGGGCAAAATCGAAACGCGGACCTCCGTCGACAACCGACAAGGCGATTGGTCGGGGCAAGCACGGGCGCTGGTGTTCTTTCGGGCTGCGATGAGTTGCAATCCTGCCAACGCGTTGTGTGCAAATGACCTCGGTGTTCTTTTGCACGACATGGGACGACTGAAAGAAGCGGAACAAGTATTGAAGATTTCTCTCACCTCGTCGCCGACCCGGTCCGCTTGGGCGAATCTGTCAGCCGTGCACAGCCAACTGGCGATGAACACACAAGTCGTTGAAGAACGTGACAGACAGTTACATTTTGCCAAGCAGGCAGCAATGCGAGCGGAACAGTCCGGATACAGCGTTGCCAGCAGCGGCGGTGGCGGACAGCAGTGGGCGAGCCTAAATGAGTTCCACAACAATGCGGCGTTTCCAAATGTCACGACACAGCAGATGCCGCGCAGCGGTCAGCAAGCTTCTCCCCAAAGAGATGCTTCCAGGGCCAAGACGTTGCTGCAGAAAGTCAAAGGATGGTACTAACGTGTTTGCAATGACATCAATTGAAATCAAGATGAATCGAAAATCTCTATCTGGCATTCGAATCTTCCTAGCTGCGGCCCTGGTGATTTTGTGCAGCGGGCCGCTTCTGTTTGGTCAGTTATCAGACTATTCACCGCAGTATGGTCAGGCGGAGATGCAATATGCGCTGCCGCAAACCATGCCAGGTTTTGCTCCTGCCGAAGCCTACGTCTCAGAACAGTCTTGCTCGCCGGCAGATCAACCCGAGCAGACCAAATTCATGTGCGGCGTTGATGAGAACTCTGCACGTGGCGATTGCAATGAATCGACTTGGAACAGCTCACGGTTAGTACCTTGGGAAAATTATTCCTACGGAGAGTACATCGGTCCGGCGCGGACGCCGCACGTTCCGACCTACCGTTTGCGAGTCGATGATCAAATTGAATTTGTCTTTCAAATTTCGCGGGATAACTTGGGTCAGGGTTATCGCCTTTCGCCGGGCGATGTTATTCGCGTGACTGCTGCAATCGACGAAAAACTCAACGAAGCGACTCGATTGGACGGTGTCGTCGTGATGCCCGATGGGACAGTTTCGCTTGATCTTTTGGGAAGCGTGTTGGCTGCGGGGAAGACGATCCAGCAACTGAAAGCGGAACTTGATTATAGTTACGCTCCGTTTTTTGAGTCTCCGCCCAATGTGAATGTTACTGGGGTAACGATCGGCACCAAGCTTCGGGACTTTTTAGATTCCGTCGACGCTCGCGCCGGATCCGGTGGTCAAGCCAGACAGGTCAATGTGAATCCAGACGGCACGGTTCGTTTGCCGTTGATTGGAACCGTTGGTGTTGTCGGGTTGTCTTTGGACGAATTGGAACGCGAGATCAACATGCGATACGCAAGACAATTGCAGGGGATTCGGGTCACCCCGATTCTGACTCAAAGAGCTCCACGGTTCATCTACGTGGCTGGAGAAGTCAACACTCCCGGTCGCTTTGAGCTCTCAGGTCCGACAACGGCCATGCAGGCGATCGCCTTGGCCGGCGGTTGGGGTGTGGGAGGAAATGTACGACAGATCGTAGTTTTTCGACGCGATAAAAATTGGAAGCTGATGGCAACCAAGCTCGATCTTGCTGGCGGGCTTTTTGGTAAGCGTCCGATTCCATCGGACGAAATCTGGCTCCGTGACTCTGACATCGTTCTGGTTCCTAAACGGCCGATTCAGCGGCTGGCCGAAGCGATTGAGCTGTACTTCAGTCGTACACTTTACGGCATCTTCCCCTCGGAATTGGGTAGTTTTGATGCTCAAATAATTGGTGGCCAATAGCAGGCACCCGCCGCTGGAACGCCAACGTTAGAACGGTTAGCAGCGATCAACCTAAACGCAACGATTTCAGCGTCCTGTTTCCACAATGTCTGTTGCGTTTCTGCCAGATCCAATCACAGTAGTGTGATTTCCGGTTGATACATAATCGCGTTCGGTCTCGTCCAGAGGCCGTGGCATTGGTAGAGCAGTCTTGGCTTCAAAGACAAAGGAAACGCCAAAACTGAATTTCGCTTTTCCTCCGACGACGCGAGAAACTTAGCATAAGACTTTTCCGATGAACATTCTAATCCTTTCAGATATACAGGTCTATCCCGCCATGTCTGGCGGCCAGATACGCACCGGTTCTTTTGCGCGAGCCCTTGCCGAATCAGGGCATGATGTTTCCATCTACTCCTTTACCGGAAGAAAAAAGGACTATCTCAAAGGAACGAAAAGTAGTGCAACCCAACTGGAAAACGGAGTGCATGAATTCGTTGACCGCCGGAAGTTTTTCGGTGCTTGCCAGTGGTTGGCTTATAAGCTTGCCCTGCCGCCGCTGTGGAGTAACTTGGTTGCCAGATTCTTCACACCTAAAAAGCTGCACGAGTACGCCGAAGCTGCTGACTTGGTGATCGTTGATTTCCCTTTCCTGTATCCGATCGCTACGCGCCTGTCTAAGCCTTGGCATCTCAACACGCATAACGTCGAGCATCAACTTTGGAAGAAATCTCTTGTAGCGCCTGTACTGGTACCGTTAGTAAAACGGTTGGAACAGAGCGCCGCAAAGAAAGCAGACCTCGTCATTGCCTGTGCCCCAGCGGATCAAAAGTATTTCGAGGATCTCAATTCGGTCGTACTTGTGCCCAACGGAATTTTTCCCGGCGATTACCACTGTGACCCCGAAGTTCGAACATCCACTCGAACGGAACTTGGCGTGGGCGATGACGAAACGCTTTTCGTCTTCACCGGCAGCAACTTTGGCCCTAATCGCACAGCGCTCGCCCGTTTGCAGGAGTTCTGCCAAGCCGAACGCACGTTTTTAAACGACAAAGGTGTAAAGATTCTTGTCGTGGGCACGGTTGCCGCAAAATCAAGCGATGATGCGGCTCAAGAACTGGCCAACGAAAGAATTCACCAGACCGGTTTCGTCGATTCGATCCAGCCCTATTTGGCTGCCGCGGATTTCGCGCTGAATCCAGTGTTCGAAGGTTCCGGGTCGAATGTCAAGAACAGCGAATATATTTCTTCCCAGCTGCCAATTTTGACCCAAGGATTTGGCACGCGCGGCTACCAGTTCGAAGACAAAGTTTCATGCCTCACATTTACCTTCGAAAGCCTTGTTGACTGCTTGAGCACTGCGGTAGCTTTATCAAAAGAACAGCGGCAAGCCATGGCTGAGCGTGCTTTTAGGGACAACGAGATCGCAATTTCTATGCTCGCGGCAGTGAAACAATATCTTGCCGAATCGACCTAAGAGAAATCTCGATCGTTATCAGAATGATCTTTGACGCGTTCAGTGTTATTCCGTTGGGTGTGTTCGAGAAGTCTGTCGCTCTTCCAGCTATGTGCCGCCAGTGCCAGAAAGATAAAGGCCGAAGGTGCGTTGGGGTCACTCATGCCGGACTCCGTCAGTCCTCGAGCGAGACAGAAAACGACGCCGCCGACAATAAACAGGTAGGCTGGCCGCTGGGTGATTCGAAAACAGATCGCCGCATAGAACAAAGTGCATAGCTCTGCCAGAATAAAAATTGTGCATCCAATCAATCCCAGCTGCAACGTCGCGTCGATGTACGATGAATGGGCCTCGCTGATGACCCATTGTTGAGAAACGGCAATCTCGTAAATGTGTCTTGGGTTCCAAAACGCGCGATAACCATGTCCTTTCCACGGTCGGCGTGAAATGTATTCCGAAAGGTCTTGCCACAGCGGAAGGCGCCCCGTCAGCGAAGAACCTGTCTCTTCGCCGCGTCCCATCAGAAGCACCTCCTGATACTCCGCGATCGGATCAAAACCTGACACCATGCAGATTAGACCAATGCTGGCGACCACCCAAAAACCGGCCAACACGCCAATGAAGATGTTTCGTGTCGGTTGAGAGGCCAGCCAAATGATTCCCAAAGCAACCGGCACGGCACCGGTCGCGCTACGGCACTTGGTGAGAATGAGGAACAAAAACAGCAGGCCAAACAATCCGTAAAAGATCAGCTTCGCCTGCGGTCTGACTCTCGCCATCACCCAAGCGGCAATTGATCCCATCGCAAGATTGGCCGCTTGCATATTTGGATGCATCGTACCCGCGAAACGGTATTCACCAATGTACGGACGGAAGGATCCAAAAAACAATTCCATTGCCACGCCCAGTGTCAGATAGGCCAGCGACACCATCATCGCAGCGAAAACGGCGTCTTGCACTCGCAGGAATCGGGAATACCCCACGCAACCGATCACGCAACAGAGCACTAAAAGGTAGCGCCGCATCGTGGTGCCGGAGTCGATGGACCACTGAGTGCTGGCCCCGGCCCAGAGAATGTAACAACCAATTAAGACGACTGGCAAGTTAAACCGGAACGTTCCCACCCTGCCAAAGAGAAGACTGATCGTCCCGATCGCGGCACAACTAAGGAAGGCGATCTGCCGAAATTTGTTGCCACCAGCGGCCCAGCTTTCCTGGTCCTCGATCTCCGCCACAAAGGTCTGTGATTGGCTCATCTTGATGTCGTGTTCGGTAAAAAACACGATCGCGGTAACCGCTGCTAAAAAGACGGTCAGAACAATAGGCGAAGTTAACCACTTCGGAGTGGCACTTGAGATCCAGGAATCACCCATCAAAGGCGCTTGGCTTGCATCAGACATCGCTGCCTCCGATCACGGGTTGCTCGCCGAGAAACTTTGCCACCAAAACGGTACGCAAAATGGCGCTGGTTGCCGATCCAATCAGCGTCGTCCAAGCCGCACCGACAACACCCAGCGGCTCGATCAACAAAACCGCGGCGGTGATCGTAACGACCATCAGAATAACGTCGACCCAAAAGTTGGCTTTGATCTTTTCCATCGCGAATAGGCCTCCGCTGGAGGTATGCGAAAATCCTTCTAACAGTTTGGCAATCGCCAGCAACGTCAAAACGGTTTGCAATCCAGCATAGTCCGCGCCAAACAGGACGACCGCGACCCATCCACCAAAAACGGCCAGGAAAACGGCGAAACTGCCAACCGCGACCAAGAACACGCCATACATCCGCAGCAACACGCGCTTCAGTCCAGCGCTTCCTTCTTCGACAAAGACCTTGGCTGCTTTGGGAGTCAGGAAATTCCACATTCCCGTATTAAAGATGTTGGCGACGCCCACCAGTGTCATGCAGGCGGCAAAGAATCCAGTACCTTCAGCGCCTGCAGCCAGCAGTAACAGCCACGGAAGTAAATAAGTCGCAAGCGAACCGACGAACTGCCCCGACACCGCCCACTTTCCAAAAGACCAGTTCAGCTTGAGGTCTTCCCGCAGCTTCTCTCTGGAAAACTCGATCGTTGGTCCGCTAAGAAAATACCAAACACCGATCGCCACCAGGCAGGAAAGCCCAATGGCAACCCAAGCGGTAGCGCCCGACAGGTACCCCAGATATCCCAACGCCAACAGCGCCAGAACTTGAAGAATCGAAACACCCGTGTCCAGTCCGAGCACGCTTATGTTTTCCGAATGTGTAAAACAGTAATGCCGCACAAGTTCTCTCATTAAGACCGCTGGAATCAAAACCAAAAGAACCAGCAGCGTAGGAACGACTTGAACAGCGTCGGGGTCGACTGGAACCCAGGCGGTCCATCCCGAAAGTTCCAATCCCCACCAAAGAGCCGCGACCAGCAACGCAAATCCTGCGACCGCGATAAGAATCTGTACCAGCAGATAAACTAGCGTCGCCCCCAGAAAACCAGCTTGCTGCACGAGACAGCTTCCGCGGTATCGGGCAAGATTCTGCGGGGACTGTCGGTGGTGGTAAATCGTGTAAGGCGTCGAAACCAGCTGCTGCTGAAATCCTCTGGCAAAAAGCACCATCGCCAAACCGATGTAATATAGACCGAGTTGCTCAGGAGCCATCCGGCCAATCAAAATGCTGGTGGCGAATCCTGCGACGCTGACGACGCCCTGATCAAAAAGACAGACCAAGGCATCTCGGTTGGAAACGATCAGATTCCGTAGACCGTCGCCGCTTAAAAGTTTTGGTTTACCCATTGGCAGCGTCGACTACCTCGCGCGCGAGTCTCGTTTCTGGCTCCGCAGCGGTGAATTCGTCGTTGTCCGGATAGTCAGGTTCCGGGGCGTACAGATCGTCTTTGTCTTCGGGCCGCTTCGGAGTCATGAAAAGTTCCAAAAAGACGGCAATCAGAACGGCTCCTGAGGTTCCGGCGACAATTCCCGCCAGCCCAATCAGCGTTTTCTTAGGACTGATCGGTTTGGGAACGAAGCTGGGCTTCTGCACGATGCGCACGTTGGTGAAGCGGTCGTTATGAAGCGCTTGTTCGATCCGTGTTTGTTCGTGCAGTTCTTGATATTGAGCAAAATTGGTCGCGGCAATTGAAACTTCCTGTTGCAGTCCACCGATGGCGACTTCATCGCGGTTAAGTTTGGCGGCCTTTCCCAGCATCGCTTCCAGTTCGGATTCAATCGCTTGCTTCTCCGCCAAAGTCGCCGACAGTTCGGATTTGGTGCTAAGGTATTCGCCTTGGATGCGCTGTTGGTTGAGAGGGTTCTTTCCGATGAGCGTTTCGAATTTTTCTAGCTTGGCCTGGTACGATGCCAACCGGCTTTTGACGGACATCAAAAGCGTCTCCGTTTCGTGGGTTTGGACTTTCAGGTTATCTTTCGCACCCTCGATCGAGACAACACCAGCATCCTCTTTGGCGATTTGAAGCGCCTTCATAGATTCCTGCCACTGGATCTTCAGCAGTTTTGCCTGTTCTTCAAAGAACCGATTGCTCTGAGGAGTTTGATGAGCGTCGTTGTGCATCGCAAGATAAACATCGACGTACTCGTTGAGTATTCGTTGCGCTAACTCGGGACTTGATGCTTTTGCCATCAGCGTCAAAACACTTGACTTCCGCGAATTCATAACGTCGGTGTTTTCGCGGAGCTCCAAAATCGCTCTTTGGCGAGGCGACCCTTTGTAGTCCGTGCCGGGAACGAAATTGCCTTCGAAACTTTCATCGGTCAACGGAGCTTCACCAAGAATGACCTCGGGGCCAATTCGGTCGGCGACTTTCTCCATGATGCCGCGGCTGTAAAGCATGTCTCGAATCGAGTTGATTTCGTTATCGCGCGATTCAAGAACCGAGACCATGCTGCCGGTGGATGCCGTGGGATCTAGGGCGACGGTTTCTCGACCGAGTTTGACGAAGATCATGGCTTCGGAGTGATACTTCCGTGGAAGAAATATCATGGCCAACACAGCCAGGGCCAAGGTCAGCAACATGACTACCGAAGCCGCGAACCAGTGGTTCTTGGCTGCGCTCAGCAGCATCGAAATTGAGATTTGTGGTGGGGCACTGGGCATGAAAAGACCATTGGCAAGCAGGCAAAGTTATGGGATCAAACACGTTGATCTTTGCGGAGGCGAGATCCGAGGATCTAACCTGTTACAAAGTCCTTGAAATTTCAAGCCTTCGCATCGTAAAAGACCGAAATTATTGGGACCATTGTTTCGATTTTTTCAATAGTTCCGAAATTAGAGAACAACTACAATATTTGTTAGAATTTGCGAGTTTCAGTGGTTAGCGTTCTTTCGCAAAAAGCCAAACATTGATGCCTAGACTCTTCTGATTCTATCCGATACTTTGTTCTCCTCTCATTATTTGTCCATTTTCATGGAAGACCTTCCCATCAATTCGATTTCCGAAATCTCTCAAATCGACGCCAAATCGTCGCCTCAGGAAAAGGCCGCTCAGGCAAATGTCTCAACCGCTGCGCAGCTGGACAACAGTGCCCCGTTTCCGACGTCAAGTCTGCGGGGGATGAAGATCCACATGGTTTCACTTGGCCAAACGGTAGACTATTTGATGGAATGTTCTGCCGAGAAGATCGGCGGCTGGGTGGTGACGCCCAATCTGGACATTCTTAGGCGATACACGCGCAGTGTCTCCTTTCGCAATCTCGTGGCGACTTCGACGTTGAATGTGGCTGATGGAATGCCGCTTGTCTGGGCAAGCCGAATCAAACGTCAACCGCTACCAGGAAGAGTCAACGGTACGGACTTGATGATCGATGTCTGCAAGGCAGCTTCTGCAACCGGTCGATCAGTTTTCTTTCTTGGAGGCAATGCGGGATCGGCTGAGAAGACGGCCCAGTCGCTTAAAAAAGACTTTCCTGATTTGAGGATCGCGGGATGTCATTGCCCGGAATTTGGTTTCGAAAACAATATCGAAAACGTGAATGAGATCGCGAATATCCTGACCGCCGCAGATCCCGATTTTGTGTTCGTTGGTTTGGGCTCTCCGAAGCAAGACGTGCTAATCAATATGCTGCGGTTGCAGCTGCCTCGGACGTGGTGGCTTGGTGTCGGCGTCAGCTTCAGTTTCGTCGCAGGTGAATTACCCCGTGCTCCCAATTGGGCCAAGAAGAGCGGGTTCGAGTGGCTTTATCGTCTCTGCTCTGAGCCTCGACGTCTTTTCAAACGCTATCTCGTTACTGGCGTCCCGTTCCTCGTTACGACGTTTGCCGTCTCGACTTTCCAGCGGTTTTTTCCAAGCGAATCGAATTAGCCAATTAAAGCATGCAATCTGGTTGAAGCCAGCGGAACACACGCCGCGCGATCACTGATACCGGCATCAGCGGTTTCATTCGCCTCGATGTTCAGCAAATTGTTTGGGCAAATGTCTGAATCTCAGCAGCAGCGGGTTCTTCAGCTTTGTTTTGGGAACAGCCAAATTACAATACCTTGGTATTTGAAACCTCTCATTGATCCCGCCAACTTTGGTCCTTCCAATCATATTTCCGGCGAAATATCTGATTGCTTGTAAGGTAAATAGCGCGGAACGTCTGGTTTATCACTGCCCGATTATCAGTGTGCGAAATCAATCATTCGGCCAGGCAAACAAAGAAACAAAATGACCGCGAAATCAGGCAAGTTTTTCATTCCTTCTCTGGACGGGATCCGGGCAGTTGCCGTGCTGATCGTTTTTCTCTCTCACATCGGCGTGAAGTACGTTCCGGGTGGTTTTGGCGTCACCGTATTCTTCTTTCTCAGTGGCTATCTGATTACAACCTTGCTTCGGCGAGAGCACGATCGTTCGAATCGCATCGATCTAAAGAAGTTCTACATGCGGCGTGTGTTGAGGATCTTGCCGCCCTTTTACTTGGTTTTATTTCTGGCGGTGGCAGCATCGTGGCTGGTGGGTGTCTATTCTAATTTTTCCGCCCTCCAGCTCGAAGCGCTGGTTAGCCAATTTTTTCATTTTTCGAACTACCACAATGTTCAGTATGGGAATCAATACATGGCGTTGGGTACGGAGGTCTATTGGTCGCTGGCGGTCGAAGAGCATTTCTATTTATTGTTCCCCCTGTTTTACATATTGCTTCGGCGTTTCAAAACTGGGGCGTCACAGCAAGCATACATTTTCCTGGGCATCTGTTTGTTGGTGTTGCTGTGGAGATGTCTATTGGTGTACGGCATGGGCGCTGTTTACGAGCGGATCTTCTTTGCGACCGACACGCGCATCGACAGCATTCTGTTTGGATGCGCGATGGCGGTCGCCGGTAACCCCGCGATGGAACATGATCGCCAGATCTCGGAGCGCAATCTCAAATGGCTTTTGTTACCGATGGGACTCGTTCTTCTGTCAGTCACACTGATTGTTCGGGACAACCAATTAAGAGACACGTTGCGGTATACGGTTCAGGGAATCGCCCTCTATCCGATTTTTATGGCGGCGATCCGCTTTCCAGAATGGGGTTTGTTTAAAGTTCTCAATTGGAATTGGGTACGCTTTGTAGGTGTCTTGTCCTACTCGCTGTATCTGGTTCACTTTGTCGTGATCAAGGTCTTCAACCACACGATGCCTGAGCTGGGTTTTGTAGCAACGGCGCTTTTGTCACTGGTAATCTCTTTTGCCATTTCCTATGGGATCTACAGGTTCGCAGAAGTTCCCGCCGCGAAACTGAAACGAAGATACGCTTCGCACTAGCGCCCAGTTGCGACGAAACGTTAGTGCTGCAGGCAGGTCGATTCGCTCATTTTTCATGGGGATTTCGAGTACCGAACTTGCCCGTATACTGGCCTCTTAGCAGGCCGGCTGCAAACCACAAGCGTTACCCAGCAACAAGTAAATAAAGCGGAACGTTGGGTTTTTGAATCGGCTCCTTACGCGGAAGAGCCCATTTTCATACCAATAAAAGCGGCCGCTTGACCAAGACGAGCGTGTGCCTGCAGAAGAAGAACCTCATTTTGAAAAAAGTGTTCCCTTCGTTAAGCATCTTTGTAAAATGGAGGTTCAAATTTTTGACCATGTTCCTTTATGGCCCGATGCTACTCTTTGAGTGAAAGTAAAAAATGAAGTTTGCGAAAATACTAACGGGGACCCTGGCCTTGGCCATGGCATTGGGCGGAGTCGCCAATGCTGACACCTTCACTGGCCTTGGAGACGGGACCTCTTGGGAAGACCCGCTGAACTGGGAAGCCGGTGTTGTTCCGTTGAACAACGCTTCGGGTAACACTTTAATTGCAGTGGATTTCCAAGTGGTGTTCGATGCAGATTCCTTGGCCGCCGTCGTGGCCGCCGGAAACACGCAACCCAACGGTCAGTACCGGATTGCTCGCCTGCTGCTGGGTGACCAGACCGCCGGTGCGACCAACGGCACCCACTCGATGACCTTCGATCATGACGGCGACGTTCTCGTTACCAACGGCACCTCTGCGGTCATTGGAGGCCGTCCCAACAAGTTCTCTACGTTGAACATTGTCAACGGCATTACGAACATTGAGGCAAATCGGGTGCGCGTGGGGCAAGGGGTTGACGGCACCGGGACCATCAATGTCTCTGGAGGCGATTTTCGGGTGGGCCGCGGAGGACTGGAACTCGGCAGCCCCGACAACACCCTTGGCGCACCTGGCCAAGGCACTCTGAACTTTACCGGTGGCTCTTTAACCACCCGCAATGATGTCGAGATCTTCACTTCTGGCCTCTTCAACATTGTGGGCAATGCTGCGAATTCGGTCATCGGAGTCGGCTCGTTCGGGACTACTGACGGCCATTGGATCCAGGACGGTACGCTGCGTCTCCAAGTTGATGCTGCCAACGGTATCACGCCGATCTTCGTTGACGACGTCGACTTGGATGGCTCCGGCGCTTCAGCGACCTTTAATGCCGGTTCGATCCTGGACCTGAGCTTCCTCGGCTCGCCAGCGGCTGCGACTACAACCTATACCATTCTCGAACTCGAAGGCGCCGACATCATCGACAATGGCCTTGCACTCTCGCCCACCACCAACCCCGCCTGGTCCTTCGCTGTTGATAACTCGGGCGTCAACGGTTTATTGACCGTGACCTATACAGCTTCGGGCGCCGTGCTAAAAGGAGATGTCAACCTAGACGGTGGCGTCAGCTTTCTGGACATCAATCCATTCATTGGCGTTCTTGCCGGTGGAAGTTTTCAAACCGAAGCGGATTGTGATTGTAGTGGAGGCGTTGACTTCCTTGATATCCAAGCGTTCATCAATATCTTGTCCGGACAATAAACGATTTTCAGGCTTGGTTGGTTTGAGCATGGTTTGCTCGGCACAACTGTGGCTATTTTGGCCGGCCGAACCTGTGAGTTGATTTCGGGCGATGATGTTCGGAGTTGATGGGGCGGTATGGGAACAAGAGAAGGGGCGGCACATTCGTGCCGCCTTTTTTGTTTGCGTTTGCCCGCCGGATCCGCTAAAGAATCGAAATATCTTCAAAAACGTTTGGGAATGGTGGCTTGTTGCAAATTGTGGGTGCCGAGGGTGGTGCAAATATTGCCACCGATGAAGGTTTGCAAACGCTGTTTTAAGGCATCACCAGCGACGCCCGAGAATCTAAAAATGCTGTGAAAGTCGCATAAAACGTGACCAGCACACGAGGGCCAGACGTCCCCGTTTATTTTGGAATTCGCCTCCAAATATGGTTGTTCTGCCTAACCCGTTAGATTTTCAGATATAATATAAATAGAAATCTATTAATAATTGTTTCTTATTTCGATGCCCCTAAACCAAGGTTAAGGCTTGTTTCAAGCCTATTCCCTTTACGTAAACAACGTATCGCACCCTCGAGAGAAAGTATAAAAATGAATTATATGAAAAAATTAACGGCTGCTTTGGCCATGGCTTCGGCCATTGCCTTTAGCGGCATCGCCAATGCCGACACCTTT
The DNA here is from genome assembly GCA_937921995.1 of uncultured Pirellulaceae bacterium. Lineage (GTDB taxonomy): Bacteria > Planctomycetota > Planctomycetia > Pirellulales > Pirellulaceae > Mariniblastus. Next base: position 16,866 of record CAKZVF010000131.1, read on the forward strand.
GTCGACCTTGGCGCTGACGACAAGTGGGAAACCGCAGCCAACTGGCAACTTAATGCTGTTCCTTTGAACAATGGTTCGGGCAACACTTTGATTAACGTGGGCGACGTTGTGTTCGATGCGGATACTTGGGCTGCTCTTCAAACCGCCGGAAACGTTCAGAGCGCGACGCAATATCGCGTGGTTCGTTTTCTGTTGAACGAGAGCACCAGCATTCCCGTCGGTACAGGCTCAATCACGTTCGACCATGGTAGCGGGAATCAAGTCCTCCAAACGAACGGTACTTCGGCAGTCTTCGGTAGTCGTACCGGACTGACTACCGTGAACATGCTTAGCGGTGAGGTAAACACCGGTTCGAGCACCACTTTCGGCGCCCGGTCAGGAACAGGAATTCTCAACTTGGCCGATGGCAACTTCATCGTTGGACGAGGAAACCTTACCTTGGGCAACGGGTCCACTGGAACCGGGATTGTCAACATCACCGGAGGTGTTCTTCGTACTCGCGGAGGTGCAATTATCAACGACATTTCAACCTTCGAGGTCATCGGAACGGGGGCAAGTGAGATTGGGATTGGATCTCAAGGCACCGTTGATGGCTTTTGGACGCAACAGGCAGGCGGTGTCCTCAGAAGCGGAATTGATAGTACTGGCATTACGTCGATCTTGATCGACGATGTTGGTGGAGGTGGCGGCGACGCGACCTTCGCAGCGGGGTCCATTCTTGATCCTTACGACGCTGGCGGCGCGCTTGAAAACGTATGGGAGACGGTGCTGCTCGCCGATGGCACAATCACCGGGTCGCCTACCCTGAGTTCGACCGCGGTTGCTGCTGGTTGGGAAAGCCAAATCATTAACGGCAACGAACTGCAAGTGCGCTTGGTCTCTGCTATTCCAGAGCCATCTTCAATGGCTTTGCTTGGACTTGGTGGTCTGTTCTTTGCGGGACGGCGCCGTCGATAGGCGCGTCTATTTAAAAGCACGGTTTCATTTGCTTAACTTACTGAAAGCAGAAACCGGGGCTTTGTGTGAAAACTGCTGAACGCCTGCCCGTAATTTTGGGGCAGGCTTTTTCGTTCGGTAAGATTGATTGTGCTGTTGGATATCGACTGGCTCGATACCACGGCGCATGCTAAGTTTCCGATACACGCTGATTGATTCTTTGAAACAAGAGCACTGCTCTCGTCTCCTCCGGACATTAAGGCTTCCTGAGACGTCTTCTTGCTCCTCATTTCGACCATGCCAATCAGGGATTTCCTTCCCGAAAAACTTTTCCCCTCCTCAAGGAAATTGGGACTATGAATGGTCTTCGCAACTTCAACCGATTTGCTGTCGCTTTGCTGCTGGTTGCCTTCGGACATGGCGTCCCGGTCGATGCACAAACATCCGTCACCGTCACCAGCCTCGCCGCCTTGCGAGCTCAAGCCAACACCCTCACCAACGCAACGATTACGCTCGCGCCAGGCGACTACTGGATCGACGGCGACCATATTGCCAATCCGACCAACTCTGAGCCGACGTTTCTGGAACTGACGGGTACCAACAACACTTACAACTTGGCCGGTGCGCATCTCAAACTTGACACCCGCAAGCTGGACGGCTTCGGCCGGGCACTTGGCCACGACAGTGGGATCGAGGTCGTCAAGATCAGCGGCACCAATAACACCGTGAATGATCTGCGCCTCACCGGGTACGATCTGGACTTGGACACTGACCCCAACGCGCAACGCCACGCCGACTGGGCCGCGGTTTACGTTCAACTCACCGGCACCGACAACACGGTGCAGGGCGCGGAAGTCCTGACACGCGGGTCGTCGCCCTACGGTCTCGGTGACGCCTTCGGCAAAGGTGCACGCGTGTCACCTCAGGGGCTACCGGCCGATGAAGGCGGCCTGCCGTGGGTCGGCCACAACAAGACGTCGGCCTTTCAAGTCACCGCAGCCCAAGGGGCCGTGGTGGACGACATGCACCTCGACGTGCGTACCTACGGCCACGGCTTCTTCGTGCAGACTTCGGACGACACGACACTGACCAACAGTACCGTCACCGGGCAATTGTTTCCTTCGTCCAATGTGATTAACCACCCCAAGTACATCGAGTACGGCGGCATCACCAAAGACGGCAACCCGATCCCTGCGAATATCTTCATCTCCGGCGCCGAAGATGGCGTGCGGATGTACACGGGGGCCTCGAACTTGACGGTCGACAACGTGGTGGTGACCAACATGCGCAGCGGGTTTGCCGTGGCGCTGGGGTCGGGCACGATGACGCTCAACAACGTCGAGTCCTACGGGGCCGAGCACGGATTTGACTTCCGCAGGAACACCACGATCACTAACGCCAAGGGCGATATCGTTAACGGCCCGCTCATCTGGGTCCCTTACAGCAACACCGCGAACTCTTCAATCGACGTGGAATTTGTCGGAGGTGCCCCGTTTCACGACTGGGGGGCCGCCTTCTTCAGCGGCGACAACGTGGACGTAAACATCACCAGTAATATCCCAGCCAACGCCGTGGGCGAGTACGAGTTGGTCCGCATCGGACAGAGGTGGTGGAACGACTGGCGTGATCACGATGATCTGGACAGCTTCGAAGAGGACGCCTGGAACTACGACGACTCAAAGTTCATCAACGACACAAACATGATGGTCGCGATTGGCGAGGATGTGCAAAACAATGTGGGGCGGTCCACGGGGTACGTTCTGAGCAACGGCAAGAACAACTTCTACGACGGCCAGACGCTGGTCTTGGCCGGCACGCGGCTGGAGGTGTCCCAAGCCAACGGCCTGGGCAACAGTGGCACCGAGACAGGAGCTGAGTTCGTCGGCAACGGCATCGACTTTTTGGGCACCGTCACCGCGCAGACCCTCAATGACAACGCCTCGATCGTTGAGGACGGCGCCACACTCGAAATCAACCCTGGCGTCCGCATCACCGATGAGAAGCTGACGATCACCGGCGACGGTGTCGACGGCAAAGGCGCGTTGTACTCCGAGGGCCAGACCGGCACCGGCACCCGCTTCGGCAGTTCCAATAGCAGTGACCAGAGCACGATCTTTCTCAGCGGCGACGCTTCGATTGGGGTGGGCATTGCCGGCAACCAGATGCTGGTCGGCAGAATTCAAGGCACCGGTAATCTTACCAAACGCGGCGTGGGCATCCTGGCGATGGAGAAATCCAGCTCCTTCGACGGCAGCCTCATCGTCGCCGAAGGCCGCGTAGTCGCGCGGAGCGGTGTGGTTGTCGGAGATCTAACCGTCGCGGCGGGGGCTTCTATCTCAGCCATTGTCGACAACGCATTCAATACTAAGGGTGACGTCGAACTCAATGGCACCTTGGATCTCAACGGCCGTGACAGCACCTTCATCAGCAATCTCATCGGCACGATCGGCAGGCTCGACGGCAGCGGTCGCGTCACGGTGTCCCATGCGGTCGCCGGTTCCGGAGGCACATTGACGCTCGGTGGCAATGGCGACGACGGGCTCTTCACAGGGCAGATTGATGGCGCGGTGAGCCTTGTGAAGTCTGGCCTGAACAATCAGATACTTTCTGGTGTCCTGTTTCATACGGGGGCAACCACCGTTAACGGAGGTGGTTTGTTTATCGATGGAACTCACCTTGGCGGAGGTGACTACGCCGTCTTTGATGGAACCCTCGGTGGCGCGGGCACGATCGAAAGCGCCTTGACCGTCCACAGCGGCGGAATCATCGAGCTGGGAAACACGACAGGGAGTTTTTCTGCCGGCAGCGCAGACTTTCAAGATGGCTCTCTATTGAACGTCGATATTGATTCACTGGTCGATTTCGATCAATTGCTGTTGGCCGAAGGGTTGACCATCGATTCAGGAGCCGCGCTTAACATCAATATCCAGAATGGTTTCTCTCCGATGGTTGGAGATGAGTTCAAGATATTCGATTTTGGTTCTTCAACAGGAATGTTTGGAACGATTTCGACTTCCGATACTGGTATTCAATGGGATTTCAGTCGGTTTCAAAACGAGGGAGTCATTAGCGTTGTCTCGAACGATTCTGCCTTTCTGCTTGGTGATTGCAACCAGGACGGAGTGGTTGACTTCTTGGATATTGCGGGTTTCATTTCGAGTTTGACTTCCATCAACATCGTGAATGAGGCC
>CAKZVF010000132.1 GCA_937921995.1 uncultured Pirellulaceae bacterium
ATGATTTGTGCAGGAAAAACTCGCGTTGTTGCGAAAGATTGGAGAATGTTGGTTAGTAGCAATGAACCAGCTGGGGAAGCCAAATTGGCGTGTTTTTGCGTTTTGGCCGGGTTTGAGGCTTAAAATTGGAGTTCTGTCGGGCCAAAGGTGTAGCTGGCCACTCGCAAGCCCTCGCTGATTGAAATCTTCCCGTGTGGCCGTGAAGCTTAAGAATTTCCCGGAATCGACCGCAGGGCTGTAGATCGGGACCAAGTGCTAAGAAATCGCCATTTAGTTTTTCTTGTCGTTTTGAGCTTGAACGAAATAACGAGTCGGGAAAACAGGGAATAAGCCCCGAGATTCAAGGGGCTAGGAAATTGATAAATTTCAGGCACCATTAGATAAAACGCCACTACCAATGGGACATGAGATTACTACCTGCTACTCATCATTGCTTCACCGCAACCCCGTTTATTTCCAATGGACAATTCCTACTTAAAGAGATTTGCTTGTTCGGTTTTAGTGCTCCTATTTTCATGCACATGCCAAGTCCAAGCCCAGTCTCCGGTAGACAATGGCGAGTTTGACAATCAAATTGGCAGCACGCCCGATTGGTGGTGGGGGCAAGGGGGCTGCACTCTTGTTCGGACGACGGAGCAAGCCCGAAATGGTAATTATGGCGCTGCGGTGTCCAATCGAACCGCCTACTGGCAAGGCGCGGCTCAAGAGCTCAATGGCGATCTGACCGTCGGGAAAGATTATCATTTTCAATGTTGGGTACGTACGAAAGATGTGCCCAGCGGCGTGTTGAGAATCGAGATCGTGCAAACCGATGATCGCGGACAACGGTTTATACCGATCGCCAAAACGTTGGCCAATGATTCCCAGTGGACGTTGCTTGAAGGCGGTTTTCATCTTTTGGCCAACGGGAACCTCGACCAAATCGCCTTTGTCATCGGCGGTGACTATACCGATGATCGCTTGTTCGATTTCTACGTGGACGCCGTAACGATCACCGAGAACGATTGGCGAGCGGCAGCAGATCAGCGCATTGAGCAGTTTCGCAAACGCGACCTCGTCCTTAATTTTGAGGATGCTGACGGGAATGCCATTTCCGACGTTGATGTAGAAATCCAGCAGATCGGTCACCGCTTCGCCTTCGGATCAACGCTTAACGATGGTTTTTTGAACTACCCCGTCTACGCCGATTTCTATCGACAGAATTTCGAGTGGGGGACCATCGAGTATTTTGCTCAGTGGATACAAACCGAATTGGTTCAAGGCGTCGAAGACTACACGCTATCTGATGCTACGATTGATTTTGCTGAGGAAAATGGAATTCAACTGCGCGGACATGCTTTAACTTGGCCTGATACTCGGTTTATGCCTCAGTGGTTAATCGGCCAGTCGTCGCAAACGCATCTCAACGAGATCAATGAGCGTATCGACAATGTGGTGTCGCGCTATGCGGGCCGTTTAGTTCATTGGGATGTCAACAATGAAATGCTCAATTTTACTTACTTTCAAGATATCCTAGGCGCAAACATCCGCTCGGATATGTTCAAGCGGGCAAAACAAAATGACCCCAACGTCAAACTATTCACCAATGAGTTCGGTTTGACTCAATCAGGTTACAAGACCGATCGCTATCGGCAACTGGTGCAAAGCCTTCAGAATTCCGGCGCTGATGTTGGTGGGATTGGGCTTCAGTCACATTTTGACAGTAATGTTTCTCCCAAGGCGTTAGAACTGACACTGGCGAAGCTAACCGATCTTGGCCCGGAGATCTGGTTTACTGAATACGATGCGTCCAATCCTGATCCGGTCGAGCGTGCCAAGTTGTTAGAGACGTTTTACCGGTATGCGTTTAGCGTCCCAGAAGCTCGAGGTATCATTATGTGGGGCTTCTGGGCTGGGAATCACTGGCGAGGCGCAGACTCCGCAATTGTGGATTTGGATTGGACGATCAACGCCGCAGGGCAGAAGTATTTCGAGTTGCTGGATGAGTGGACCACGAACATTTCAACATCGGTAAACAGCGGCAACAGCGCATTTTCCTTTCGCGGCACCCATGGAAACTTCCTCGTTAAGGCGACGCACAACGGCGTAGAAAGTTATCACGTCGTTTCTTTAGTTCCCGATAACGCTGGAAACGCGGCTCAGGTTGCTCTGACTTTACCCGATGTCCCGACAGCTCCGGCAACCGTGTTCGTCTACGGTTCCCCTGAGGATGATACAGCGACTTACGATTTTAAATATCCAGAGCGGATCTCAATTAATGGTGTAACGTCATCGTTGGATTTGCCAATGAGTAACTTCAAGGTTGGGTTTGTGGGTATGACGGGCGTAGACAGCCTGCGCGTCGTGACAGATGCTCAGCCCGAACTGGTCGTTGCCTTCGATAATCGTGTCTTGTCTTTAGGAAAGGACATTGAAATTCAGTTTTTCGATGTCGAAAGTATCGAGATCGAATCCAGCTCGCCAGGCGATCGCCTGGTGCTGAATGATTCCGTGGGGGACGACACCGTTGTGTCGACGGTTCTCCAAACAGAAATCGACTTTGGCGGACACCAGATCACCGCCGTCGGGTTCAAGAGCATCGGTTGCCGATCCAAAAGAGGAGGCGTGGATACGGCGATCGTTGAAGATTCTGCGGGCAACGATAACGTCAGGACCAACGGTCTTGATTCTCTTGATATACGAAATGGTCAGTTGCTGAGGCAATTCTCTGAATTTGAACAACTGGAAATGACCTCGACCGCTGGCAGGGACGTCGTTTTCGGAATCATCGCTGACGAAGAGTTGGCGATTGATGTGCAAGCTGATCAGGCGGAGTTTGACTCGGCCAATAACTCGATTGTGCTGACAGATTTTTACTTTACGAAACTCGTTTCCAACGCCGTTTCACCACAAGTCGTTTCGCTTGATCTTAGCGTCAGCGATTCGGCGGATCAGGTGGTGCTGGCCCAAGATATTATCACCGTTCGCGAAACCTCGAATTTGCGATTTTCGTTCAGGGGATTCAGTGAGGTAAGTTCGACGCTTGGTGATAACGATAACATGATTCTCAGAGACTCACGTTTGGATGACCTGTTCACGGTCTCAAGCACTGGGTTCAGCTTTATCAACCCGAAACAGAATTTCACGGGACAAGGTAGCGGAAACATCTTGGCCGTGTCCCGTAACGGTGGCGATGATGTTGCCAATGTCGGAGCGACATCCTTCAATCTGGATTTGATAGGCAACTGGCAAACGCCGTAACAACAACGCGGAGAGGCAACGACAAAATGCGTCACCCTGCCCCGATTGGTGTTCGAGACCACAGCGGTTTGTAAAACGAAAAAGCCCTTTGGGTTCCACTGAAACGTGAATCTCAAAGGGCTAATTATAATTCTCTATCATCGGCCGAGGCTAAATCTGTCTAGCTGATCTCTCTTTTGAAGCTCGAACTGTGAGGCGACTTGATCGGCTCTTCGGTTGATTTCGCATTGGCTGCTTCGGCCAGCGGGCTGTTTCGCAATTTCATTTCGCTGCTGGTCTGCAGTTCCTTGGATTTGTTGTAAGCTCCGTATGCGCCGTAGGCCTTGTAGCCGTAGCCGCCGTAGGAGTAACTGCCGGCTTCTTTACGGGTTAGTCCGTTGATGATAATGCCGTCCACGTTTTGGCCGACCAAGGTCATTGCCTCGATCGCCTTTTGCGATTTGACTTGAACGCCTGTGCGGATGCGAATGGGCATATAAAGAGCGTCAACGTAATTTGAAATGATCACCGGATCCGTCACCGGCAAAACCGGCGGCGTATCGATGATTACGAAATCAAACAGTCGGCGAACGTCAGACATGAATGTCGCGAAGTCTTCGGTGGTCAAAATCTCGGCCGGATTAGCACAACTAGGTCCGCTTGTCAGGATACTCAAGTTCTTCAAAGATGTTTCTTGAATCGCCTGTTCTAAATGAGCTTCGCCAGAGATTACCGAAGTCACCCCAACGTGATTGCCCATTCCAAAACGAACATGTTGAGTTTGACGACGGAGATCGCAGTCGATCAGAAGCACTTTTCTTCCAGACTGAGCCATCACAACAGCAAGGTTGGCCGCCACGGTGGATTTACCATCGCCAGGCGTTGGGCTGGTGATCTGAATTGTTTTCAGGTTGGGCTGCTGTTTTGATTTGAAGAAAATGCTGGTTCGGAATGCTTTAAACGATTCAGCGGGCTGGGACTGAGGACGGTGTACCGTCACCAGGTCTCCATCGAATTCTTTATAGTTCTTGTTGTCGCGTGCGCGGGTGTCGAATTCTGCCACCTGAGCTACAACATCGACGCCCAATTGATTGGTTACGTCTTCGGTAGAACGGAATGTCTTTTCAGCCATTTCCTTAAACGCACCGAAAACGAATCCGGCCAAGGCTCCTAGCAACGTTCCTGCCGCGAGGCAAATTGCCAGATCGGGAGCGACCTGTTCGGCCTCAGACGCCGGATCAATAATGCGTACGTCCTGAAACTGGAAACCACGCAGAACGTCGTACTCTTGAACTTTGTCTTGAATCGCGAAACCGCTGGTTGCCATGGATTCCTTCTCGGCCAAGAGCGTTGAGAGTCTTTCGCAGTCCTTGGTGATTGACAGTGATTTTTTCTTCGATTCTCTGATCGCTTCAGAGAGCTGGGCTTCGTGAGAATCAAAAAAGCGAATTTTGTTGGTGATGTAGTTCGTAACGACGGTGAAGAAGTCAGCGTTTTCAGTGATGCCGGTACTTGAACGCAGCGCCGAAAGCAATTGCTCTTTCCGCATGGCGTCGACCATTTTGATTTGTTGACGCACGTTGGCAAGTTGCGGATGGTCGTTGCCAAATTCGCCCATCATCTCTTTTTCTTTGACTTTAAGATCAAGATACTTGTGATGAGTTGTCGTGTAACCGCCCAACTGACCTTCGTTCATGTCTTGGATCGTATTGATCACCAAGTCTTCGATGTTTTCTCCGTTAGCGTGAGCCTTGAATAGATTCTCTTTAAGGGAATCGAAACGCAAACGCTCGCTGGAGTTTTGGTCGAGTTCGGTTTGGAGCTTTGAGGCTTGACCTTCGTACTGATTGTAGACTTTCCCTTCGGTCACTTGGATGAAGGGCTTCTGCATCAATTCGTCGATTTCCTTCATGACCGCTGCGGCTCGTTCGGTACGCCCTTTCTCCAGTTCGATCATGGTCTCAGCCATACCACTGCCGGTATCTTCGGAGCCTTGTTTGATGAAGTTGTTGAAGGAGGTAAGGATGTTGGTCAAGATCGGCTTGCAGTCTTCGGCAACACCGCTCTTGAATCGTAGACGCATCACGCCCGAGGCAGACTTGGTGTCCGAGGGAGTCGCGACGAAGTTTTCACGCACGAACATCAAAGCGTCATCCGCTTCGGCCAATGATTTCAATTGGTCGATGTCGCAGTTGTCGATGGCTTCGGCCAGCACGGCGCGGCTGCTGATAATTTCCAGATACTTTTCAACGCTGGAAGATTCGACAGCTTCTCCATCGACCGAGAATGTGGGAGCGCGATGATCGTCGATGTAGACACGAGCCCAAGATTCATAAGTCTTCGGGGCTTTGGAGAAGTAGAGCAGCGACAATGCAATCGCACAAATAATGAAGAACAAAATCGACCAGAATTTTCGCTTGATTACGCCGAGCGGATCAAGCTGATACATGTCTGTCGCAGCCGATGTTGGAGGATTTGCATTTGCCATGTTAAACGTTCGCAGTGAAATTTGAATTTATTGGATCTTAAAGATGCAAAGGAAGAACTGATACTCTAATCGGAGAAATCGGTTCGTGTCGAGTTGTATGACGCTAATTCGGTGTCTTTTCAATATCGTCGAAACGATTTTCTAAAGCCTCTTTGCGCAGCCGTTTCAACTGTCGATTCAGCCGCATGCAGACCATCGTATGATCGCCTGAATAAAGTTCGCAAATTTTGAGTTCGGTCCCCGCTTTGGTGAGCATTCCTGCCTTAAGTAAGGAACGGGCCAATTGAATTCGCCATTTGACTTGATGTTTTTCCAGTTTGAGGGCTTCTTCGTAATACGTGACTGCAATCGCGTCATTTTCACAAAGCCGCTCGATCTCTCCTCGGATAAAGTACCGTTCTGCCACCGGATGTTCGAACTGATTCAATCTTGCCTCGGTGTCCCGGAGCAACCATTTTCGCAGCAATAAATCAGCAGGCAAGCCGAAATATTTTTGTGCAATTCTGAGCCGAAAATAGGGTTCAGCGGGCAAGACACGTTCGAAGAAGTCTCGCACACCTACTTCGTTTCGGCACAAATAGATGATCTGAGCCTCAAATTTTCGCGTTAACTGCAAGCATTTGTGAAACGAATCCAGTGCCGCATCTGTGTTGCCCGATTGCAGATGCAAAACACCTGCCAAGTAAAGTGTGTCAGAATTGTTGTTGCTGAGCTCGACCGCGTTTTCTATGGATTTTTGCTCTGAATCTTCATCTCCCATCAACAAGGCCAGTTGTGCCGACAGCATTTCGACGTGCCAGAAGCGATCGCTCTGCTGTTTTGCCTTCTGAACCGATTCCCAAGCCGGCAACAAATGGTCTTTTACTTCCGGAGCCTCCTGCAATTGGTTTAAGTATTCTTTTCCTGCACTTTTGGAGGCGCGTGCCAAACGGTGCGTCGACGTTAGAGTCGATCTCTGCCAAGCGTCTTCAAAAGTAAACTGCTCTTCAGGTTCATTCGTGGGCTCAGAGGGGGACTCTTCAGTCGGTTCGGTGTTATCCAGATTCTCACCGTTATCCGCAATCTCGCCCTGATCCGTATTCCCATCCTCAGCAGGGCTTCCTCCGGCGTCAGATTCTGCGTCAGACACTTCCGGTTTATTCATCTCAACAACCATTCGCTCGGCCACAGCCAAACGGTATTTGAGAACGTGATTGAGCGCTAAATGATAATGAGCCTTCGCATCGTCGGGCCGCGAATCGACGGCGTACTTTGCCAGGCGACCATAAAGTTCGACCTCATCAGCCTGTTCAACGGGATCAAATCTTTCGTAAAACCGGCGAGAGGCCTCCCGCGCGTCGACGGCGGAATGTTCGTAACAGGCCCAAGCCGACCCAAGGACGAGAACGAGCATCAGCCCTTGAGCCAAAAGGCGCGTTTTGAATCGTGGGACTTGATTGGCGACGTTTGCTGCCGACCAGCTCCAGTTCAGTTGACCAAAGACACAGCCCATCATCGTTGCGAAAAGGAACATATTGGCGGGAATAAACCAGCCGAAATCAAAGAACGCCGCCGTGGATTGACCGACGATTGCAATCACCCCCGAAAGTCCAACGGCGCGGCTGGTTGAATCAGGCCTGCCCAACAGAGAAAGGCACGCCACCATGCCGCAGGCCAGCACGCTTAAAAGGACCGCAAGCCCTGGCCATCCCAGCTCCGCCAATGTTTCTAAATATTGATTCTCTGCATACTTAAACCACCGATTGAAGTCCGTATCCTGAAACGGAACGTAAGCCATGTTGTACGTGCCAAGTCCGCTACCGAAGGGCAGATAGGAGACGGCGTAATTCCAACCGTCTTGCCAATGCAGAAGTCGATTCGTGTTTGTGGCCTGCACGTCCGAAAACGTTGCCATGTTGCTAGCGATGACTTCGGACTGCTGCGTCCAGATGATCAGCGCTAATCCTGCGGCGATGACAAATAGTGCGATAACGCCTTGTAGCAAATTGCGGCGGAACAACATTGCCCATCCCACGATAATTGCAACCACCAAAGACACCGAAGCACCCCGGCTTAGGGAGGCGAAGACACCGGCACTGGTCACCGCCAACGCCGCCAAAATGTAAAGCGATCTCGCATCCATTTTTGCGAAGCTGCGACCGGCGCCTTGAATGATCTTTTGAAACAAGCTGTCCTTATTAAAACGGCGATTGTTTTGTTGCTTGATCGTGCGAAAGACTCTTGCGGCCAAGAAAAAGTTGGCCGCCGCGAAGCACATAATTAAATAGCCGCCCGCATTGTTGCCGTTTACGAATGGCCCAAAGGGCTGTCCGCCATTTACCAATTCGTAAGACCAATAAACTTTGTCGGCATCGGAAATCGTTTGAGCCAGACCAAGCAAAGTGATCAGAACGCCGTTGAGGGCAACTGCCCCCATCAACCATGCCGCAAAATGTCCATGGCGGAAAATATGGCAAGCACAAAAAAATACTCCAACCGCCAAGATCAACACGGCCAGCCTTTCACGGGTGGCAGCGGGATAGATGGATATCTGGGATCCATTCCAGATTGCCAGTTGAACCAGCGAATAACAGACACCCGCAGTTAACAGGATCTTGGTAATAAGCTCCAATCGCGTGGGGGTTCCTAAAAGTCCGGGGAACACAACAAAAACGAGGCTGAACAAGCAAACCAAAGCCAACGCGGTGGTCCGCACACCCGGAAGATTCCCGCCAATCCACCACGGAGTGAGTAAAAGTCCGAGGCAGAAAATTGCTGCTAAAATGGCCAAAATACGACTAGGCTTCATGGGCGATCGGACTATTTTATGAAAATTATTGCGAATAGCGGAAAACGTGAGGTAAGAATTAACTGTCCCAGAGATCCGCGTAAGTAATTGAAGATTTATGCAAATTAAATCGCGTGTTTAAACTTTTGAAAATCAGAGCTCCAATCAGTGCAACTCTGTGGGGCTAAATTTCACTTAGAGCATTCTGTATCCGGTTATGCCAATGGAAACAAATGCCCAGACACGCGTTAAACCATTTGTTTTAATTTGTTAGTTTAGGTAAAAGCTTAAAGTTTACTTGTCGATCTTTGTCCTATTGTTAATATGATGTCTCGACTAACTCGATGACACTTCAACACCCCTGAAATACCCCTGAAGAAAGTTCTCCATGTACAAAAAAATCATGTGCTCAATCGTGCTTTGTGCACTGTTTTCGCTTCCCACACAAGCACAGGAAGCCCAATCAACAGAATCAAGTGACGCGATCCGCGTATCTGTCAAAGAAGGCAAGTTGCCCGGACAAGTGTTCACAAACTTAGGCGAATCAAAGACTTTACTTGCCGGTAAAGTAACTTTAATCGACGCCGAAGGCAATACAATTTCAACGTCTGAAGCAGACGGTGAAGGCAACTTCATGTTCACAGATGTTGAGCCCGGCCAGTACACTGCAGTTGGTGTTGCCGGAGACTACGCTGGAGAAACCGCCCTAGTTATTTCAGCCGAAGGTGAAACGGTCGCTGAAAGCGGAAACTTCCAAATGGTTCCTCTTGAAGTAGGACCAGCAGCATCAGGTGCGGTTTACGAATCATACGGATCACTTCCTGCATCATCATTCTCAGATGTTGTTTACGAAGGTTCTGGTTCTTGCAACTCATGTGCAGCAGCAACACCATGCGGCGGAAGCACTGTTCAGTCATTCGGCGGAAGCTGTGGATGTGGCGGCGGTGCCTTCGGTGGCGGTGGTGGACTCGGTGGCGGTGGTTTGAACTTCCGTCGTTTGGCTATCATCGGCGGCATCACAGCGATTGCAGTTGCAGCTGGTGATGACGATGATGCAGCGACTCCGGATGAGTAATCTTTGCCGGATTTGAGAAATCTATTAAGCGACGCTCAAAGTGATGAGCGTCGCTTTTTTTGATTTGAAATTCCGGTTGTGCTAGCTCGTTTGCCAATCCAAAGCGTTCTTTATTTGTTCATACTCTACTTTTCTATCTAAAGTGGCGATCGAATAATATTGGACCTCTACTGGCCAACGGTTTCCCAAGTATTTTGGACAGCCGCAACTATCTTGGTCCCTGCCCGCTTTCGCCAGAAATATTGTCATGCCTTCAAACATTGCCGATACGTCACTCAATCGCCCTAAACGCCCCAAACGCCCCGTTGTCGGAACAATGAACGAAGACCGGCGTAAACAGCGTGATGAAGCAGCAGAGGCGCTCTTTTTCGAAAAACGGGTCAAGCGCCTTAGCCGAAGGCGTCTGTTCAGTTTTGGTACCCTAGGCTGGTCGGTCAACGACGGCTTGGTTGCGTTTGTTGCGATTCTCTTTGGTTACTGGTTAAGTCCGGTTGCCGATCAAGTCGCGACTTCTGAAACGGCGGTAAAATTACTGCCTTGTGCGGTTACGTTCGCGCTGCTGTTTTTGCCCACCGCCCATGTTGCGGGACTGCACGATCCACGCAAGCGTAGCAACATCACAGAATTGGTTGTGCGGTGTCTGGTCACGACATTGATTGCGATGTCATTGCTGTCGTTGTGTTGGATGCTGTTTTCTTTCCTTAGAGTTGGCCGTTACGTGATTCTTATCTCGTCGCTGTTGTCGGTCCTTGGGCTGGTGGCGACGCGGTGCATATCGTGGAATTGGAGTTCAACGTTCAAGCAAAAAGTTTGCTTCATCGGCGCTGAGACTTTCTGTAAGAAAGCCATTGGTTTTGTTGAAGAGAACCCGCTTCCGGTTTTACTGACGGTTCCTCCATCGGCGAAGGTCTACTTGAGAAATTGGGCCGTCGAAGAAGACGTTGATGAAATCGTTTTTGATTCTGGGTTAACCGCTCAGGACGAGTTGGCACTGCTGGGTTGTTTGGATGCGGGCGTAAAGGTCTCCTCGTACTCGGACTTCATTGAAGAAAGGTACAACCTTATCCCCGTTGATAAGATTGACGCCCAATGGTTGTTCTCAACGCGGTTGGACTTATCACACCCTTACTACCAGGGCGTCAAACGATTTATCGACATTGCTGTTTCGGCAGTCGGTTTAGTTGTGACGGCTCCGTTTATTCTCATTGCCGCCATTTTGATCAAGCTCGAGAGCAAAGGCAAGATCTTTTACTCTCAGGTACGCACGGGCCGCTTTGGTCGATCGTTTCGCATCTACAAACTCCGCACGATGGCTTCGAATTCGGAAGCAAACGGAGCCCAGTGGGCCGTCAAGAATGACGCCCGCATTACTGCTGTTGGGAAGATCCTGCGTAAGACACGTTTGGATGAACTTCCTCAGTTTTGGAATGTGCTCAAAGGCGAAATGTCTTTGATCGGCCCTCGTCCCGAGCGTCCCGAATTTGTCGGTGATCTTTCCGAACAGATTCCCTTCTACCAGCAACGGCACTTGGTAAAACCCGGTCTGACTGGATGGGCTCAGGTGAACTACCCGTACGGAGCAAGCGTCGAAGATGCTTACAACAAGTTGACCTACGATTTCTACTATATAAAAAATGCATCGTTGGCGTTGGATCTTCAAATTGTTCTTCGCACTATCGGAACGGTGATGAAAGGATCCCGCTAATAGCGGTTCCCGCATGGTCTGGTCGGAAGGTAATAACGTGACCGCAGGTCCACATTTCATCAACATCGGTCCGGGCCGCTGCGCCAGTTCTTGGTTGCTGGAAGTCTTAGAGGCTCACCCTGAAATTGGCATGGCCAAAATTAAGGAAACGGAATTCTTCAATACGAATTTCGATCGTGGCTACCAGTGGTACGAAAGCCTGTTCAAAAACAGCAGTGGTAAAATCATTGGTGAAATCTCGAATTGCTACTACACACAACCCGAGGTTGCCGATCGCATTCTCCAGTTCAACCCGAAGACGAAGATCATTATTAACGTGCGCGATCCGTTTTCATTGTTGAATTCATTTCATGGCTTTGGCATACGCCGCGGGCTTCCGCTGACTGAAGTTGAAAATGATCTCGATTTCCATGTCGGCAAAGTCATGGGCAGTGGTTATGACCATCGCGCGAAAAAGGGCATCCTTAATTCCGGAGATACCGAATCGTTGCTTGAGGCAGTCATGCTGGCTCGGCACCTGAGACCGTTTTTCGAAACTTTCCCGTCGAACCAAATTTACGTGTTCATCTTTGAGCGATTAATGACGCAGTCAGCCGATGTGGTTCAGGAGATATATCGTTTCTTAGAGGTCGATGAAAGCTTCCAACCGCCGGTCACTGGAGAGCGCGTTAATGAAGCGATTGCACCGAAGTCGAAAATGCTGGGGCAGGCGGCGATGAATTTCGCGTTCTTTCTCAGGCAGATTGGTGCGTACAAAATTCTTGACGAATTGAAAAAGTCGCGGTTGGTTAAAAATATCTTCTATTCCAAAACGGGCCCCTCGGGCAAGAAAGTAAATCTGCGCGAAGTACTTCCGGCTGATGTTTGCCAAACGATAGAAGGGCAAATGCGTGAGCTGATTGCACTGCATCCCCCGCTGGAGCAATGGTGGAATCCGCTGCTTGGGGTTTCAGAGGAAAGCTGCTGAAACCATGAGCGACTCACAAGAGGCAGTTCAATCCACCGCCGATTCGCCGCGCGGCATGGGCCGGTTTCTGCGATTTTCGTTGATCTACTTTGTCGGCGACATGCTGACCAAAGGGGCGCGGATTATTCTGCTGCCTTTTTACATGGCTTTTTTATCCAAAGCTGAAATCGGTGAGTATGCGGTTTTACAGGCGATCAGTTTCTCTTGCTGGACGTTGCTGGGTTTTGGTTTTTCGTTCGCGGTTCAAAAATTTTATGTCGACTACAAAGAAAACGGCGATGCGCTGGCCAGTTCCCTATGGCTGTCACGGTTGGTCGGAGGGGTACCTTTTTACGGACTAACGCTGTTACTTGGTTGGTGGTATCACAACGTCTCCGGTCAAACGATTCCTCTTTACTTGATTTTCGTCGCGATCACCGCGGGGTATTTGCGCGGAGGAATCAACATCGTTGAGTTCTGGTTGAACATACGCGAGGAGCCTGTGGCCTATCGTGCATTCACGTTTGGCCAATTTTTATTGACGACGATTTTGGTGATCTACTTCGTCGCCGGGCTTGGCTGGGGCGTTGCCGGCGTCGTTTTGGGTGAATTGACCAGTTACAGTCTGTTTGTTGTTTTCTCAGCGATCGTCCTTTTTCGCAGAGCGATGCCACAGCTGCTGATGGTGAATTGGCGCGATATTTTTGGATATTGTTTGCCCGTGCTGCCGCATGCCTTTTTTATGGGAGCACTGATGGGCGCTGATCGCCTGATTCTCAAGCAATACGTAGAAACTTCAGAAATCGGAATTTATAACATCGGATTTGTGCTGGCGGCGTCGCTCTCGATCGTCGTTCAATCCATGAGAGCCGCTTGGCTGCCGGCTTATTTTCGAAACGCGAAATCCGCCGATAGTCACCGTCAGTTTGGCAAAATCGCCTCGATTTACTTCGTGGCTACATTTTTTTCGGCCCTGTGCGGAATTTTCTTTGCCCCTGAAATTGTTTCAATTTTCAGCTCCTCAACGAGTGTCTCGTATACCCAATCGGCGCGTGTGATGCAGTTTGTTTTGTTGGGTTTTATGTCGATGGCAGTCTTTTTGGCGGTCAATCAACCCTTGTTCTACGAGCGTAAAACGGGCATGCTTTCCATGATTTCGGGCACGGGTTTATTGGTAAATATTGGAGTTAACTTCGCTTTAATTCCGATAATCGGAATTTGGGGCGCCGTGATCGCCAACATCTCCGCCTACTCGGTGATGGCGATTTCGACGCTTGTCGTGACGAAGAAGATCTATAACATCCAATGGGAAACCCAAGCGATGCTGCAATCGGCGGCTGTTTTCTTGGCTTTCGCGGCAGTGGCTTGGTGCCTCCCTGCGGAAACGGTTTTCTGGCTGATTCCACTTAAAATAATCGCAATCTTAGCCTTCGTGGCTTTGGTGCTTTTCCGCGTAAAACTATCTTCAGGTTCACTTATAAAACTTGAATCAAGATTCACATGGTCCCGATTTTGGGCCGGCAAATCTTTGTTTCGAACTTTGACATAAAGTTGCATGCAAAATATCGAACAACCTGACAGCCGCTGGCCAATCGAGTTTTACAAGATGGTGGTCTTGGCCGCCGCATTGGCGTGCTTGGTCCTCACCTTCGTGGTCGCCCAGAACGAGAAAGAATTTATTATCTCGTTGCTGGGGACGATGTGTCTTGTTGTGATTTCGATTCCACTGTTTGCCCAAAAACCGATCAGTGTCTTTGAACCGATCGTATTGGTAAGCCTGTTGGTGCTGATCGGTACTCCGGTCAAATTGATTTATATCTTCTGGGTGCGTCACAACGATCCTTACATTGCCGAACATGTTTTGCTCCATCAAGAACCCGAGGTATTCCTAAAAGGGGCTTATGTTTTGCTGATTGGGTATTCCCTGTTCGTGTTCGGATACATGATTCGGTTTCCGCGGACAACGCTGGACTGGATATTCCTGCCGCGCGTTGTCCAGTGGAACGGTCGGCGATTGCAGATCGTTCTTTTTGTCGTCGGTGCGATTGCGATTTTAAGCTTTGCTGCTTTTGTCGTCACCTCGGGTGTGAGCTTCAGTAGTTTTACGTCGCTCTCTCAGAAACGATTTTTGGATGCTCGTGCCGAGGGTGCCGAACGGATGCACAGCACGTCCTATCTGTTTTGTCGTGGTGCCGCCTTTTCGAAGTTCATCGTTTACTTTTGCCTGCTCTGGATAATTCACAACAAGAAGTCATTCCTGTCGTTTGCCGGCCTGGTCATGGTCATGGCGATGTTGCAGTCGATCTCCCTGGCGGTGGTGCTGAACAGTCGCGCGGGCGTTGCGCTTATCTTGCTGGACTGTGCGGTTATTTGTTACTACATGTATCGCCGCGTCAGCGTCAAGTTGATGCTTGGTTCGCTGACCGTGGCCACGATGTTGATGATTGCGATGCTCTTTGCTCGGGGCCAACGAAACGAAGTCAATATTAACTCCATGGGAATGCTCTTTCAGAAGACGCTCAGCGGACGAAATATGTTGGACATTTCCAAGTGTTGTCACATTATCAACGGAGTGCCTCGGAAGATGGGGTACCGTAAAGGCGAAATGTTATACGCTTGGATGGCTGCTCCCATTCCTCGCCAATACTGGCCTGACAAACCGATTTGGGCCAACCAAGGTTTGACCGTTAATCAAAAGATTTTTGGCTATCGAGGAAGCCTGTCAGGCGTTCCGCCAGGATTGATTGGCGAACTCCATTGGAACTTTGGAATCGGAGGCGTGTGGGTAGGCTTGTTTTGCGCCGGCCTATTGTTTCGTCAGATATTTCTTTCGTTCTACCCACATCGATACAACCCAACTAGTATTTTGATCTACACGATGATCGCCACGCGTTTTGTCATCTTTTCATTAGGAAATGACCTCGGCACCGGCATCGTCAAAGCGGGGCTCGATCTCGCCCCCATTTACATGATCCTTTTGTTCATCGGCATGGTGCGCGGACCGGCTCAAGCAACGTCCGAATCTGCCGAAATCAGTGAAGAGAACAGGTTCCCTCAAATCCACCGACCACTCGAGTTGACACAATGATTGCCAGAACGATCCACCGCGCACGCGGACTTAAACGCCTTGTTATGTGGCACGGACTTTCCGGGGCACTCCCGATTTACTTGGTGCCTGAGTACCCAAAATCTGGCGGCACTTGGTTCAGCCAAATGTTGTCGGACTGTTTGGAGTTGCCGTTTCCACGTAACTCGACTCCGGCGAAGATACAGCCATGTATTCTCTCAGGCCATCATCTCTACAGCCCACGATTCAAGAACGTCACGGTCGTCATTCGTGATGGACGCGACATCATGGTTTCGGCTTACTACTACATGCTGAATAAAAATGAGATCAACAAGCAATTCGGTGTTGATCACTATCGGAAGCATTTGGTCTTCGATGACTACGATGATATCCGCGGTAATATGCCTCGTTTCATTGAACAGCTTTTTGATACCCACGTCAAAGAGACCTTTCATTTCAGTTGGTCGCAGTTCATTGATGATTGGCTGTGCCATGACGTTGCGGTGGTTAAGTACGAAGACTTGTTAACCAACGCCGCCCAAATTCTCGTCGACACCACGCATCGACTGACTGGGAAAGAGCTGGGCATCGATCGGGCCAACGAAATCGTCGAGAACTACAGTTTCAAGAAGCTCAGCGGGCGAAAACAGGGGCAAGAGAACAAGAAATCGTTTGTGAGGAAGGGAATCGCGGGCGACTGGAAGAATCATTTTTCCGTGGAAGCCTGTGAAGCGTTCAATCACTACGCTGGCCAACAGTTGATTTCTGTCGGCTATGAGAAGGATGATTCTTGGGTTCAAAGACACGCCGAAGAACTCAACAACGCCGCCCAAGTGGCCGGCTAACTTTCGGTTCAGATCGTCGTTTTCTATTCGCTTCCCACGCTTTGAGTTTGGCAGGTAAAGTTCCCCATGCGGATTTTGATTGTCCACCGATATTACGCGCCCGACGTAGGCGCGTATCCGCAAATGCTTCGGATTATGGCCGATCGTTTTGCTGCGCGCGGACATCAAGTGACCGTTTTTTCGACGCAACCTGGATATAACAACGTCACTACCGAAAAACTGCCCCGCCGCGTGATGCGAGACGGCGTCGAAGAGATTCGCGTTTCGCTTTTCAAAGAAGATAAAAAAAATACGATCGGCCGAGCGGTCAACGTGTTCTTATTCCTGAGCCAATTGGTGCTGCACAGCTTTGTGAGATTTCGGCGCTATGATCTGATGACCGTCGGCTCCTTTCCTCCCACGGTCACCGCGCTGACCGCGCGATGGATAAGCTGGATCAATGGTTGGAAGTATCTTTATCATTGCCAAGATATTTATCCTGAGATCGCTCAGGCCAATGGCATGATGAAGCGCGGTTGGCTTGCCAAGTTAGTATCCCGTGTTGATCGACGAAACTGCCGCCGAGCGGACGCGATCGTTACTCTGTCTGAGGACATGACCACGACGTTAAGCCAGCGCGGATTGAAACAAGACAACATGCACGTGATCAACAATTTTATCATTGATCGTTTCGATCCGGACGTTGAAGTCGACGCGTCTTTTGATAAACAGCCTTCGGTGTTCCGTGTGCTGTTCGCGGGTAACCTTGGTCGTTTCCAGCATTTGGATGAGGTCCTCAAGGCTGCGATTGCTCTCAAGGACAACCAAAACATTCATTTCTTTTTTGTTGGTGCGGGAGTGCTTGAGACGCATCTCAAGGAAACGGCCCAAAAGGCGGGTGTTTTAGACCAAACTGTCTTCTTCCGGCCTTTCCAACCGCTTGAAAAAATCATGCGGGTTATTCATGATTCGGACTTGTCGATCGTATCGCTCAGCCCCAACGTGATCCGCTGTGCGTACCCAAGCAAAACGATGACGTATTTAGAGGCGGGCTGCCGCATCTTGGGGCTGCTCGAACGCGACAGCGAATTGGCGCAGCTGATCGTCAATCGGCAATTAGGGTCGGTGTCCACAGGTCTAACAGCGCCCGATATCGCCGAGGCGATCAACGAAGAATTCGCTCTTTCAAAAACGGCTGATCAAGATAAATCAAAAATACAAAAAGTTGGCCAAGAACTTTTTGGACAAGACGCCATTCTTCAAAAATGGGACAGCGTTATTGATTCCCTTGGCCAACAACATCTGGCATACAACTCTAACTGATGCATGAGTGATTTAATGATTCAAACGACAGACCAACCACGTGGCAGCACTGAATTTTCAGAGAGCTTGCTTGCGCCAATCATGCCAAATGACCAGATGTCATTTGAAGAACTTAGCGGCGCTTATAACTTTCGAAATGTTTCCGAACGTAGACGCGTGTTTGCCAATCTGATCGTCGCTGACTTAAAACAACGGCAGACACCAACGGTGCTTGATATCGGCTGCGGTGCCGGGATGGCTCGGGAGAGCGATTGGCAATGGGCGATCAAGCCACACGTCGGTCGTTACGTGGGCCTTGAACCGGATCCGAATATGGTTCCTGATGAAGGCCTGTTCGACGAAACACAAAACGCGCTGATGGAAGATGCCAACTTGCAGCCCAACTCGATTGATATCGCCTACAGCTGGATGGTGATGGAGCATGTGGCGGAACCCGAAAGTTTTTGCAAAACGCTCTATGACGCGCTCAAACCCGGCGGCACCTATTACTTTTCCACACCCAATATCAAGCACTACTTCACCTTCACCGCTCAATTCCTCAAGCAATTGAAGATCGACGAAGCGGTGCTGAGCGTGATTCGTAAACAAGACGATCTGGACGAGTACCACTACCCGGTGCAGTACAAGTTCAATAGCGAACCTCAAATCGCCAAGATCGCGGCTGCGGTTGGTTTCGAGACGCCTCAATTTGCTTACGTCGAAGTCGAAGGCCCGATCAACTATTTCCCGGGACCCACGAAACCTCTGTTCCATCTTCTGGCGTGGAAACGATCGAAATTCCAAGTCGCCGATCGCCTGTTGACGATGATGGGCAAAATCACAAAGCCACTCAACACTAACGCATCTGCATAAATCAATCCTCTGGTCGCGGACAAGGCAACGATTACGAACTCTGCCTTGAACGCGCTGACTAAATCACAAACCTCATTTCCACCGAAAATCAAATGTTCGAAGGCAAAACACTTTTAATTACTGGCGGCACTGGATCTTTTGGCAACACCGTTTTGCAAAGATTCCTGCGTGACGACAAGGTCGCCGAAATTCGAATCTTCAGTCGCGATGAAAAGAAACAGGAAGACATGCGAGTCAGCCTGGCCAATCCAAAGGTCAAGTTTTTCATCGGCGACGTGCGCGATTTCACCAGCATCAAATCGGCGATGGTCGGTGTAGATTACGTCTTTCAAGCCGCCGCTTTGAAACAGGTGCCGTCCTGCGAATTTTACCCCTACGAAGCGGTTAAAACGAACGTCATTGGCGTCGAGAATGTTTGTAACGCGGCGATTGAATGTGGCGTCTCGCGTTTGATCGCGCTCAGCACCGACAAAGCCGTCTACCCGATCAATGCGATGGGCATCAGCAAAGCGATGATGGAGAAGATCGTCGTTGCCAAAGCGCGTTTAACGGACCCTGATAAAACTCGTTTTTGTTGTACGCGGTATGGAAACGTGATGGCGTCGCGCGGGTCTGTGATTCCGCTGTTCATCAGCCAAATCAAGGCCGGTAAACCGCTGACCGTCACCGACCCCGAGATGACACGGTTCTTGATGTCGCTGGAAGATTCGGTTGACCTCGTGGTCTATGCCTTCACCCATGGTCATCAAGGCGACACGTTTGTGCAGAAAGCGTCCGCCAGTACGATCGCCGATCTGGCTCAAGCACTCGTCGAACTGTTCGAAGCCGACAGCGAAGTCAAAGTCATCGGAACGCGTCACGGCGAAAAACTGTACGAAGCTTTGCTGACCCGCGAAGAAATGGCTCAAGCCGAAGATATGGGCGACTACTATCGAATCCCGGCAGACAATCGCGACCTGAACTACAACAAGTTCTTTAGCGAAGGAAAGATCCGTTCGCCAAAATCAGAAGACTACAACTCGCACAACACGACCCGGCTTGATGTTGAAGGCGTGAAGGAAAAGTTGTTGACCCTCAAGTACGTTCGCAACGAACTCGAGAGCTGGAAAGCAGCTCGCTCCTCTTAATCAAAACCAGTCAAAACCAAAGATTGACACAACATGAAAACTATTTTGATTACGGGGTCGCAGGGTTTCATCGGCAAGAGCCTTAAAGTGGCGCTAGAGCGGTTGCCCGAAGAGGACGCCGTCAAGGTTCTGGAGTTCACCTCCAAGGATTCGCCAGAATCATTGGCCGGCTTGGTCGATCAAGCGGACATTGTCTTTCACCTTGCCGGCGCGAACCGCCCCAAACATGTGGAAGACTTCCAAACCGTGAACTGCGGGCTGACGGAATCGTTGACGGAGGCTGCAAAAAATTCCAGCAGTCCACCCGCGATCATCTTTTCGTCTTCGACCCAGGCGACGCGCGACAACGATTATGGACGCAGCAAACTGGCAGCGGAGAACGTGCTGACCGAATATCAACGTGAAACGGGAAATCCGGTTGCGATTTACCGGCTTCCCAACGTGTTCGGCAAGGGATCGCGGCCACAATACAACACCGTCGTGGCAACCTTCTGTCACAACATCGCCCGCAAACAAGACATCCAAGTCAACGATCCCTCGGTCGATTTAACGTTCGTCTATATCGACGAAGTCGTGCGGTGTTTGATACGCCACTTAGACGCTTCGGCGACAGAAAAAGTTTTTCAAGAGGTGCAAGAGACGTTTGACGTGACGCTGGGCGACCTTGCTGAACAGATTCAAGCGATCGCAAAAGTACGCCAGACGCTGAAGATTCCCGACATGTCGGACAAGTTCACAAAGTATCTCTACAGCACTTATTTGTCGTTTCTGCCCGAGGATGATTTTGGTTACGACGTTGAACTGAGAACGGATGATCGAGGTTGGTTGTTCGAGTGGATTAAATCAGATGCGTTAGGCCAGATTTTTGTCTCGACCACCAAACCCGGCATCACGCGCGGTAACCACTACCACGATACGAAGGTGGAAAAGTTCTGTCTGATCCAAGGCCAAGGTTGTATTCGCTTTCGCATGTTGGACTCCGATCAGGTCATCGAATATCCGGTCGACGACAAAACCATTCGCGTCCTTGATATTCCGCCGGGATACACGCACTCCATTGAAAATACAGGCGACCAAAACATGATTGTGTTGTTTTGGGCCAATGAAATATTTAATCCTCAACGCCCCGATACTCACTGGGTGCCGGTAATCAAATGAAAAAATTAAAAGTCACCATCGTCGTCGGGACTCGACCGGAGATCATTCGTCTGTCGCGCGTGATCGCGGCGGTCGATGAGCACCTGGATTTAACGCTGGTTCACACGGGGCAGAACTACGACTATGAATTGAACGAGATCTTCTTTGAGGATCTTGGCATTCCGCGGCCGGATCACTTTTTAGAGGCCGCCGGTAGCAACGCGGCTGAAACGATTGGCAATACGATCAGTAAGTTCGACACCGTGCTGGCTGAGAACCCGACCGATGCGGTGCTGATCCTTGGTGATACCAACAGCTGTCTGGCGGCGTTGACTGCTAAACGTCAAAAGGTGCCCGTGTTTCACATGGAGGCTGGTAATCGCTGCTTCGATCAGCGCGTGCCTGAAGAGATTAATCGAAAGATCGTCGATCACATCAGCGACATCAACCTGACCTACAGCGACATCGCCCGCGAGTACCTGTTGCGGGAAGGATTGCCGCCGGATCGTATCATCAAAACCGGCAGCCCCATGTTCGAGGTGCTCAACCACTACGGCGATCAAATTGAACAGTCCGATGTGCTTTCGCGTTTGAAACTGACCAAACATAATTATTTTGCCGTGAGTGCGCATCGTGAAGAGAACGTCGATAGCGAAGTCAATTTTCGCAACCTGCACAAGGCGCTGAATCAAATCGCTCAGGATCACGATTGTCCGATCATCTTTTCGACTCATCCCAGAACCCGCAAAAAGATTGAGGCGTTGGGGCTGGAGTTTGACGAGCGGATCTCGTTGCTGAAGCCGCTTTCGTTTTCGGATTTCGTTTGCCTTCAAAAGAACGCCAAAGTAACGCTTTCGGATAGCGGAACGATTTCCGAAGAGTCTTCGATTTTGAATTTTCCCGCCATCAACATTCGTGAAGCCCACGAGCGTCCAGAAGCGATGGAAGAAGCGTCGGTTATGATGACCGGGCTCAACCCCGAACGTATCATCCAGGCGGTCAATATTCTGGCCAGCCAACCGCGCGACCAACAGCGATTGCTTCGCCAGGTGGCTGATTATTCGATGCCCAACGTTTCGGAGAAAGTGGTCCGGATTCTCGTCAGCTACACGGACTACGTGCATCGGGTCGTGTGGCGTAAGTAGGCGAGCCGATTGGGCACAAGTGTCAGCTTTCTGCTGGCCAGTTTCGCGGATGGCACTTTGCGTATTTTCGAATGATGGACCTAGCCATTATTGGCGAAGGGGCGTAGAGCCGTTATCTTTTGACGCTCTGAAGATAACGATCCCCCCAAGAAGCTTTTCTCTTTACCATGCCTTCTACCTTCACCAGAATCCGACGCGGTGCTGTGATGTTAGCGATCGTGGTGATGGCTGCGGTGCTAGGGTACCGGATCATTGGAGGCTATAGCTGGCTGGAGTCTGTTTGGATGGTGGTGATCACCGTTTCCACCGTTGGTTATGGCGAACGTAGCGATCAGACGCCAGAACTGCAGATGCTGTCCATCGCCGTGATTCTACTGGGTGTGTCCGCCAGTATTTATGCCATCGGTGGATTCATTCAGATGTTATTGGAAGGCGAAGTCGACCGTGCTCTGGGGAGAAGAAGAATGACCAAAGAAATTGACAACCTTACCGACCATGTCATCATTTGCGGGTTTGGCCGTCTGGGGTCGGATCTGGCCAGCCAATTGAAGCATCGAAAAATTCCTTTCTTGGTCATCGACATAGATCCCGAGATGACCGTTCGCGCCAACGATGAATTGGGGCTATTGGCGGTGACCGGAGATGCCACCGAAGATTCTGTACTTCGTGAAGCCAACATCGCCACCGCAAAAGCGCTCGTCGCGGCACTCCCGTCCGATGCCGAGAATGTTTTCATTACCCTGACCGCCCGCAACCTACGTGACGATATTCAGATTTTGGCAAAATCAGAACGTGAAACCAGTTGCCGTAAACTACGCCAAGCCGGTGTTAACAAAATCGTGATGCCCCACCATGTTGGGGCTCAGCACATCGAACGTATGATCTCGCGCCCCTCGACCGCTGATCTGGTCGAACTTTTCGCAGAAGCCTCTCATTTGGATATGGAGTTGGATGAATTTCAGATCACCGCGAACAGCTCCATCGCAGGAAAAACGTTAGCTGATTCAGGAATCAAAACGAATTTCAATCTCTTGGTGGTGGGCATTAAAAACGGCGATGGAGATTTTACTTTTAATCCATCTCCCGACTCCGAAATCACTGAAAATGATACATTATTGGTGATGGGACAATCGAAAGGGATTGGAGAGTTAAAGTCCTCGCTTAAACTGTAGCGTTTTTGCGACATTCAAAAGATTTCACGGCCATGTTGTCGAACTGGATTTAGTTAACTCTGATTATAAAGTTCGGCTATACTTCATTACAAAGATCGAAACTCGTCAACTCAATTAGGTAAACGCCTTCAATGCCTGCAACTTCTGCCGCTGATGTAGCAACTGATTTTATCTCCGCTTATCCTTCGACGGACGACCTTCGTCAGCGTGCCAAACGCAGGATGCCGCCATTCGTTTTCGAGTATCTTGATGGTGGCTGTAATGAGGACGTCAATTTGCACCGGAACGTCTCGGAGCTTCAATCGGTCGAGCTGATGCCGAAGTATCTCAGCGAGCACACTAAATCGGACATGAAGACGACGATTTTCGGCGAGACCTACGATGCGCCCATTGGCGTGGCTCCAGTGGGACTGCAAGGTTTGATGTGGCCTAATTGCGGCGAAATTCTTGCCGCCGCCGCTCACCGGCACAACATGCCGTTTTGCCTGAGCACCGTCAGCACGACCAGCATCGAACGCGCCGCGGAATTGACCGATGGCAAAGCCTGGTTTCAGCTGTACCATCCAACTGAAGATTCGATGCGCGACGACATCATGGATCGCTGTAAAGATGTGGACGTTCCCGTGTTAGTGATCCTGGCCGATGTTCCGTCATTCGGATTTCGCCCGCGCGACATTCGTAATGGTCTGGCGATGCCGCCAAGCATGTCGCTGAAGAACATTTTTCAGATTACTTGCAAACCAACTTGGGCCATCAATACGCTCAAGCACGGTTCGCCTGAGTTCGCGACGCTGAAGAAGTACATTCCGCCAGGACTGAACATGGCGGAGCTGGGCAAGTTCATGGACAAGACTTTCTCGGGGCGGCTCAATGAAGAAAAAATCAAACCGATCCGAGATCGCTGGCCGGGCAAATTGGTTGTCAAAGGGATCGTTAACGAAGAAGACGCTGAACGAGCCTTGCGATTGGGCTGCGATGGATTCATCGTTTCCAATCACGGTGGCCGGCAGTTGGATGCCGGGCAGTCAACGATCAAGCCGCTGTACCACTTAGCCAAAAAGTTCCGTGATAAATGTACCGTCATGGTAGACGGCGGAGCCCGAGGCGGCCCCGATGTGGCCAGAGCGATGGCATGTGGGGCTCACTTCGTTTTCATGGGACGCACGTTCATGTACGGCGTCGGTGCACTCGGCGAAGCCGGCGGAAACCACACGATGGCGATGCTCAAACGTCAACTGCATCAAGTCATGGAGCAGCTCTGCTGCCAAGACACCTCTGAGTTTCCCAACCATCTGATCGAAGAAGACCTGTTTGCGAAATAGGCAAAGGATTTGGGTAGTGGATGAGGTTACGAATCCTGCAGCTGCATTAAACGATGCACAAAAGGCCGAATGTAAGAGTAAAAGTGAGCCTCGAATCGTGGTTCTATCGACGACGTGCCTGCAGATTATTGTTTTGAACGCGGCAACAGTTCGGCAGAGGAGCATTGGCTGAGTGATTGCATTTGTATGTTTTCTTTATCCAGCTAGGTCTCAAGCGAAATGGCTATCTTCACAAACCTAGCGGTCGATTGCGCCAACAACGTATCCGTCGCTGAATCGCTGTTCGATATCTACGACGATCTTGAACTTGTCACCCGTGACTTTGGAACCATTGGCTGCGATGTTGAGCACATCAAACCGCATCGTCATTGGGGGCACCCTGAAAAATTCAGCGAGCATGCTGGTGATTGGCATACGCTGTGTGTATCACCAACGGGCATTGGAAATGGGACCCTTATACCTGAGTCTTTGGTCGACGAGCTGCGACCTCAACTTTATGAACCGCTAAAACAAGGTTTCGACTTCCGGTCTGCGCTGTTTTGGTACGAGGCACAAGACGATCTTTTAGAGAAGCAGTGGTTGGGATTTCTCGAAAAACTAAACGTTCCCGGGTTTGCCCCCAACGTGCCGGGCTTAATTGTCTCGAAAGATTTGATTACAAATCCTGATGAGATACCAACGCTAAAACTATTCTGTGATGGCTATCTTTGGTACGAACCAAGCTGAATCAGCAGCTAAAACGCGATAGACCGTAGGGCCGGTCCCTACCGGCCGCGGCCCTCCTTTACGCAAAATGGCCGGTGGGAACCGGCCCTGCGAACTGACGATTAAATTTTCAATCGCTAAGCCAGCCGTAAACCTGGCGGCAACGATTCGCCAAACACCTGAGCCCGTTCTTCGGAGTCAAAGCTGCCTCCTTCATTCACCAAAGCGATATAACGTGCCGGAGCATTTTCTCGTTCCAACCAATCCGCAACGTCGGCTCGCAACGATGAATTGATATCGCGATAACGATCGTCGACCTTGCGGCTGATCTGGGTGGCGGCCAAGTGAAACGCAGGAGACGCGTCGTGTTCCTGTAACAGTGTTTTCAACCAGCGTCCCGCATCAGCCGCGGGCACGACCGAGTTCAATGGGCCGTACATGGGCGCGCGCTGACCAAGGCGACCGACGGCCCACGCCATGGCATCTCGGGCACCGGCGAGCTTTGATTTGTTCCATAGCGATAAAATCAAATCGCCAAGTTGGATCTTCTCACGCACAGACAACAGTTCCAAGGATCCCAGCAATCGCCAAACTTCGATTGAATCTTCTGGCTTAGTTGGAACCGCATTCCCTTTGACCGGTTTACCCGACATTTGTTTTGCCAAGGCGCGGATGGACGCAAGCAGAGGAGCCGCGATTGCCGATTGCTGCCCCGCCGTCAGCCCACCGCTGAGTCGACGCCAGAGAATTAGGGATTCGGTTTGAATGTTGGGAGACCGGTGAATGAGCTTGTTCCGTACGTTCCGCCAAGTCTCCGTGACGCGCCAATCGTCCAGCGCGACGCCGTAGCCCGGCCGCAATGAAAAACCCAGCAGGTTCAACCAGCGCGATTCATGCTTGGCGCTTTTTGACCTTCCGTCGATATGCTGCATCAACGATTCCCAAATGCGCCGCAACACGGGCATCGGCCATTGGGTACGCTCGGCATCTAAGATTTCTGTGATCGTGTTCATCAACTCACGCGGGGCCAAGTCGTTTTCGGCGTTCTCTTGCGCGAACACTGCGGCGATGGCTTGTTCGCACTGCTGCCACGTTTGTTCGTCGATGAAGCCTTCCGTTTCGCCGCTGCCAGAATGGGCGTCAACATCCGTTTGTGTCGTTGAGCGTACATCGAATTGGAGCTGCCAACTTCGGTCGCTGTCGATTTGGTGACAGGAGAGCGCAATGGTACCGATCTCTGTAAGGCCCACACGTAACTTCACCGCCACATCGCGCTTCTCATTTTTGCTTTTGACCTTCAACACCGTCCGAATGGGTGGCAGCGGACGCAGTTGTTCCTGATCCAGCGGAATCACTTGGCCGACTTTGTCCGCCAATCGAACGCTGGAAACAAAGATGGGGAATTCGACCGGCTGCGAAAGAGTCAGCAGGAACTGCTGGTCGTCAAGCGTGAATGATTCTCCGGACTGAGCGCTACCGGGCATGATGCAAACGGCTTTCCCATCACCAACGCCGATGTAATAACTGCGCGCCAGTGACGCCGCAATTCGCACGCCTTGATCGCGCCGCACCATCCCGTAGTAAGCCGCCCCTCTGGCCACGGCCAGATCTAAGCGATCGTTTTCCAGCACCTGCGGGCTCCATTGATCGCCCTCCCCTGCCCTAAACCAAGCTTCGATTCGTTTCAGAAGCGTCGATCGTAGTAGCGGCGAGGCAAAGAAGCCTCCGTTGAACAGCAAAACGTTGGGACGCGCTGATTCGCCATCGCCCTCCGATCCAGTATCGGTTTCGGACCCGGTGTGCGCGTGGGTGGTGAGGAAGTCGGCGAGGTACTTTGTGATTGCCGGATCGCTGGCGTAGGGTAATCCAAATTCTTGGAACCCGCTTTGATGCGTCTGAGGCTTTGCATCCACGGGGACAGCCGGCAAAAATCCATCCACAATCAGTGATTGAATCTCGTCGAAAGAAACGGTGGTCGTCAGTGTGCCGCCGATCAACTTGGAACCTTGGCCGGGTAAACTGACCGATATCTCTTCGCCGGCATCTTCGACACTTGAAAGCACCTTCTCTTTGACGTTGCGACTGATGCCGACTAAAACATCCCACTGGGCCGGAGAAAGGTTGCCGTCGCCCATCAGTTTCTGTTCGATGAACTTCGCGATGGCCAGATCAAGATTGTCGCCGCCTAGGATCAAGTGGTTGCCAACCGCGACGCGGTGGAATTGCACTTCTTGTTGACCGTCTGATTTCCTCACGCGAATCAACGTGAAATCCGTCGTGCCGCCACCGATGTCACAGACCAAGATTTTTTGGCCGACGGAGATTTTTGATTCCCAGTCGTCTTTGTGCTTGTACACCCAAGCGTAAAAAGCGGCTTGGGGTTCCTCGATCAAGACCACGCGTTTGAGCCCCGCATCACTGGCGGCCTGGATCGTCAGTTCTCTTGCGACTTCGTCAAAAGATGCCGGTAGCGTCAGTACGATGTCTTGTTCGCGCAGAGGATGATCAGGGAACTGGTGATCCCATGACTCGCGCATATGCTTCAAATAGCTGCTGGATACTTCCACGGGGGAAAGACGTTTTACATCGGCGGCACCTTGCCACGGCAACAGCGGCGCAGTCCGGTCAACCGCCGCGTGGCACAGCCAAGACTTCGCCGATGCGATGCCGCGGCCGGATGTCTTGGCCGTTTCGTCTCGCGCATAGGCACCCACGCAGAAGTTGGGTGACTTCTTCTGCCACGGTAAAGCGCACGATTCGTTTTGGCCGGTCTGCGGGAAGCAAAAGTAAAATGAAGGCAGCGTATCCAGCGATTCGGTCTCACCCACGGCCACCAATTGCTCCATCGACAACACGCGGATCTTCCAATCGGTGTCCGCGGTGTCAACGTAGGTCACCGCGGAATTGGTCGTACCCAAGTCGATTCCGACGACGAAGCGGCTGGGTAGTTGGTCGACCAGCGGGTCAAAAATTTCAGGTGAGTTTGGCAAGGCGTTAATTATTTCTCGGGAGGTCGAGGCTCCGCCCGAGACCTAGTTTGATT
>CAKZVF010000133.1 GCA_937921995.1 uncultured Pirellulaceae bacterium
TTTTCAGACCGGCATGGCAGCGCCATCGCGGCGGTCGTGTTTAACACAATTTTATCTCAAAATAGGATCTTTGTTACGCAAAACGGCTCACGATAGCGAAATTTCTACTCCAATTCGGCAGTTGTAGGGCCGGTTCGGTACTTGGGGTCCGGTGCCCCCGATTTGCTACCGGTAGGGCGCAAGCACAATGGCCCCTTACCTCGCGTTCGGAGGATTCCGTTGTTTAGCGGCGAGGCACTAGGCCGCGTTTTACAAATCGAATTTGATACCAGCCCGACGCGCAAGCGAGGGATCTCATGCAAGCGAGGGATCTCATCCGATATAATCCCTCGCTGGCGCGTCGGGCTGGTATTGTTTTGATATTCAAATTGATTTAACAAACGCGGCCTAGCCGCTGGTTCGTTGCCTAACGTTTTCACTATTTCTTTGGTATCGACTTCCCTCCCAGATGGTCCACAAAGAGCCATAAAACAGACGTCAATTGGATTCAAAACAATCCTCCTCAAAGTGAAAAATCGCAAAGAAAGTACCGCCGTTAAATACGAGTGGACACAATCCATCAATCGGTTACCTTCAACATATCGCTTGCCAAAACAAGCACGCTGCGGAGCAACTCCAGCAGCGATAAAAAGTTTATCGTTTAAGGTCCTCACGTCATGCAATCACTTTTCCCCTTTGACCATTTGTTTCGCGTAAAATCGTCTCATGCAAAAGTATTTCATGCAAAAGTATTTCATGCAAAATTATTTCGCCGTGCCTTTGTTGCCGTTGTCTCAGTTTCATTCTGCACGGCTCCCGTCCCCATGACGATGGCACAGGTATATCAGGTGCGCCCCGATGGAACATTGATATACCAACCGCGATACGTGTATCCAAACCTCCCGCAACCCAACCTTGTGCCGCAAAATTATCCCGGCCAAAGCTATCCCGGCCAAGTTTACCCCGGCCAAATCATCAACGGTGAACGCGTCGTCGGACCCTCGGTCCCCACGACGCCGCTCAGTCGCCCCGAAGCCGTCAATCCACCGCCGCCGATTTCAAACTCGGATCAAATCCAAAAAACAAACCAAGACAATCAACAATCATCGGCCAGCCAACGTCCTGATAAAATTCCAAAAACGAACTTCCCCATCCCAGCAGGACCCGCGCTGGAGTCTGAACCGGAGACGGCATCTGCCTCACCTCCGGCGGCGAATCCCATATCCGAAAATGCGGAACCGACAGATCCTGCATCTTTTAAGACGCCAGAGAATCCAGAAAGTTCCATCACGCAAGAAGCAAAAAACGATCCCCCACAGCAAGAAATGCCGGTCGTCGCTCCTACCGAACTTGAATTGCCCCAAGAAGAACCCACTCCGCCAACCCAGCGCTCGGAACTCTCCGATATCCCTTCATCAGACAATCTTTCACTGGACGAAGCTCCTTCTGAGGAGGCCCCATCTGAGGAGATTGCACCTGACGATTTAATCACATCGGAACCGCTATCTTTGGATCCGCCAACCATGGACGTCATAACGGACGAAGCGCCCGATGGTGAAACATCAGAAGAAGCATTGGCGATTGATCCAGCCGCGATCGACGAAGACATCTTGGCCGAGATCAAAAAAATCCGCGATCAATTGGGCGGCGGCATTTCCGAAACGCTCAAAGACGTTGATCAGATGCCAAGCTTTGGCGCGATCGAAATCACACCCCCCCGAGATGAATCCGAAACAGCCGCCGGAGAAATCTCGCCCGAAGAACTGTTCAATGAAGAGCTACGTAGCGTCATGTCCGAACAAGAAAGCAAAAACGGCTCCGGACCCGAACCACTTCAGGCCGATCCTTCTGCCGGTTCCAGCCCATCCCCGTCGACATCAGACTATGCCGACCGCACCCAGGAACTAAGAGCTTGTGCACGCGAACTGGAACAACTCGCCGGCCGTCTGGAGACCATCGAGGCCTACGACCACGCCGACCGGCTCCGCCGCCAAGCCGCCGAAATCTGGACGGCCGCGCGGAAGCGGTAGTCAATTTTCACGGCGATTTTTGTCAATCACAAAGTGATGGCATGCACAAGCCTCGGACGCAAGTCCGAGGGTGAATTGACCATTCGCTTTTTCTAGTCCTGACGGGACGGCATTGATGGCTCACGCATGTCGTGCTTTCCGCACTAAAACGCGATGCGATTTTCATACACGTTTCACGCACCAACTTTCATTTGCTTACGCCTGATCATCCTCGTCCGGCTTCGCATCCTCATCGGAAACCTCAGGCGTATCTGCAACATCCGTAGTATCTGACGCCGCTACGTCGCCATCGACTTTAGGGTCACCGTTGGATGGACCACCATCGGCCTGATCAACCGCTTCGTCATCATCGTTCTCATCGCGCGGCACCCGAGCAATCACCGCCAATGTATCACTTTCAGACAAACGCATGATCCGCACGCCCTGAGTGTTCCGTCCGATCACACCCAGATCACTGCACGCGATGCGCTGAATTTTTCCGCCACTGGTCATCAATAACAATTCGTCTTCGTCATTGACGGTCACAATGCTGATCACCTTACCATTGCGATCGGTCGTCTTAATGTCACGTAAACCTTTTCCGCCACGGTTCTGAGTCCGATATCGCGCCGAACCACTGGTCTCATCTTCGCCATTAGAATCGTCGGCGTCTAATTCCGCTTGATTTGGGCCGAACAACGTCCGTTTTCCATAACCTTTTTCACACGCCGTCAACAGCGTCGCGCCGGGTTCGGCAACGACCATCCCGACCACTTCATCGCCAGCGCGAAGCGAAATCCCCTTCACGCCGCTGGTGTTGCGGCTCATCGGACGCGCGTCGGATTCCTTGAAACGAATCGCCATCCCGTCCGCAGTCGCCATCACTAATTCATCACCGGATTTGGCAACGACAGCCTTGATCAGAGAATCGTCCTCACGCAATTTAATCGCGATGATTCCGTTGGATCGAGGTCGACTATAGGCGACCAAAGGCGTCTTCTTCACCAACCCCTTGCGGGTGCACATGATCAAGTAATGATCCTCGGCGCTGAAGTCCTGGATCGCTCGACACGAGGCAATCGATTCGCCTTCATCCAGCGGCAACAGGTTCACAATCGCCCGCCCCCGACTCTCACGGCTCAACTGCGGCAATTGGAATACCTTCAACCAATAAACTTTTCCTTTGTCCGAAAAGAACAACAGGTACGCATGCGTGCTGGCCGCAAAAACGTGTTCGATCGGATCTTCGTCTTCGCTCTTGGCACCCTTGATCCCGGTGCCGCCACGCTTCTGCGCCCGATACGTGCTGACGGGCGTGCGTTTGATGTAACCACGGTGACTGATCGAGACGACCATGTTCTCTTCGTCGATCAAGTCCTCCATGTCGATGTCCGAAACCTCTTCGTCGGTCATCCGCGTTCGGCGTTTGTCCGCGTGTTTGCGTTTGATCTCGGCCATGTCCTCTTTGATGATCGCCATGATATTGGCTTTATCGGACAGGATCCGCAGGTACTCTTTGATCTCCGCCAACAGTTTGGCGTGCTGTTCGCCAAGTCGCTCTTGTTCCAGGTTGACCAACTGCCCCAGCGTCATCCGCAAAATCGCATCGGCTTGGATCGCGGTCAAGTTATAGACGTCTTTTTCGCCGCGCTCCTCTTGGAAGATCGCAAATCCGTCCTCGCCAAGGGCCTGCTTCATCATCGAACCAGGACACTCGACGCCCATCAACGACACTTTTGCTTCGGCTTGCGTCTTGGAACCGCGAATGATCTTGATGATCTTGTCGATGTCGGCCAGCGCCATCAACAGACCTTCGATCGTGTGCTTCTGCTTCCGCGCCCGAGACAGCAAAAATTCCGTCCGCCGGCGAATCACCTCGACCCGGTGCCGCAAAAATTCGCGCAAGAAATCCTTGATCGACAACTCGCGCGGTTTCCCGTCCACCAACGCCATGAAGTTCATCGAAAACGACGTCTGCAGCGGCGAAAATTTATACAACTGGTTCAAGACGACGTCGGGATCCGCATCGTTCTTGAGTTCAATGTACAGCTTGACCGGATCCTTGAGATCACTGAGGTCTTTAATATCGACGATGCCTTTGACGCGGTCTTCTTTGACCAGTTTGGCGATCTTTTCGACGACGCTGTCGCGTGTCTGCTGAAACGGCAGTTCACTGACGACGATTCGGTTGCGCGTCGATTTTCCTTTTTTGTAACTTTCGATTTCGCACAAGGCCCGTAAGCGGATCGTGCTGCGCCCGTTGTGATAGGACTTCATGATACCCGCGCGGCCACAGATGATTCCGCCGGTGGGGAAATCAGGCCCCGGCAACACGGTCATGATCTCGGAGATTGTCGCTTCGGGGTTGTCGATCAGCAAATCCACCGCGTCGCAGACTTCGCCCAAGTTATGCGGCGGGATCGACGTCGCCATCGACACCGCGATACCGCTGGATCCGTTAACCAAAAGGTTGGGGAACTTGCTGGGCAGAACGGTCGGTTCCATCCGGCGTTCGTCGTAGGTGGGCTGGAAGTCGACCGTGTCGAGCTTAATATCCTCCAGCATCAGCGCCGCGACGCCCGACATGCGGGCTTCGGTATATCGCATCGCCGCAGGAGGCAGACCGGCGATCGAACCAAAGTTCCCCTGTTTGTCGACCAGCGTATGCCGCATGTTCCACTCTTGAGCCATCCGAACCAGCGTCGGATAGATCACACTTTCACCGTGCGGGTGGTAGTTACCGCTGGTGTCGCCGGAGATCTTGGCACATTTGACTCGGGCCGCGCCCGGAGAAAGGTTCAGATCATTCATCGCGACCAGGATCCGCCGCTGAGACGGCTTGAGCCCATCCCGCACGTCGGGTA
>CAKZVF010000134.1 GCA_937921995.1 uncultured Pirellulaceae bacterium
AGAAAAGTACTGCCATAGTCGAATGTCTTTTTTCAAATCCTGAATGATCGTTGGGACAGCGCAAATAGCAAAATCTCCCGCGATGCCACCGCCGATTTGGAAGAAACCAATCGGCGAATCGGCATCCGTTTCAAGATACCAGTTCACCAGGTTCTCCATCTGCTGGGTACCCGTTGAGAGCGCGTGATGCGAGCTGATCTTCTTTTCGATGACGCGCGCTGCAAAAATATTTCCCAAAGTCGAATCTTCGAATCCGGGACAGACGACGGGAATCCCCTTCTCCCAAGCGGCCAACAACCACGAATTTTTGGGATCGATTTGATAGTGTGGCTTTAGCTTTCCCGATGCAAAGATCTCAAAGAACACTTCGGCAGGCGTTAGGCTTTTTCCCGCCGCTGCGTTGTCGGCGCAGATGGACATGAAGTGATCTTCGATGTGCCTCATCACCGTTTCGGGAATGCAAGTATCCGTTACGCGGTTGAAACCCTCTTCCAATAACGATTGTTCATCGGTGGGGGAAAGGTCGCGGTAGTGCGGCACCAGCCGGTATTCATCGTGAGCGACCAAGTTGAAGACGTCTTCTTCAAGATTCGCGCCGGTGCATGAAATCGCATGGACTTTATCAGCGCGGATCATCTTCGAAAGCGAGATGCCCAGCTCGGCGGTGCTCATCGCCCCTGCCAGCGATACCAGCATCTTTCCACCGCCGGCCAAAAGATCCTTATACGCTTGCGAAGCGGCCACCAGTTCCCGCGCGTTGAAGTGCAAAAAGTTCTGGTCGAGGAAATCGGAGATAGGCGAGTTCGTCATAATGGTCAAAGTTTTACAAGTTGAGTGGGTTGGGTGGTTGAAGTTTGTTTTGCCGAGCAATTTTTTGATGCCGTTGGGCTCTCAGTTTTGGCACAATGGCTTTTGCAATCAAGAGAAAGCTCGATGCTGGAGAACGCTCCATTGAAGAATTGTGGATAATGTTTCTTATCATCAACACCCCTGATGCGAAATGTATGCATGTGGCATTTTTTCAACACGATTTTCAGTCGTGAAAAACAGTAGTTTTCGTCAAATTGCCTCGTTTTTGGGGGTTCGCAAAATGAATCCAAACGAAACGGCCTGTTGGCATCAGGTCTGCGATTGAGGGCTTTCAAGCAAAAATCATTCAACGAGATAAAACAGATGCACGCTAGTCAACTTGCCGAACTCGGATCATGGATTGCCGCCCACAGCGGAGGCTTGGCGTATGGCCAAAAAACTCAGGCATTGGACGCGTCCAACGAATATTGGACCGCTTCGAAATGTCGGCTGCAGCGCTGGATCACGGCGCTCAAGATGTTTGAAAAGGATATCTCCGATCCCAGCCCAGACCACGACCCTTGGCCGGCATTAGAAGTTATCGTCCAAGAAATTTTGCTGTCCGAATTCCTCACACGTATCTGGGCAGCGACCGTTCTGTTTCACGATGCGTATCAAAAGTCAGACGAGCTACAAGGGTTAGCCAATTCGACCTTCATCAGCCACATCGAAGCGCGCAATCGAGCCGTCCGATTGTTGTTGGCAGGGCAGGGCAGTAACGAAGCCGTTTTTGATCGTTTCAATATGCTGCGAAGAAAGATGGAACGTTGGACGGATCTATTCCTTTCGCAGATCCCCAACCTCGAAGTAGCGCGCCGGTTTGCGTTTGATCAAAATCGTGTCGCAGACTTCTTTTCAGAAAAACCACAACAGCAGGACCAAGCCTCACTTCGTCGTCAACATTTGCTGATGGCGTCCTTCAAAGCCGAAATGATTGGTATCAAAGAATTCGCCGCTAATCCAGTGTTTAATCGCCAAATCGCAGCAGGCATTCTGGCTTGTTTTCCATCGGATCGTTTCGATTCAACGGGGCTCCCGAAATCAGCGCGGATGTTGTGGCTGGAGAAGGCTCAGGACGATACGCAGTCGTTGGTGAACGAGCTGTTCGAATTTGAAGCCCGCTCCATCGAAGAATCGTCGATGATGAATTAGGTAAATCATTGGCCTTATATAAGGCGACAGGTAGTGGAGCAGTGGATGAGGCAACGAGTCCGGCCTCTCCGTTACCCTTTGATTCATAGCTCGATGCACACTTCGATTCAGCCGTTGATGCATCGTTTAATGCAGGCGCGGGATTCGTGGCCTCATCCACTACGCTCAAATTGAGACGTAACGCTGTACTAGCCAACCTCTCTTACAGCCTGATAAAATATCGCTGGTCGATTTTTATCCTTCTTTTAGGCTGATCCCATGAAACGTTTTGCTTTTCACGCGCTAATGTGCGGTGTCGTATTTCTTTGCTTTGGCTGCGTACCACCAAAAACAGCACAAGAGAAACCCAAGCCAAAACCTATCGTCGGCGAAACGACGCAAGACATCGGCGAATTCGATCCCAACAGCGGCGATGAGGTCAGTGACGGGAAAGTTGAACTCAACATCGTCACCGGCGCCGCAGGTGCTTACGGTCCGGCGGTCCAGAAGATCTCTAACATTCAGATCACCCAGGCCGTTAATCTGTTTAACGCCGCCGAGGGGCGCTATCCCAAGGACCACGAAGAATTCATGTCCGAAGTGATCAAAAAGAACAACATTCGATTGGCGATGCTGCCCCATGGTTCGGCATATAAGTACGACGTTGAAAACCACGCGTTAGTGGTCGTAAAAGTCAAAAAGGCAGAAGCTGGAGAGGAATAAATTGGCGGATCCGTCTTTCACGTAATTGGCGACAGGTCTACTATTGAAGTTTGGTATTTGCTAATACCGACCA
This sequence comes from uncultured Pirellulaceae bacterium, assembly GCA_937921995.1. Lineage (GTDB taxonomy): Bacteria > Planctomycetota > Planctomycetia > Pirellulales > Pirellulaceae > Mariniblastus. The sequence goes on from CAKZVF010000134.1 coordinate 2,777, forward strand.
TTGTTAACGCACCCAATCATTTTCACTGCTTTGAGAGTTCCATGAGCACAGTCGTTCGCCTGCCCCAACGTTCTGAAGTCGCCGAATCCGATACTTGGGATTTGACGTTGCTGTTTAAGACGGATGCCGACTGGGAAGCCGCATTCGAAGAATTCGAAGGTTTGATTGACGGCTACCAGCAGTTCAAAGGCAAACTTGCCGATGACGCTGCCACGCTGGCGGCCTGTTTAAAGTTTGACGGGAAACTCGAACGACTGGGTGAACAACTGGGTAACTATGCGTTTCTGCGCATGGCTGAAGACCAGACCAATGGTGACTACCAGAAGTTAATGGCCCGACTGCAAAACGTCGCCACCCGCGCAGGCGAAGCCGGCAGCTACATTCGTCCCGAGATCATGGAGATCGACGACGCGAAACTATCTGAGTTCATGCAGTCGCCGGAGCTTGAGCTGTATCAACTGATGATCGAGCGATTGACGCGCTACAAAAAGTATACGCTCTCTGAACGCGAAGAGCAGTTGTTGGCCATGCAGGGCGAGATGGCCGGCGCGACCTCTAAGATTTTTCGTCAGTTGCACGACGCCGATCTAAAGTTCGGAACCCTTAAGGATGAAAACGGCAACGAAATCGAACTTTCGCCCAGTACATTTTCTCAGTTCTTGGTTTCCCCCGATGGGGAGGTTCGCAAAAAAGCCTTCCATCAATTCTACGAACAATTCACGGCTCACGAAAACACGTTGGCCGCGACGCTGGCGGGATCGATTCAAAAAGATGTCTACTACGCCAAAGCGCGGGGATATGACAGTGCCCTGCACCAAGCTCTTTACGGCGACAACGTTCCGCAATCGGTTTACGACAACCTGATCGCAGCGGTCCGGAAGAACCTTCCGGCGCTTTACAAATATTACGATCTTCGCAAACGTAAGATGGGGCTTGATGAGATCCATCACTACGATACCTATGTGCCGATTCTCAGCGACATCGAGATCGAACACTCGTGGGACGAAGCCGTTGAAGTCGTCGCCGAATCGTTGGCGCCGCTGGGTGAAGATTATGTTTCAGTGTTGCGAAGTGGATTGTCAGGGCGCTGGTGTGATCGCTACCCCAACGCCGGCAAGCAAAGCGGTGCGTTTAGCGCCGGATGCTTCGATAGCGAGCCGTACATTTTGATGAACTATAAACCGAAGGTGCTCAATGATGTCTTCACGCTGACCCACGAGGCCGGCCATTCGATGCACTCTTACAACTCGATCAAGCATCAACCGTTTGAGTATTACTCGTACACAATCTTCGTGGCAGAGGTCGCCAGCACCTTCAATGAACAGTTGCTAACGCGACACATGTTGGCCAACGCGCAAGACGATCGGTTGAAGGCTTACTTGATCAACAACGAGATTGATTCGATCCGCGGTACGATCATTCGCCAAACGATGTTTGCAGAATTTGAAAAGATCACACACGCGATGTGCGAAGCCGGCGAGCCGCTGACGGTGGATACATTTAAAGAAGTCTACGCCGGTCTGTTAAAGGACTACTTCGGTCCCGATTTCGCGATCGACGAAGAACTGTCGCTGGAATGCTTGAGAATTCCGCACTTTTATCGGGCGTTTTACGTTTACAAATATGCTACGGGACTATCCGCATCGATCGCGTTAAGCCAAAAAGTGCTCAACGGCGGGCCGGCTGAACTCGAAAATTATCTTACATTTTTACGTAGCGGTTGCTCAAAGTACCCGCTGGACTTGCTGCGCGACGCGGGTGTTGATCTTGAGAAACCCGAACCTGTGGATACCGCCTTGAAGCAATTTTCCGACCTAGTTGAACAGCTTGACGAACTTCTATGAATGACTCGAAAGAGTCTGCAATCGCAATTTAGTTGCAATTTAAATGCCGTTGGTGCACACGCGACCAACGGTGCCGCGTTATCGCTCAAACGGCGGATTAAAATCATGTCAGCGACTCCGCTTGAGCCACGGGTCACGTTTGTTCACGCTGGAAACTTGGATGTTAAATAAATTCTCTTTCGCGCTCATTCTGTTATTGGCGTTTGTGGTGGCGACGCCAGTTGTAGCGCAGAAATCAGAAGATTTTATCGATTGGCGAGCCAAACGGAAATCGTTGGATCGCGACTTCGCCGATGCGCTGCAAGATATCGCGTTTTGGTGTCGCGCCGAGGGTGTTCCGCAACAAGTCCCGCAAACATTCGCGCTTTATAAAACGCGCGATCTCGGCCGGCAATATATTTTCTTGCCATCCGAAAAATCTATGCCCGCGCCCCGAAAAGGGAAACTGGGCGAGTGGCTGGCGAAGATCACCGCTGCGAAGAAGGAACACGCCGAAGCCATTTTTAAATTGGCTCAGGAATCTGCCAAGGAGAATGCTAATGCAACCGCGTTTCAGCTTTTGCATGAGGTCATTTATTACGATCGTGACCATGAAAAGGTGCGAAAGATCTTAGGCCACAAAGCCGTGAAAGATGGTTGGCGAGTCAACACTGACAAAATCAAGATCAAGAAGCCAGGCAGAGAGTTGGAGCTTTTGGGCTGGCCGGGAGGAACGTACTTCACCGTCAGCACTCCCCACTTTACGATCAACTCAACAGCCACCGAAGAAGAAACTAAATTTCTGGCAGAGCAGCTCGAACGCTGGCACGATGTTTGGCGGCAGGTGTTCTTTGAGTACTGGTCGCCGGCAAAAGTTGCGCGATGGATCGACGGCAAAGGGTCGTTCCACGAACCGAAACAGCGCTATCGCGTTGCCTTTTTTAAGGACCACCAGCAGTACGTTGGTACGCTGGAAAAATGGGTCAAAGGCGTCGAAAATTCTGCGGGTTACTACAACCGCGATCTTAAGTTGTCTTTCTTTCCTGCCGGTAAGGATGACGCAACGCGCGACACGTGGCGGCATGAATTAACGCATCAACTGTTCCGAGAAACGATTCGGGCGCGGGAGAATCCTTTTGCAGATCAACATCTTTGGTTGGATGAAGGCATCGCGATGTATTTCGAATCGCTGATCGACCAAGGCGGTTATGTGACCCTTGGTGGGTTCGACGCGCGGCGTCTGCAGTTTGCCCGTGTGCGGAAGCTTCGAGAAGGCTTCTTTGTGCCGCTGCAAGACATTGCGTTCATGTCTCAGTCGAACTTCCAACAGCGCAGCGATATCGCGGCGTTGTATTCCCAATCAGCGGGGATGACGCACATGCTGATGAATAATAACCATGGCAAGATGCAGCCAAAAGTAACTGAGTTCATGAAGGCGATCCACAAACAGAATGTCAAACGCGACGCATTTGAAAATTTGATGGGTAAAAGTTTACCGCAGCTGGATCTTGAATATCTGAAGTACTTGGAGGTCGAATCCAGCGACGTCGTCAGGTACTTATCAAACCCCAAATCACGTACCGAACTGGCACTGCCCAATGCAGAACTGACCGAGGAAGCGATTGCGAAGATAGCCGAATGTTCGAATCTAAAGTGGCTGGATTTAACCGGCACCCGCATCACAGCAAAAGCATTGGCGATGCTTAGTCGGTGCGATGGGCTTCGCCAGCTATTCCTAACCAATTGCGCCATTGAGAAGTCAGCCTATCGATACTTGGCGAATTTTGACAGTTTGCAAGAGGTCGATTTCAGCGGTTCTTCGTTGACCGACCAGGATCTCCAGCAGGTCGTCTCAAAGCTGCCGCTGAAAGTGATCCGGCTGTCCCAAACGCGCGTCACTGATGCGGGCGTCAGCAGTCTCACCGGTATGAAAACGTTGACGACGCTGGACCTGACCCGTTCCCGAGTTTCTGCTCAGGCTCAGGCCATGTTACGTTCGGCCATGCCGGCGCTGAACATCATTCAATAGCCGCCCGGGCGGCCGAAGCCCAGATTTTTCAGCAAAACATCAGGCTCCAAAGTTAATCCGTTGACCAAGATTGGGTCGGCGCTTAAAATCTCCGTCCTACGGTGGGTATAGCTCAATTGGTTAGAGCGCTGGATTGTGATTCCAGAGGTTGGGGGTTCGATTCCCCTTACTCACCCTTTTTTATCCCTCACATCTGGGCTAAAAACGCGCCTTGGGCGCCTGATTTCTTACAGGCTTTCTTATAAGTCTTCTTCAGATGTTTGTTGGTCAGATTCGCTGGATTGAGCTTAAAGATCTCGTCATAAGCCGCCACCACCTGATCGAACTTCTTTTGAGATTCGTAGATCCCAGCAAGTTGCGCGTGGGCTTGAATATCATCGGGTACCAGTTGGAGGTACTTTTTAAAATCGCTTTCGGCAGCCTCGATTCGTTTGGACCTCAGTTCCGTCATTGCTTTGCGATAAATGGGAATCGGGTCAGCAGGTTTCTGACGATGGGCTGCGTCGTAGTGGTCTCTGGCCCCGTCCAGATTGCCTGTCAGTTCACTCCATTTTGCTTGGACCAGTTCGTTCTCGAAATTCAAATTGTTGGCCAGCAACACATCCGAAATTGAATCAACGCTCTCGATTTCCTTGAGACAGTAAAGGTCGCCCATGATGCCGGCGATCATGGCTCCAATATTCATCTTCGGCCCACCCGGTTGAACCTCAACTTCTGTTTCGCCTTCACTGACCGAAACGATCAAAGATTTAAATTGGTCCGCCACCGAATCGACCATCGGTTCAAGTTGATCCACAGGAATGTGAGCGCCTCGGCTGCACCCTTTGCATTCGCGCAGCACCTGCGATGACTTCCCCATCGGGATCAGCGGGATGAAATAGATGTGACCAAATTTGCGAGCCTTGTAGCTGGTCATTTTCCCGTAGGCACCGCAGTGCTCACATTCTTCAAATGACTTCACGACGTTTTTCTTGAAGTACATTCTCGAACCGAAGACGATCATGGCACCTATCCCACTGTGCTGTGCTGTTGAAAACAGCAATTATAGCAATTCGGAATTGCCAATTAGTGATTTTATAGAGATCGCAAAAAATTCTCGAACAGGCGACCCTCGGAGCTTCAACCCGCCAGCAGTAGCCCATAGATGTGCGGCGTTGAGGGCAGGTGAGCATATTGCACGTGGGAGAAACCACATTCCTTGAGCATCTCTTTAAGCAAATTCGGGTCGTGCAATTGTCCCGCACCCGTGCGCAGCGCTAATTCCATTTCCACCACCACGCGCGTCAGATCTCCTTCGGCTTGGCCGGGGAAAATATCCACCAGCACCAGTTCGCCAGTTTGCGTCAGCCAAGCGTTGACCGATTGAAAGAACTTGCGACAGGCCTCTGGCGATCGCGTGTGAAGGAAGTTCGTCGCCAACACGACATCAAAAGAATTAGGATCAACGTCGGCGCCGATCATGTCGTTCAAATCCTCGACCTCGACCGTCGTGACTTTTCCTTCCAGTCCCACGCTATCGATCGTTTTCTGCGCCCGTTGTAGGCCCTCAGCTGTGTCCAGCAAAACGACTTCTGCGTTTGGGTCCTTATGAGCGATCGTGGCACCAAAGATCGCCGAACCGCACGCGACCTCGAGAATTTTCTGTCCTTTGCGGTGTTCGCCAATGCCAAGAACTTTTGCTGCGTCGAGCGCGATCGGCGTTTGCATCCACTCTTCGGTGGCCTTTTGGACGACGAAGTCGAACTCGGTTTTATCAATCGCCGGGTCGTCGTGAATCGACACGCCCGTTTTGGCGAAGTTGGGCAGTTGATCCCAGAAATCGTCCCCAAAATCCAAGAATTGATCGGGGATCAGTTTGCCAATCTGCGAAAGCGCGTAATCCTGATCATACATCTGCACCAGTTCGGTCGTGACCAGAATCGCCATCAGTAACTCCACCACCTGCGTCTTGCAGCCGGTCGCTTCGGCCAGTTGAATGCTGGTCTTCTGCCCGTCGCGCAGTTGCGCAATGATGCCCAGCTTCACCGCTGTGCGGATGGCTTGGGTTTGGGCGTTCCGGTTGCGCAGTCGTTGGTAGTCATCGATGGCTTGAATTTGAGGGTTGGACATGGTTTCCTTCAGCGGCGCGATTGATCGAAGCAAGCTATTTTGGCG
>CAKZVF010000135.1 GCA_937921995.1 uncultured Pirellulaceae bacterium
AGAAGTTCATTGCGGTGTGCCCCATCAAATCTATTTGGATGTTGCGACCCCCGGCGTTCACACGATTCATTTTTCAATGCGCGAAGATGGTTTTGAGTTTGACAAATGGTTAATGACCCGTGATCGGGACTTCCAGCGCCCCCTAGATGCCGGCCCAGTGTCGACCAGCAACGCGACTGATCTACCAGGCTTCAAATTGATTGATGCTCCAGCGGTTCCGGTAAAACCACCGGCAAAGCCTGTTGGAGAGAAAGCGAAACCCAATACCCAACAAAAGTCCGATGGTCGTGATCGTTCGACCAGTCCCACCACACCCGTCAGTCAGGAACCTTTGAAGGGGCCACGTCAGCCCGATGGCGATGGGGCGGTCACCGTCAGTGGACAGCTGAAGCAGTGGCACAAGGTCAGTCTGACGATGAACGGTCCTTTTGCCCATGAACATGATAACCAACCCAATCCGTTTCTGGACATTCGCATGGAAGCGAAATTCACGCACGCTGATGGAACAACCTATGTTGTGCCGGGCTATTTCGCGGCCGACGGTAACGCCAGTGAATCGTCAGCTCAATCGGGTACGCAGTGGCGGACGAATTTTGCGCCCGATCGCACGGGCGTTTGGAAATACAACGTCTCGATCGTAAAAGGCGATCGTGCTGCGATTGATCCTGATGCTGCGGTGACAACGATGTTTGAGGCCGACGGTGAGATCACCATTGAAGCCTCTGATAAACCCGAGGACGACTTCCGCAGCCAAGGCCGATTGAAGTATGTGGGCAAACGCTATTTACAGCACATCGGTTCGGGGAAATATTTCCTCAAGGCGGGCGCTGATGCGCCGGAGACGTTGCTGGGCTACGCCGATTTCGATGCGACCGTTGCCGGTAAAAAAGGCGTGCCACTGAAAACGTTTACGGCGCATCTTGGTGATTGGAAAACAGGTGATCCCGTTTGGAAAGGCACCAAAGGCAAAGGGCTGATCGGCGCGATCAATTATTTATCGGGCAAAGGCTGTAATGCATTTTCCTTTCTTACGTACAACGCCGGCGGCGATGGCGATAACGTTTGGCCCTTTGTTCAGCGCGACGACAAACTTCATTATGACTGCAGCAAGCTGGACCAATGGGCGGTCGCGTTGGATCACGGCACCGCTAAAGGCATGTACTTGCATTTCAAAATGCAAGAAACGGAAAATGATGACCATAGGCGCGGACACAAAAAAGTAGACAAGTGGATACCGACGTCGTTGGACGGGGGAAACCTCGGTGTCCAGCGGAAACTTTACATACGCGAACTGGTGGCAAGGTTCGGACATAATTTGGGGCTCAATTGGAATCTGGGCGAAGAGAACACGCAGACGCGCCAGCAACAAATTGAAATGGCCGACTTCATCAGCCAAACCGATCCTTACGATCACAACATTGTAATCCACACTTACCCTGATCAGCAGGACGAGATCTACAATGGTTTGATCGGCGACCAATCCCAACTGACGGGTGTGTCGCTACAAAACAGCAACATTGAAGACACTCATCGGCAGACGGTGAAATGGGTTCGCGCGTCCGAGGCCACCGGTAAACCGTGGGTGGTTGCGTTTGACGAATCGGGATCCGCCGCTCACGGTCAGTGTCCTGATCTGGGCTATCGCGGATTCGATGGCACTGACAAGGATGGACAGTACGCTTACGATCAGCACACCGTGCGCCGACAAACACTGTGGGCAACGATCATGGGCGGCGGTGCCGGTGTGGAGTACTATTTCGGTTACAAGTTTGTTGAAAACGATTTAGTTTGTGAAGACTGGCGGTCGCGCGATCAGAGTTGGGACTACTGCCGAATTTGTTTGGAATTCTTCTCTGACAATGACATCCCGTTTCAAGACATGTCGCCCGCGGATGAATTGGTTGGCAACGAAAAATTCGCCAACGACAAATATTGTTTCGCTAAGTCAGGCGAAATCTACTTGGTATATTTACCCTACGCGGGATCGACGGAGCTTGACCTCAGCAACGTCGATGGCCAATTCCGTGTAAGCTGGTTTGATCCAGCAACAGGCGAAGATGTTGTGGGGCAAGCAAACGCGACGACAACGGTCGCAGGTGGCAGTCAAGTCACGCTGGATTCAGGTCTGGCCAACGACCAAGATGTGCTGGCCATCGTCCGCCGACGATAAGTCGCAGCTTTGCAACCGCAAAATCGGCTGGTTATTGGGGGGCCCGCGTTTAAGGTGCGTTATGTAATGATTGAAAAATCAGCCTGATCGCGGTAAAATCCGGAGGTAGAAACATGATAAGGAAACTCCGTGACACTAGAAAAAAATCAAATCCATCAAGGCGACTGTGTTGAGCTGCTCAACCGTGTAGAGCCGAAGTCGATTGATTTAGTGTTCGCCGATCCGCCGTTTAACATTGGTTATGAGTACGATGTCTACGATGACCAGATGCAGGCCGATGAGTATTTAAAATGGTGTTCTCAATGGATAGAAGGCGTTTACAACGCGCTTAAAGACGACGGCACGTTCTGGTTGGCCATTGGCGATGAATACGCCGCGGAACTAAAGATCGAATCGCAAAAGGCGGGTTTTCACTGCCGCAGTTGGGTGGTTTGGTACTACACCTTCGGTGTCAATTGCGTCAACGGATTCAGTCGATCCCACACGCACATCTTTCACTTTGTCAAAGATAAAAAGAACTTCACCTTCAACCGTATCAACCCCCAGATTCGTGTGAAGTCAGCGCGGCAGTTGGTCTACAATGACAACCGCGCTAATCCCAACGGACGCTTGCCGGACAATACTTGGATCACCCGTCCTCAAGACGCGCCGCTGAGCTTCAGTCCGAGTCATGATACTTGGTACATTCCGCGCGTGGCAGGTACGTTTAAGGAGCGCGAAGGTTTCCACGGTTGTCAGATGCCGGAGCAATTACTGGCGCGGATCATACGTTCGACCAGCAAGCCGCAGGATCTCGTTTTGGATCCTTTTGGCGGCAGCGGCACGACGTTGTGCGTGGCAAAAAAGCTTGCCCGTCAATGGATGGGGTTTGAGTTGTCTGATGATTATGTGCAATACATCAGCCAGCGTTTGGAAAAGACCAAAAGTGGGGACGCGATTGACGGGCCCGAAGATCCGATCGAAAGCGCTCCCAGTACAGCTCAGGGAAAGAAACGAAAAAAGCCGTTCAATGAAAAGACGGAGCGCGCAGTCATTGACGCTTTTGAAAAGGTCGGCGCGGGCAACACGGTAGACTATTTGTTGTGCGACAAGGATCTCAATAAAGCCTTCACCGACCAGTGTCTCAGCCATGGCATTGGTGGCAATGCTTATGTTTGGAACCGTTA
>CAKZVF010000136.1 GCA_937921995.1 uncultured Pirellulaceae bacterium
GTTGCTTCGACCGATTCATCGGCACAAAGTTTTTCAAACGCTTCCCAATTTTCTTCTGGAACCGAAAACACCATGCGCTCTTGAGCTTCGGAGATCCAAATTTCGGTGTAGGACAAACCCTCGTACTTCAGCGGCACCCGATCCAGCCAAACCTCGGCCCCCAACTCTTCGCCCATCTCACCCACGGCGCTGGAATAACCACCGGCACCACAATCGGTAACGGCCGAATACAGATTCAGGTCACGCGCTTTGAGCATCACGTCCATCAGCATTTTTTCCGTGATCGCGTTGCCGATCTGGACCGCACCACCGGAGGTAATATCGCTGGACTCCGTCAATTCCGCGGAACTAAACGTCGCGCCATGGATTCCATCACGCCCCGTCTTGCCACCGATGGAAACGATCAAATCGTTGGCTTGTGCTTCTTTGAATGATTTATCCTTGGGCAGGATCCCCACGTTGCCGCAGAACACCAATGGATTGCCCACATAACGCGGATCAAAATAAACGGCTCCATTGACCGTCGGAATCCCCATTCGGTTTCCGTAATCACGTACTCCAGCAACAACGCCCTTCATGATTTGGCGCGGATGCATCACGCCCGGGGGAAGTTCATCAAACGGAGTCTCCGGCGGCGCGAAACAAAAAACGTCCGTGTTGCAAATCGGTTTCGCACCCATCCCCGTACCCAGCGTATCGCGGATCACTCCGCCGATCCCCGTGTTGGCTCCACCATAGGGCTCAAGCGCCGAAGGGCGATTGTGTGTTTCGACTTTGAACGCGACGTTGTTCTCTTCATCAAATCGAACGATGCCCGCGTTGTCCTTGAACACGCTGACGCACCAATCGTCGTCACCCAGATCGGCACGAATTTGCATCGTCGCGGCAAAGATGGTCTCCTTAAGCATCGATTCATATTCGACGGTGCCATTTTCGTCGGTGTATGAGATCCGGCCGGCGAGTGTCTTATGGCTGCAGTGTTCGGACCAAGTCTGAGCGACCGTTTCGAGCTCAATATCCGTCGCGTCGCGGTCCAGCGATTTAAAGTGAGCTTGAATCGTTTTCATCTCGACCAAGGACAGCGACAGTTGCCACTGTTGGCTGATTTCGACCAACTGATCATCACTGGCCGTTCGAATCGGAACGGTGGTCAGTTCAAATTCGTAAGCCCGGCCCAATTGAAGGTCATCCACAACCAGCGGACCCTCCACGATCATCTCAATGGAATCGTTGCACAACAATTTCTCACACAGCAACGTCTTCTGATCATCCGAAAGCGGCGAAATCCAATACTTGCGTACCGTGCGAATCGCATCGACGTTGAACCCCAGTTGCTTGATCGCCAGCAACGCGCTTTCGGCTTCGGAATCCGTCACGCCCGGCAGCGGCATCACGTTGATCAGCGTTTCGGTAGAGGCAGGCGGCGTATTAAACACAGCGTCGCCATTGAGCGCGACAACCGCCTGTTCTACGACAGGTTCGGCCAAGAATTCGTTTCCGATCTTCTCAACGTCGGCTTGGACCAAATCGCCTTGAATCAGAAACGTGCGTGCTGACTTAATCACCAGAGATTCCGGCAGCCCAAAATCGGCCGTATCGGCCAAAACCTCTTCGGCAATGCGGTCAGGAAAACCGGCGCTGGCCAACAAATCAATTTGCCAGATGTTAGCTTTGGATGCGTCGGTGGTGGAAGATGCTGGTAGAGTCGAAGCCGTGGAATTTGACACGCCGAACCGTTCCCGCTGAAGTGTTTGGACTGAAAAGCTCACATTCTATGCTTCTCAGATGAAACCTAAAGGGGTTAAAACTCCGCCCAAGGCCTCTTAAAAATCGGCTTCCATCTCGGCGACTTTTCCCACTCTGCGCGCGTGGCGTCCGCCTTCAAACTCGCTGGACAACCATGTCTTGACCATCGCGCGGAGCTGGTCGTCGTCAAAATTGTCTCCCGGCAAGCACAACACGTTCGCATCGTTATGTTGACGACTTAGGGCCGCCGTTTGTTCGTCCACACACAACGCCGCCCGCACACCGCGGACTTTGTTGGCGGCGATCGACATTCCAATGCCCGTTCCGCAGACCAAGATCCCCATCGACGTCTCCCCGCTGGCCACCGATTGGCCCAGTTTCTTGGCGATGTCGGGGTAGTCGCAAGACTCTTCGGTCATCGTGCCAAGGTCCACCCACTCATGCCCCAGTTCGGCCAGCGCCGATCCAATAATTTTTCGCTGGTGCAAGCCGCGATGGTCGCTGCCGGTAGAAATTTTCATCGTGGTCAATCTGAGAGTTAAAAGGTAAGCGTCGAGGGGCCAGCCCTCCGGTTTCGCACCTACCGTTACGTTCGTTTGGGAAACTGAGAGAAATCAATGTGTTGCAACCAATGCTCCAGGCACTGATCAATCTGCTGAGCGCAAGACTGATAAACGGCGACGGGACTGCCGATGGGATCCGAAATATCTCCACCATCAGGCCGCAGCGTTTTAACGGTGTCTTTCAATTCTGGCCACTGCGAAACAATGGCGTTGCGGTGACCGTTGGTCAATGTAAAGATCACGTCGGCACATTTTGCCAACCGCCCTGTCATTGGCTGACTGCTATGGTTTGATATATCGACGCCGTACTGACGCATGACTTCGACCGATTGATTGGCCGCGGGAGCCCCTGGCATCGCAGAGATACCGGCCGACATTACATTGACACCAAACTCAGGCAGTTGGTCGATCTCGCAACCGAATTTGGTGGAAAACTGTTTTTTCAACATGGCTTCGGCCATCGGGCTGCGGCACGTATTGCCGGTGCAAACCACCACCGCAATATAGTCCGTCAATCCACGCACAACGCTTTCTTTGACCGCACCTTCACGCAGCACCGTCAATTGGTCACCATCAACTTTGACCACCGTAGACCCGTTCTTAAATCGAGTCGGCCCCGCATCGATGATCATGTCGACCTGATCGCCCAAATCGTTGAGCACCGTTTGCCCGTCGTTGGCGGCCGGCTGCCCTCCCAAATTAGCACTGGTTAACACAACGGGGCCCGCACACAGTCGTAAAATTTGGAGCGTCACATCATGATCGGGCACTCGCAAACCAACCGTTCCACCGGGAACCGTCGCATCGATGACCGACTGATCCAACTGGTGAATGACACTTTCGGGGTGATCATCCACCACCAACGTGACAGGGCCCGGCCAACAGCGCCGCGCCAACCGTTTGGCCACCGTCGACATTTCGGGCACATAATCCAGCGAATCTTCGAGGCTCTTCACTGCGACGGCAAAGGGTTTGCTCGAGTCGCGTCCCTTCAGCTCCCACAGCCGCTTCACCGCCTCAGGCTGCAATGCACTGGCGGCCAATCCGTAAACGGTCTCCGTTGGGATCGCAATAATTTTGCCGCTGGAAAGCGCTTCGACAGCGCGATGAATGACGTCCCGGACATCTTCAGTTTGATTAAGATCAATGAAAACTGCAGACATCTATTTTGATTCGACAGGATAGTGTGGAGGATGCAGCATCGGGCGGCAGAATGCATTACTATATCTATCGCACGCGCCGATGGTCAACCCGCCGGTTTCCTTCGATTGGCGTGAAGTACTATTTTTTCCACTCGTTTTCATCGTTTCTGCGCTAAATGCGACCTCCGTCACTCCAACTGAAAACGTTTGCACCGGTGATTGGACGGCTGTGGATGTGGAGTGCGCTCGGAACAGCATCAGTCCTGGGATTGTTGTTTGCCGGTTGCGTCGCTGCCACCGGTTCGATCAACAGCAACACCTACGTCTGGAGCTCCAAAGGGCTCGATGACGGCCGGTTCATTAAACCCCGCGCGATCGCGATCAACGAGGCCGACCAACTCTTCATCGTCGACAAAACCAGCCGTATCCAAGTCTTCGATCGCGATGGAAAATTCATTCGGTCATGGCGAACGCCCGCGTGTGTCAATGGTAAGCCCTGCGGATTGACCTTCAGTCACGATGGGTTGTTGATGGTGGCCGACACGCACTATTTCCAAGTCCTGTTCTACACGCCAGAGGGCGAGATGGTGACCGAAAGAACCATCGGAGGAGAAACGGGACGCGGTCTGGGGCAGTTTGGATTTCTGACCGACGTCGTTCAAGATTCTGAGGGCAATTATTATGTCGGCGAATACGGTGACTTCGATCGAATTCAGAAATTTGATTCATCCGGCAAAGCCCTATGTCAAATCGGTGATCACGGCGAAGCCCCTGGATCTTTTCTGCGGCCCCAGGGATTGTTCGTTGACGACAAAGACCAACTCTGGGTCGCCGACGCATCTAACCACCGCGTGCAAGTTTTTGATCTGACAAAATCGCCCCCCCAGTTCATTAAGACTTGGGGCAGCGCCGGTAGTCAGCCCGGCCAATTGAAATACCCCTACACGATCGAAGTCGACGAAGAAGGTTTCGTCTACGTCTGCGAATTGGGGAACCACCGAATCCAAAAATTCACCGACGACGGCCAGCACGTCGCCATTATGGGCGGGCCCGGACGTGGAGCCGGTCAGTTCTACCAACCGTGGGGTTTCGCGACCGACTCGCAAGGTATCATGCATGTGATCGACTCGTACAATCACCGCGTCCAGCGTATCAATCAAACCTGGTGAACGCAGCTTCGACGCAGACTATCGGAATCGGAAACGGAACCCGTATTGCCTCAATCGTCTCAACCACTGATTGACAAAGTGCTGGAACCGGCGACGTCGACGTTCATCTTCTTCGTCTTGTTCATTTTCGTCTTCGGAATCATCATCGCCGTTGTCGGTTGGATCGGTTTCCTCTTCTTCATCCTCTGGGTCGACCGATGTTTCCGGATCGGGCGTTTCGGTTTCCGGCGTCTCTTGAACCGGATCTTCAGGCGCGACCGGATCTGGATCAACCGCCGGTGGCACGGGCGCTGGAGGCACCACTTGGGTTTGGACCGCAGGTGCGTAAAGCTCCAGAATCGCGTCGATGTCCGACTGCCCCAGCGCATCAAATGCTTCGTTGGGAGAAACGGTTTCCGCCAGCACCGAACCGGCTGTCGGATCGTGCCCCAATCCCAATGAATGGCCAATCTCATGCACCGCCACATGCAGAAGGTCAAACGCTCGGCTGCCCTGCTGGTTGCCGACCTCCCAATTTTCGGAGCTATCAAACACAACATCGCCCGCAATTCGGGCAGGATTCACATCATCGGGGAAGTAAGCGTACGCCAATGTCCCGCCGCTTCCATCGATATTACGGAAGGATATATCCAACGAATCTCTCAGTCCCGACTGACCCGTTTGCGTGAAGGTGATGTCCGCAACATCCGACCACACCTTCAGCGCGTCTTCGATGGTGGACTCAAATAGGTCCTGCCCAACACTAGCCGGGGCATCGCCAAGAAAGTAGGTCAATTCAGCGCTGCCCTGCCCTGCTCCGTCGAAGCCAACACTGGCCAGCATCTTCCTTGGTTCCAGATTTTGATAGGTGGGCGAGTTCTTTTGGCGCTGTTTGCGGATTGAATTCTTCATCGTAGGGTCGTCCTTGGTCTGATGATCGGTCGGCGTGGATAAACGGTGGAAGTCGAGAACAAGCCGCAGTCGAGGCCACAATACGACTCGATCGCGGCCCGATTTTCAACACGAAAAATTGACCCGTGTGAGGAAACTCACCGCCAGAAAACGCAAGCCTTTGCAGCCAGCCAAGATAAGACTCGCTAGCGGCGAAAAAGATTTTCACCGCGCCCGGTCTTATCGCCCGCTATGGGTAGAGGAAGCGCGAAGCTAAGCCGACCAATAGCTGCGCCAAAACTTCGTCGGTATCAGCGCGATCGCCATCACCAACAGATGGAACATGCCGACGTACAGAATCATCTGAACCGTTTTGTCGTTGGACGCAGAATACGCGTGCAAACCAACGCCCAAAACATTCACGCCTTTCCACGACCACAATGTGATGATGTTGCCAAAGATCGCGATCATCGCAAACCCGCGCTCACGTACCAAACCGGCCCAGCGTGCGTGGAGGCTGAGCGCGTTCCACAGGACGATCATCAGAGCGCCGTTCTCCTTAGGATCCCAGCCCCAGAACCGGCCCCAAGAATCATCGCCCCACAGCCCGCCTAAAACCGTCCCGAAGAAACTAAACAGCAGCGCGAGACAAACCATGCCATACATCGCATGAGCGACCTCTTGCCGCGCCGCCTTGGTGGCCAGTTTCTTCGTTAATAGCGCACCTAAGATATACGCCACCCCCAGCGCCCCAGCCGCAAACGTCGTTCCGTAACCGATCGTCACGCAGACCACGTGCGTCGCCAACCAGAACTGAGTATCCAATACCGCCAGCAGCACCGTAAACGTATCGCCATCGGAAATCGTCATCGACCACGCCCACAGCAGCGTTAAAAATGCTCCGACACCGCCCAGTACATTACCCATGCCGATTTTAGTCATGCGTTCCACCACCATCATCAGCGGCACAAA
>CAKZVF010000137.1 GCA_937921995.1 uncultured Pirellulaceae bacterium
CAACCCCTGTTCAATGGGAAGGACCTGTCGCAGTTCACCATCGAAGACGGCACCGCGCCTTATCGCCTTGAAGACGGAGTCATCATCGGCCGCACAAAACTGGGAAGCCCGAACACATTTTTGGCAACGAAGGAAACATACGGTGACTTTGAACTGACTTTTGAGACGAAGATCACGTCCGGTCTCAATTCCGGCGTTCAAATCAGATCATTTCCGCGCTCGACCGCCGAAGGAAGGTTTCAGGTCGGCCGTTTCTATGGTCCTCAAGTTGAAATCGAAGACAGTCCTGGCGAAGCGGGTAACATCTACGGAGAAGCCATGGGCGGAGGCTGGATCACTGAACCGCTGAACTCACATAGTCATTTCAAAAACGGACAGTGGAACCGTTATCGCGTCGTCGCCAAGGGCCCGAACATCACAACGTATATTAACGACGTCAAGATTACCGAGACCGTCAGTGCCCCCGCGTTTGCTTCGCACCCCAGGGGTCACATCGGTCTGCAAGTTCACAGCACTTCGAAGAAGCAGTTAAAAGGCGCCGAGTATTTCGAGGCGCGTTGGCGGAACTTGAAAATCAAACCGCTACCGCGGGATTAGCGCAGACCATTCAGCTAGAGGGTTCCATAGAACTAATCTGGTAGCACGCAAAATTTACAGCGCGATTAGTCAGGGATCGAAGGTCATCCAACCGGCCATTCGCTCTATCGCAATTTGCGCGGTTGCCATCACTTTCAACGATTGAAGATCAAACGAACCTGTTCTTTGGGTATCCAGCACTGACGGCCGTCGCTCAATTCGATCTGCAGCCAATCCGATCGTCGATCGTTGACGAGAAACTCAAGCCCATCATGCAGCGGTTCATTAAATGCGGTCTCGTAAGTGTACGCCGGTCCCTTGCGTCCGAAGACTTCGCCAACAATCACGACGCCATCGCCACCATTGTGGCTGTGCACAATCAGCGCTATGACACCCAGCGTCACAACCAGCATCGCACAGACAACACTGCCTATCAACGTCGTCGATCTTCGATATCGGACGTGTAGCAGCACCAAAATCATCAGCAGAAACCAAGCGATCACCAAAGCGGCGTAAACCCATCGCGCCGGCCAAGAACGGATCGGCAACAGGTTCGGTTCATCTAACGCATCGACGTTCAACGCACGCGCTGCCTTTAAATTCTCGTTCACCACGCGATCAAACGGACGGAAGATTCGTGCTTGACGGTAACAAGCAATCGCGCGTCCAACTTCGCCGGACTTAAACCAAGCATTACCGGCGTTGTACCACGCCGATCCTTGGCGATTCCCCTCTGTTGCGGCGGCTTCGAATTTCAGCGCTGACTGCTCATACAACGCGTCTGTCTCGGGCAATCCTGGATCAGACTGAAGCGCTCGATCGAACAGCGTCTGAGCTTCGTCCCACTCCGACGCCATGGCCGCGGCGGGGCACAAACACAACAGCACCATCAACAACAACGAAACATCTCGAAAACGTTTGAACAAACGAGCCGCGACGCCGTTCAGCTTCGGCACAACCGGCGTCGGATGCCGAAAAGAAAAATCACGTTCGTCAAATCCCTCGTGCGTATTGGTGATCAGTTCAACATCCGCTTGAGGCAGATCCAAATCCCGCAGACGTTCGACAGCGTCCCCCGGCGTCCACGCGTCGGCCGGCATCGAGAAACCGGCAGCCACGAATTGCAAAAACGTCTCCCACTTCTCGGGTGAGCCTTCGGGACAATTGCAGAATTGATCGTACGCCGACGCCTGCCGTCGATAGACCGGATTGATCGCTCGTCGGCGTCGTTCGCGGACCCAAGGCAACAACAGAGCAAACAGCAAACTGCTTGCCAGGATCCAAATTAGCCAATATTCGGCCAGCAGCGCTAATGTCGTGTTCAATAGTTGATTCATGGTCGTGGGTTTCAAATTCTGCCAAATTCCTGCGCGTTGATCGGTCAGCTTTCGATCTGGCGTTAGAGCACTCACATCAAAGTAGTGACGTCCATCTTCGGGATTAACCGTCAGCGGTATCGATACGGTTTGGATATCTTCGAACTGTTTGGTGTCAGGGTTGAAAACTGGAATCCGTA
The DNA here is from genome assembly GCA_937921995.1 of uncultured Pirellulaceae bacterium. Taxonomy (GTDB): domain Bacteria; phylum Planctomycetota; class Planctomycetia; order Pirellulales; family Pirellulaceae; genus Mariniblastus. Next base: position 2,093 of record CAKZVF010000137.1, read on the forward strand.
TCGACGGGACGGCCGTAATATCGGTGGACAACGGACGCAAGCGAGCGCGAAACCCGGTTCCATCAGCATACCAAGTACGACCAAAATCTTGCGAGACGTGAAATCGTCCCCGCAAACTGCGCTGTAAATCCAAAGGGGGAAGTTCCAGCATACCGTGCGGCGCTGAGCTGTGGATTCGCAAATCAACATTCAACACCTGTCCCACCGTCAGCGTATCGGCCGAAGCGGAAACCCTGATCTTGCAAGGCCGAAACAGATTGCTGAATAGTTCAGAACGGCCCTCGGTCGGCAAGGGACGCACGTCGATCGAAGTTGCTTCGGATTCAACGAACACTCGCTCGTAAGCCTTCAAAGCAGATAATGGTTCGAAGAGTCCGTTGTTGTAGTAAGACGCATACGGTGCCAAAGCACTGGGCCTGCCTTTGAGCAGAGCACATTCCAAACGAGCCGCCGGGAATTCAATTTTGCCGGGTTGATTGAATCGCACAAAAATTGAAAAGGAAACGGTCCCCAAAGCATCTTCGTCATCTTGGGTTGTGTCGCGCCGCGCGACGATTCGCCTGCCGCCAAAAGGCAGACCTATTTGCAACTTTTCCGGCGCTACGCAACGCGGAATGACAACGTCCATGTCGTCTCGAAAAAACAACGATGGCGCACACTGTAGCGCACGGAAACGATTGGCCGGCTGATCGCTGGACCAAGCAACATCAATACGCAGGGGCTGCCCAACATAGACCGACGTCTTATTGGGAATCAACTCGAACTGCATCTCCGCAGTTTGGTTTACGGAGCTAACTTGGAACTGGCGACCGCGAGTCCGGTAGGTTTTTGTCTCGGACTGAAACTCCAAAGCGGGAAAGGTGGCGACCCCGACTCGGCGAGGCTGAAATTGAATAACGGCGCGCGTTTCTTGCTGGTTGGTGTTTGAGGATTCGATAATTTCCACGTCTGCAAACGCGACGTCATCGTTACCGGTCGGTAAACCGTCAGGTTGCGTCACGGGCTGCGGGAATCGCACGACGGCCGTGGCCAACACGTCGGTGAACCACGTCTGCTCTTTGAACTCTAAATCGACTTCGACTATTTCCCTTTCATTTTCTTCGTCCGTTTCCGGCGGCGATTGGGCCGGCGTGTCGCCAGACACGTCAGCCACTTTGTTCGAATCACTATAGGCGATAGCCGTTTGAAATATAACAAAGACACAGATCAGCAAGACATGCGCGGCAACGCCCCGAAGAGATTCATTCTTGCGATTCCTAAAAAAGGTAAAAATTGTGGAGTTCTGTTTCACCAATCCTTCTCCACTTTGCCTTGATTTCCTTTAGCCCGTTGTTGTTGACGGAACTGTAGATTGCCCTGTTCCTGTTGCAAGATATCTTGAACCGAATAGTTCGGCACCGGCAGCGGTTGCATCGCCGCACCACTGGCAAAATCACCTTGCCCTTGCATCGAGGACATCACCGCATTTTCTGAATCCGCCGCTTCCATCCACTCTTCGTACTCCTCGTCCTCGTCCCAGTCGCCGTCTTCAGACGATTCACCGCTGTCATTGGCCAGTAGATCTAGGATCTCCTTAATCCGGGCGATTGCAAGTTGCTGTTGATCACGGGCTGAGGGCCACGTGCTCCATTGCTGAAGTTTCTCAGTCGCCATATTCTGCGCGTCGACCGCCTGCCGCATCAGTGTCAGTGGCTCGTTCAAAAAGCTGACCGCGGCATTGTCCTGAGCGGAGTCGGCTTGAAGGATTTGCTGATCAAGAGCCTTCATTGTTTCTTCAATGGCTTCAGCCCTGCGGTGCAAAGCACGTTGCTGTTGCGAATAAACTTTCGAATCATCGGCGGTACTATCGGGTTCCTGTTTAGGTTCTGGGCGCGGTTGGCCTTGGCGCGATCGCCCTTTGGGCTGGCGTTGCGGCACCGCCGCTCTCAGTGCAATCTGGTCTTGATGAAGTTCCTGCAGTGCGTCAACGAGTTCCTGCAGTTGTTGCTGCAGTGCTTGATCGCGTTCATTTTCAATTTCGATCCGCTGCCTGATCTCCGTCATGAGACGCACGGTGGGATCGAGCCTTTGGCTGGCCTGATCAAAACCGGGGGACAATCGGCAGGCTTGCAAGAAACAGGTTTGCGCATTTTGGACGAAGGAAAGCTCGACGCGCGGCTCCGCCTTCTGCTCAGCCGCTAACCCCAAGTAGCACAATCCTTGATTGACACGCACGGTTGCCATTTGGACCGGAGACAAAGGCGCATCAGAGAAGTTTGATTCCACCAATTCATAAGCCTCAATTGCTTCGGCAAAACGTTTTTGGGTGTGTAATTTAATCGCATCGGCAATCACAGCGTCATCGGCTGGGTTTTCCGCCAACGCCCATCCGCCAATGAGCATCGTAATTAGAACGAACGAAGCAATTCGCACCGACCGCTTTGACAGTGGCAATGGTAATGGCAATGGCAATGGCAATGGCAGCACAAACGGCAACTTTGTTTCCGCCAATAACAGCATCACCAACCCGATTGCGATCAGTAATATCCCAAGTTCGCTGTAGACGACGTAGCTGTCGGAGTCATTGGTACCGGCAACCGGTTTGGCCTGAGCATACTTTCGATAGACGCCGGCCAAGTCAAATGCCGCCGTACCCGCCGCAACGTAGGATGCCCCATCGTACATTTGCGTCAGTTCTCTCAACCCACTGTCGTTCAACTTCGTCGTCACGATCTGGCCGTCGTTTTCTAGGTAGACGGTCGAACCATCATCGGATTCGATCGGGATGCGTGCCCCGGAATTTGCGTCTCCGATGCCGATCATCACTAATCCGGATTCTCGCTGGGTTAGCAGTTCAACAACCTTTTCATTCTGCTGACCGTGTTCCTCGCCGTCGGTCAACACAACAAGATCCTGCATCTCCTTTCGTTCCTCGCTTAGGATCGTATCGAAACATTTTTCTGTCGCCGACAACAGCGTCGTCCCGCCAAAATCGACCGCCCGCGGCGTTGCTTGGTCCAGCATGTACCGCGCAAATTCATAATCGTAGGTCAGCGGGCAAAAAATGTTCGCGCTGCCAGCGTAGATCACCAAAGCCACACGCTCGGATTGAAAACTGTCGAGCGCGTCTCGAATACCATCTTTGGCCGCTTCCAGACGCGACGGAAATGCGTCTCGCGCCAGCATGCTCTGCGAAACATCCAAAACAAACACGACGTCGCGGCCGCTTTTTGATACAGATTGCCGCTGAGGATTTATGCCCGGCCGCGCTAGAGCTAACAACAGTAACACCACCGCCAACAGCCGCATGCGGTCTTTCCAAAACCTCCGGCCATTATCGCCATCACCCAACTGTGCATAGACCGCGTCTCTGCAGCGTCGCGCACGGCGGAACAGCCACCCCAACGGCACGACCAGCAGCAACAGCCAAAGCATGTTCGGATTTTGGAAAACGAAAGGGCTCATAACTATTCAGGCACCGTCCTTAACCAAGTCGAATCTAAGACCCATGCCGGAATCAACATCGCCAGCGCAACCCCCAACGGCAGCCAAAACCACTCCGCCACCCGCGCATGTTCCTTGGTGACAATTCGGGCTCTTTCAAGCTGATCAATTTCCGCGTAAACCGCTAACAATGAATCAAAGTCATAGGCCGTGCGAAAAAGACCACCGGTCTCCATGCTAATATGCTCAAGCACCCGTTGCGAATCGGTCAGTTGAGCCGACGGCAACGACGCGCCGCCGGGTTGCTGGCCAAGGTTGATGCAGTAGATTCGACATCCCCAGTGCTTGGCCAGTCCGGCTGCTTCGACGGGCAAATGCTGCCCCGAATTATTTTCACCGTCGGTAAGAAGGATAATCACGCGGCTCTTGACTTCGCCTTCTAACGAGTTGCGTTCTCGAACTTCGGGATCGTCCAGTTGCTGCAACCGAGCGGCCGCGACTGAAATTGCATCGCCATAGGCGGTTCCGTCTTCGTTGGGTCGATCCTGAATTTCCAACGTGCGAACCAATTGCAGCAGCGCTCCGTGGCCAAGGGTCAGCGGACTGCGCGTGTCGGCGTAGCGCGCGAACGTGATCAAACCCAGCAAATCACCCTCGCGCCCTTTCAATTGGTCTCCGTCACCGGCGATGAATCGTTCGACCAATTCCCGCGCGACCACCATCCGCGATTTCTGCTTTTGATCAGGCAGTTCCATGTCCATACCCATACTGCTGGACACGTCGACCAGCAATTGGATGGCAATGCCTTGGGACGTTTGCGTCGTGTAAGTGAATCCTGCTTGAGGTCGCGCCAGAGCAACGATCAGCAACGTCAAAGCCGCAGCGCCCAACACTTTCGTCATCCAAAGATAGCGACTGCGTCCCGCGTCCGCATGGTCCCACAAACCAAGCGCGGCGACGCGCAACCCCGCACTCCCACGTCGAGCCCACAGCGCGAGCACCGCGGGGATCGGCAGCAATAACAATAGCCAAGGCCAAACAAAATTCACGACCGTAACTCCTCCTGCAGCAACTCCGCCAATGCGGCCAATTCGGACACCTGGACCTGCGACGAGTAGACGGCTTGTTCGATCTTGTTTCGTAGATGATCGCTGATCGTAACGCTGGAATTCTGAAGCAATTTGCTCAATTCGTCTTTGGGAACAACGCCCGCTCGCAAACGCTGGACGGTTTCTCCATGTGAGATATCGTCCGGCGACAAACCGGCGCTCTGAGATCGTGCATTTTGGCGTCGCATCCCGAAAAAGACAAACGTCCAAATCCCAAGCACCGAACACGCAACACCGCCCCAAAACAATTGCGAAAACATGGACGATGATTCGGATTCCGTTTCGCCGGGAGGTAGCGCAAGCGGCGCATCAGACAGGGCAGGGCCGCCAAATGGAATCACGTTCAAATCAAGCATCGTCAGGTCAACCGTTTGTTGTCCATCGGCGGTAGTAAGATCCACCGGAACTGGTCCAAGTTCGATCTTGCCTGAGCAAACGGGCTGGAGGAAGAGACTGTACCGCTGCGTGTACTTTTGGTCCTGATAGGCCACAGGCGCCACCACTCGGGCGACCGTACGAACATTTGGATGACCAATCTCTCTGACGTCAAACCTTCCCCAAGACTCTCGGCTCATCACGATTCTCAGTTCAACCACATCCCCTGGCCGCGCTTCACTGGGCAACACAGCTGCGGATATCCCACGTGCATCGCCGCCACCGGTCGTCGCGTTCGCCAAAGAAGCCTCTTCCGCGAACAAACCATTTGCACAAAGAACAGACGCAGACACCAAAAGTGCAGCTACGGCAATGCTATGGGTTGCTCTGGAAATGGGAACGCGATCAAACATTCAGCCTCCGATCTCATCGGCGACATGCCTAAGCCGCGCACGAAAGTAGCCTGCCAAAGCGGATACACAATCCTCTTCCACCGCAACTTCCATCAACCCTATGCCTGACTGCAACATGTTTTCTCGAAGCTTCTGTTGATGAAATTGTTTGCGATCCGCCGCGTTTTGCAAATCGACGAATCTGGATTCCCCCGTCTCAACATCCCGCATCTTGACCAGTTCCTTGCAATCTGTCAGCCGCTCCTGGGGAGCCAGAACGTTAACCGCATTGAGATCGTGCCGTCCGGCCAACGCCTGCAGTTCTTCCAAATAATCGTCGGCCATGAAATCCGAAAGCACAAAAACTACCGAATGCTTCCGCGCCATCTGCCCAAACTGCCTCAGCACGGATTCAAACGCAGTCCCGGTCGCCTGGGGCTGATAATTCAACAGCGCATCCATAATCCGCAACGCGTGGGTTCGTCCTTTTCCCGGAGCAACGACGTGCTCGATTCGGTCGGTAAACAGAATCAAGCTGACGCGGTCGTTATTTTTGACGGCCGCCATCGTCAACAGAGCACTGATCTCGATAACTAATTTTCGTTTGAGCTGAGCCTGAGAATCAATCATCGACGCCGAAACATCGACCAGTAGATACAACACCTGTTCACGTTGCTCGATAAAGCGTTTGATGTGAGGTTCGCCCGTTCGCGCGGTCACCTTCCAGTCCATTGCTCTGACATCGTCACCGGGTTGATAGGGCCGCACGTCCTCGAATTCGATTCCTTGTCCACGGAACACCGAATGGTATTCGCCCGCCAACAGATGTTCGACCGGACGACGGCATTTGAGTTCCAGCAACGACAACCGCGCATCAGAATCAAGCATTGAATCCTCCATTAGGATTCCACCGTGGGGACCGTCGCCAACATTTGGTTCAACAGATCATCGGACGTCATATTCTCC
>CAKZVF010000138.1 GCA_937921995.1 uncultured Pirellulaceae bacterium
CACTGGCGAATACGTTGACATGTTCAAGGCCGGTGTGATTGACCCTGTGAAGGTCGTTCGTACCGCTCTGGCAAACGCCGGAAGCATCGCCGGTTTGCTACTGACGACCGATGCAATGGTGTCCACTTACGATGACGACGACAAGCAAAAGAGTCTTGTCGAAGGTGCGATTAATTAAGGTTGCGATCAACTTGAGAAAGTTTCGCAATCGCTACGTAGCGTGAGCTTTGGGCCGCCGCTACGAAGCAATGAAGATCTGATTGGAAATTTGGCCACCTCGTTCGTTGACGACCGGGTGGCCAATTTCTTATCAAAAAAAACACGCTCGGTCAGGATGACTGGACGAATCGATTTGAATTGGAACCCGACATGGCCAAAACCTGCTACTACGAAGTCCTTAAAGTCTCGCGCGATTCATCGGACCGAGAAATCGCAAAGGCGTATCGCAAGCTGGCAGTAAAATTCCACCCCGACAGCAATCCCGGCGACGAAGAAGCCAGCAAGAATTTCAAACAAGCCGCCGAAGCTTATGAAGTGCTCAGCGACAGCGAAAAACGCGCCCGTTACGACCGACATGGATTTGCAGGCGTCGAAGGCGGAGCCGGGCAATTTAATTCGGCCGAAGACATTTTTGCCGCGTTCGGCGAAATGTTCGGCGGAGGCGGAGGCTTCGGCGACATCTTTGGACGCGGCAATCGCACTCGCCGAGGCAGCGACATCCAAATCCAATTGACGCTGTCGCTGGAAGAAGCTTCGCGCGGTGTTGAGAAAACGATCAACTTTGACAAACGCCACACCTGCGACACCTGCGATGGCAGCGGCAGTAAACCCGGCAGTCAACCACAGGGCTGCCAACAATGTGGCGGGCGCGGTCAAGTCCTGCAGTCGGCCGGCATTCTACGTGTGCAAACGACTTGCCCCGTTTGTCGCGGCGCTGGCAAGATCATCGTGGATCCTTGTACTGATTGCCGAGGCCAAGGCCAAGTCAATCGTGAGACCACATTAGAAGTTCAGATTCCCGCCGGCGTTGATGACGGGATGCAAGTCCGGCTCTCCGGCGAAGGCGAAGCCAGCAGCAGCGGCGGTCCGCCCGGCGATTGTTATTGCTTCATCAATGTTCGTAAGCACAAACTGTTTCACCGCGATGGCCGGGATCTGATTCTTCAGATGCCAATCTCGTACACACAGGCGGCGCTTGGCGCAGAGATCGAGGTCCCGACGCTGGACGGTCCCGACACGATCAAAATTGCTCGTGGTACCCAATCGGGAGACGTTCTCAAGTTGTCCGGTCGCGGCATGCCCGACCCGCGCGGCGGACGAAAAGGTGATTTGCTGGTGCAGACATATATTGAGACACCAAAAAAGTTGGGCAAGGATCAAGAAGAGCTGCTGCGGAAGTTAGCCGAACTGGAAAAAACCAACGTCTTACCCGAACAGAAGAACTTCCTTCAACGCATCACCGACTACTTCGCGACCAGCGAAACCAGTTAATACGTAGGCCGGAGCAAGCCGACCAAATTACCAAGAGATTCCGGAAGTCAAACAGAGTCAACACAACCAAATAAGCTTTAGGTTCCTAATCCTAGGACGGCGCTGATCCGGCTCTTGTTTTGGGTACTTGAAGAGAGATGAAACATTCGGTGGCATCGCAGTGCCGTAGCTGCGCCTAGCGGCTTGATACGGCCTACGGCTCCACCAGACAGAGTGGAATACCTCCCCAACCAAGACTATTAAGATTTGAGACCAGGAGAAACGATGACTGAAGAACAAAACAACCCAACCGAAACTGAACCAGAGAACGGGGATAATGTTGAATCGACGTTGGAGTTTCCTACCGCAGAGGAAATTGATGCGATCGCCGGTGATTCTGCCGACCCACCGGCCGATCCGACGACGGAACTGACGGAGAAACTGGCTGAAGCCGAGCGACAAGTTCTATTGGCTCACGCGGAATTAGATAACTTTCGCCGCCGCAACCTGCGTGACACCCAAGATAAAATCAAATATGCATCGGGCGGGTTGATGACCGACATCTTGGAAGCGGTCGACAACCTGGGCCGCGCAATCGAGTCTTATGAGAATGACAAAAGCGGGGACGGGCTCAACGACGGCGTCAAAATGGTGACTCAACAGATCCTGACGATCTTGGACAAACACAACTGCAAGCAGATCCCGTCCACCGGTGAAGCCTTCGATCCGAACCTTCACCAAGCGTTGCAGATGCAGCCCAGTGAAGAATTCGAAGCCAACACGGTCATGCAAGATCTGCGTCCCGGATTTCAGCTGCATGATCGCGTGTTGAGGCCCAGCCAAGTCTTTGTTTCGACCGGCAGTGAACAGAAATAGTTAGGTGACCGATGCCAAATTACGATTACGAGTGTGACGCGTGCGGCCATGAGTGGGAGATGTTCCAACGCATGGTGGAAGACGCGATCAAGCAATGCCCAAAGTGTAAAAAGAAGAAGGCGCGGCGTCTGTTTGGAACCGGCGCAGCGATCATGTTCAAAGGTTCTGGTTTCTACGAAACCGATTACCGCAGCGATTCCTACAAAAAAGCCGCCAAGGCAGATAAAGAGAGCCAAAAATCTGGAACGAAATCTGAATCAAAGTCAGAGTCCAAATCTGATTCTAAATCGGAATCGAAAGCCAAGCCGAAAAAACCCAAGGAGTAGCGATTATGCCTTACAACGATCTCAACGCCGAAGAGACGCGCATCATCATCAACAAAGGCACCGAACGTCCGGGCACGGGTGCGTTGAACGATTGCAAAGAGGCCGGAACCTACATCTGTCGCCAGTGCAACGCGCCGTTGTATGAATCCTCCAGCAAATTCTCATCTGGTTGCGGCTGGCCCAGCTTCGACGATCAAATCGACGACGCCGTAAAACGTGTCCCCGACGCGGATGGACGCAGGATCGAGATCGTTTGCAATAACTGCGATGGTCACTTGGGACACGTTTTCGAAGGCGAAGGCATGACCGCCAAGAACACTCGCCACTGCGTAAATTCAGTTTCCATGCAATTTGTCGCCGATGGCGAACCATTGCCTGAACCGCAGAAACCGTAAGCGCAAAAAAACGCTTGGCCAACCTGATTGCAGGTATGGCCAAGCGAAAAATCATCAATCAATTGCTTGCTTCGGTGAGCGAAACAGCGTCCTAACGCAATTCCCTACTTGCTGCCCGAGCCAGCTTCCTTTTCCTTTGCCGCTTTGGCTTTCGCGGCAGCTTCTTCTTCAGCTTTCTTCGCCGCGTCCGCTGCTTTCTTTGCTTCGGCTTCGCGATCTGCGGCTTCTGCTTTGGCTTTCAGTTCGGTCAAATCCTTTTCTTGATCCGCCAAACTTTTCTTCAGATCTTCCAAGTCTTGCTGGGTATTTTTGATCTGTTGCTTTGTCGATGAGATTCGCATTTCAGACTGACTGATGGCTGAATCGTAGGCTCCGGCTTCGGGAACGATACTTGCCTGCACGATGTCGCCGAGTGTCGTCAACGAAACGGTCGCTTCTTTTTCCTCACCGTCGCGACTGTAGGTCAACTTAAGCGAATCACCTGACGCCATGCTTGCAAGCTTACTTTTGAACTCCGACACGGTCGTTGAGTTCTCTCCATTAATCTTGACGATCAGGTCGCCTGATTGCAGGCCTACTTTTTGAGCCGGGCTGTTGGTGAATACTGATCGAATTGCGGGGCTGCTGCCAGAGTCGTAAAGGCTGACGCCGATTCTCAGCTGCTTCAGTTCTTCTTCTGAAGGTGCCTGAAGAATTTCTTCCTGCTGAACTATCGCGCCCGGTGGAAGCGGTGAGCTCTGCTGAATAATCTCACCCTGAATTACTCCTGGAGACCCGTAAAAAACTTGTGCCTGGACTGTAGAGCAAGCAACCATGGCAAGCCCAGTAACAATACTTTTTCCAATCGCGGTCTTTAGGTAGTTCTTCATCATACTTCTTTCTTGTTTGAGTTTTGTTTTTGCCAAAATACGTTTAGTTTATTTAGCAGGCCCGGTAACGCCAAAGGCCATTAGGTGTTTTGCAAACCAAGTTGCTAACCCGTCAGGCCGTAAAAATTTTACGACATCCCGTTCGGAAAGCGAAAGACGTTGCATTGCATCATCGGTTGAATTCAGATTTTGTTCAAGGTGATGCGTGACCCTCATCAATATTTTCGCTGATTGGCATAATTTTAGCGCCACTGTCGTCAATTAAGAGGATACCCATCAGGCGGCTGTCCTGAGAACGAAGTACGGGCGTCCCATGCCATACGGCGCGATCACCAGTGAATTCCGTAATGGCAAAATGGGCAGGTTCTTCCGCGCTCCATTTCAGCTGCGCTGCTTTGATAGGCAAATGATGGTACACGTTTTTGTCCAGCGATTTCCGAACCGCCGTGCAGTTGGCGGGCTGGGTATCTTGGGCAATGTCCGATTGTACGATCAGCCCCATCGTCTCCGGAATCTCCGAAAGCGTTATCAGCGTTTGCTCTGCAGCGGAAGGATTGGGCAGGGCTTCGCCGATTTCGGTTTGAATCGAAAACGAATCGTCCAGCGCGATTTCTTTCGCTTTCAAAATGTCAGCGGGATAGACGACCACCGCACAATCGCTCAACTTCACCCCGACGCCGGAGAAACGCTCCGTGCGTGTTCGTTTTCCAATGCCCAAAAGTCCGGATTCGGTCCATGACGCCGTGAGGTTGATCGCACCGCGCAGGTCGACCGAAGTCGCGCGATAGTTGTTCGCCGCTTCAGGCCACGCTGGATCGGGGGAAGCCGCCAGCGGAAAAGCATGGCCCGGTTCGACCGGCTGTCCATCGCCGGTGACCAACATCGACACACCGCCGCGGGCGAGGGTGTCCAAAGATTCGGTTTCCAACTTCAGTCCCTTGCTTAGGCTGAAATCAAAATCAACGCCGCCGGTTGCCCAAAACTTCGTCTCGGTGGTCACCAAAGCACGATACGGCGCGTCGACCTTGCCGCGCACCTCGACCCGTCGCGCGTCGGGAGAAAGTTGGACTGAGAGAATGCTGCCGACATCGACGCCGCGAAAATGAATCGCCGATCCAACGTTGACACTGTGCCGCGCGTCGGCCTGAAGTAAGATTTCGATCCCCTCCGCATCGCCACTATCCACCGGTGCATTTGCCAGCCCGTCAAAATGCCGTTGCCTCGTCTGCCCCGGATCGCCGGGTTGGACCTCGATATACTTGTGGCCCACCGCGGTCTCCAATCCCGATACGCCGGAGATGCTAAGCTTGGGCCGCACAATCCAGAATTTGGTTCCCTCCACCGCCAGTCTTTTCGCCGTCGGAAAAAGCTGAACGTGGACATCGACGGCATCCATGTTTTCGGTCAGATGAATCGATTCGACGACGCCCACGTCGATGCCTCGATAGCGGACGGCGTCTTCGGCCTTGAGTCCGTGGCCCTGTGGGAAGTGGATTTGAACGTGAGTACCGCCGGTCGGCATCGAATAGACCACCAGCCCGACCGCCAGAACCAGACACGCCAGCGCCAGCCACCACAGGCGCGAACCGGCCAGCATTGCCTTGGAACGATCCGCGACGACGGCGGTGGGATAGCCTGCGGGATCGGGCGTAGAAGTTGTTTCGTTGGAATCAGCCATTGGGTGTCAGTCTTCCCAAATCGCATGAGGGTCAAAGGAAAGCGACGCGAGCATGCTCATCGCGACGCAGAGGATAAAGGCAAAGATCGCCGGGCCGAAGCT
>CAKZVF010000139.1 GCA_937921995.1 uncultured Pirellulaceae bacterium
CACCCGCTGGAAACGGCCTGACCCCAAAGGAGGTAGTTCTATTCGCAGTTCTGCGGCGGTCACCGATGGACATGTCGTTTTCGGAGGAAGAAATCGGAAACTTTATTCGCTCAACCCAGTTAACGGAGAAGAGAACTGGGCCGTCACGCTGAAGAACAAAATCGACGCATCGCCAATCATTATCGGGAATCGAGTCGTGGCAGCGTCCACCGATGGTCGAATGTACGTGATAGACCTGAAGTCGGGCGAAAAGCTGTGGGAAAAGCAATTCAACGGCAGTTTTGTAGGATCGCCAGCGTTTGCTCAGGGCCGAATCATCATTGCGACTGACGAAGGCGTGGTCTATTGTTTAAGTTTGGAAAAATGATTCTTGTACGGGCTGGCAGCCTGCATCACCAACAGGTTAGCGCTAGAGAATGTAACCGTTCACGGCCTTGACTCGAATAAATCATTGTCGCTCAGCTTTCCAAGCTAATAGCCGGTGGCACGTTTGGTTTAATTTCGATCAATTCGGTAAGAATTGGAACGCGTTTCACATCGGCGCGCTTACGATTCGGAGAATCGAGCGACAATAACCGTGAACGATTACCAGAAAATTGATATATGGCTGAATTAAAAAAAACAGAAGTCGGCAGTTACTTCATCTCGAACTACCCGCCGTTTTCGCAGTGGAAATCTGAGCAGTTGGATGCGGTGACCTCAAAGCTGGCTCAACCGCCGGTCGCCGATACGCCGCTGGGGCTGTACCTGCACATCCCCTTCTGCCGGAAACGATGCAAGTTTTGCTACTTCAAAGTCTTTACCGATCAGAATGCCAAAGAGATTGAATCCTACGTCGCCGCGCTATGTAAAGAAATCGAATTGGTCAGCCAGCAACCGGTGATGGGCGATCGCCCGTTCCGCTTCGTTTACTTTGGTGGCGGCACGCCTTCGTTTTTGAGCTCTCGCCAGTTGACGTCTCTGGTCGACCGTTTACGCAAGAACATCAACTGGGATCAGGCCGAAGAGGTCACGTTCGAATGTGAACCGGGGACGCTGCAAGAGAACAAAGTCAAAACGCTGAAAGAACTGGGCGTGACACGGCTGAGTTTGGGGATCGAGAACTTCACCGATTCGGTGCTTGAGGAAAACGGTCGGGCTCACCTGTCCAAGGAAGTCTACAAGGCTTGGGATTGGATTCAGGCGGCGGACTTTGACAACGTGAACATTGATCTGATCTCGGGGATGGTTGGCGAGACGTGGGACAATTGGAAATATAATATCAGCGAGGCCATCAAACTTTCTCCTGAGAGCGTCACGATCTACCAGATGGAACTGCCGTTCAACACGGTTTACTCCAAAGACATCTTGGGCGAAAAGATTGAAACGCCCGTCGCCGATTGGCCGACCAAACGTGAGTGGCTGAACTACGCGTTCGATGAATTCTTGGCCGCGGGTTATAAGATCAGCAGCGCCTACACCGTGGTCAAAGACAATAATAAAGTGAACTTCAGCTATCGGGATAATTTGTGGCAGGGTTCCGACCTGCTGGCCACCGGCATCGCCAGCTTCGGTCACATCTCTGGGGTCCACTATCAAAACAAAGCCGACATGGCTCAGTACAAAGAGGATTTGATGGAGCACGGTCGGCTGCCGCTGGGAAGAGCTTTCACGCCGTCGAAGCAGCAGTTGTTGATTCGCGAAATGATTTTGCAATTGAAGCGCGGGTATCTGGAAGTGGACTACTTCCGCAAACGTTACGACGTCGACATCACCAAGCAGTGGGCGGCAGAATTCCAGGACCATGCCGATGAAGGCATGCTGACCATTGACGACGCGCGTGTTGAATTGACGCGTAAAGGTTTCTTGCATGCCGATGCACTGCTGCCGGCATTCTTCGAAGCCGAAAATCAAGGCGTAAGGTACACGTAGAACTTTCGCCATGCAGCATCGCACTTTTATGATGGGGGAATTCGAAGCCGTCTTCCCCGTCGACCGACAGTATCATCCCAATCACATGTGGTCGCAGCCCCAGAAGAGCGGCGGAACACGATTTGGGTTCACGGCCTATGCTGTCCGGTTGCTACAGGACGTGTACTTTCTGGATTGGGCAATCGACGCACCCGCACAGATCACCGCCGGGCAAGAAATCGGTGCCATCGAAAGCAAGAAAGCCGAAAGCAGTTTGTACTCGGCAGTCTCGGGTAACCTCACCAAGTTCAACCAAGCCCTCATGGAAGACCCCTCAGCCATCAACGTCGACAAATACGACGCGGGGTGGCTGTTCGAGATGGACGAATTGTCGCTGACCGACGCTACTTCACCGTTGGACGTCGAAGCTTATCTGGAACTTTTGGTCGATGTTTGGGAGAAAACACAACGCACGATCAAAGGACAGATGAACGAATGAGACGACTTTTTGCTTGGGCTGTGTTAAAATAATTCCATCCTTTAATGGAAAGTCCCATTTCACTTTCGTAGTGGAGTGTTGTTAAACCTCCTCGTTGGATCTATTTTGACGGCAATGTCGAAATTAGATGCCGCGCGGGATCTATAACAAGATCCACTACATTTAACCAGCGCACTTTATGGCTAAACGCATTTCCGTCGTCGTCTCGCAAGGGCCCAGTAAGAATCCCGTCAAGCGCAAGCTTGAAGAGGATATTGTGGCCGGATTGTTGTTTGAAAACGGCATCGACGTTACCGTCGTCCCCAACCTCTACGATATCAAACCCGACGGCACGGGTATGTTGGCGCTCAAGTCGATCAATGGAAACATGATCATCTGTTCGTGGTTGTTTGAACGGGCGGCTCACTGGGTGATGGACCGCAACGACATCTCAGGACACGTTGGCAAAGTCCTTCTAGAGAATGACGACGAAGAAGAGGATGAAGATCAGCCAGAGGAGGCTCTCGAGGATTCGGACGCAAAGCCAACCGTCGTCAGCGGGCGCAAGATCCCCAACCGGAAGATTTATTGCTTGGATTTGAAGGCTTCCACCAGCGCCGACGATTTCATCGAGGAAGTGAAACGGATCCAGCAAGAGAACTTGGTCCAAGTCGTTTCACTGGGCGATGTCATTGGCGGCGGGGCGATGCAGCGGTTTGAATCGCCCACCAACGACACCGCGATCACCAAAGACGGCACCGGAATTGAACCGGCAACCGTCAACCGAATCGACGACGGTGGTGGTCGCCGCTGGTATCCTGTGATCGACTATAGTCGCTGTACGAACTGCATGGAGTGCATTGATTTCTGTTTGTTCGGCGTTTATGGCGTCGACCGGATTGACACGATTTTGGTCGAACAACCGGACAACTGTCGCAAAGGTTGTCCTGCCTGCAGCCGCGTCTGCCCGGAGAACGCGATCATGTTCCCGCAGCACAAGACTCCTGCGATTGCCGGATCGGCTGAAGGTAACGCCAGCATGAAGATTGATCTGTCACAGCTGTTCGG
>CAKZVF010000140.1 GCA_937921995.1 uncultured Pirellulaceae bacterium
TCTAGCTTGCCCTGGGTCACCGCGAGGATCCGAAACTTACCATCGCCGCCGATCGTGGTCGGTTCAGCAAACCGGTGGCGACGCATTACAAATTTATCACAGTTCACCAGTTCCTGAACGCCTGCTCCCACTTCCCTCGCCTCGGTCGGTTGGACCGGCCCGCGCGCAAAATCGGTCGCGGCGACACTCTGTTCAATGTGCAAAGGACGCGATTTCCCATCATCCCCCACCCTGCCCCAATCGTAGACGCGAAACGTCGTATCACTGGCCTGCTGAATTTCGGCGATCATCAACCCCTCACCGATGGCATGCATCGTCCCGGCGGGAATAAAAACACAATCACCCACCGAGGGCTCGAAACTGTGCATCACTTCTTCTGTTTTGCCTTCGGCTACAGCGGTTTCAAATTCGCCGCGATCGACGCCAGATTTCAGACCCGCAAAAATCTGCGCACCGGGTTCAGCCGCCAACACATACCAGGCTTCGGTCTTGCCAAGGTCCGGCGGATCCAGCGTCGCTCCGAACGCATCGTCGGGATGGACTTGAATCGACAGCGCCCGATTGGCATCCAAGAATTTCAACAACAAGGGGAACCGGTTCTGCAGATAAGCGGGCACGCGATCGGAGGCCACCTGTTTGGCCACATCGACGCCCAACAAAGCATCGCCGTAGGATTCAATCAGCTGACGCAGCGATTGCCCGGCCAGATCACCGAACTTCACGACGCTTTGGTCGTCACCATGATCGACGATCTCCCAACTTTCGGCGGCAGTTTCGTCGCCGATGGGTTTTTGCAGGACTGATTTTAAGCGCTGACCGCCCCAGATGTATCGGCGAAACAACGGTTCAAAACGAAGCGGGTAAAGCATGGCGTGCAGGCTGGTTTAGATGATTGTTGGTTTCCACTACGCATGTTAGTATCGAAGTTTGACCCGTCATTGACCAGACCGGTACGTGTAAAAATTTCTGAATCTCAAGACCCTTTCATGAACATCGCCGATTCAAACAAAGACCTCTTCGAAGAATCCCGGATGTCCTTCGGCGAACATTTAGACGAACTTCGCAAGGCGCTTTTTAAATCGGCCGTCGGTGTCATGATCGGCTGTGCGATCGGTCTGTTTTTCGCCCCGCAAGTTGTCCAACTGCTGAACCGACCGCTGGTCAAAGCGATGGAAGACTACAAACTGACCAACGCGTCGAAACTGTTGACGGAGAAAACGGGCTATGTTCCGATGGAGCTCGTTCCATGGCTGGAGAAGGAACGCTTCATCCCGCGCGAACTGCGAATCGACCCGGCTCAATTGGTCGACGCGCTCAAAACGGTCGTGCCCGATCTTGGCACAACCATCGAACTTGATCCGTATGGATTTCAAAAGACTCACTTTGATGCCGATCGCCTGTCAAAGCTATGTCAGCAACTGACCCAAGAAGACCAACGCAGCCCTCAGCAAACCGCAATTTGGCAATGCCTATCGCCGACTGAACAGCAGACACTTACAGAAATCGCAAAGAAATCCGATCCCAGCGGCGATAACGACGTTAATCGCGTTATGGAGATTCTCAATTCCGCAACCCGCGACGAAAAATTTAGCCAACACGAATCCTTCGCCGATCTGCTGGCCCCGGCGGAAAAGGACTGGTCGACGATGTTTCAAACGCCCGAGGTGAAACCGCTGGCTCAGATGAATCTTGCGTTGGCGGAATCGGGGGATCCGAATCTGCGCCGTCGATTAAATCGCGCTTTGATCGCGGACGCGCTTTCAGCGCACATGCCGCCACTGCGTATGAATCTGATTTCGATGGAGGTCTGGGAAAGCGACGCCTTCAAACCGCTGTCACTGAAACCGACCGACGGATTTTTCATCTGGTTAAAAGCCGGTTTAGTCACCGGAGCCTGTATTTCGTTTCCTTGGGTGTTTTACTGTATCTGGACATTCATCGCCGAAGGCCTTTATCCAACCGAACGAAAATACGTTCACTACTTTTTGCCGATCAGCATCGGACTGTTTATCGCAGGTGTTTTGCTGGCGTACGTGTTTGTGTTCGATCCGGTACTCAATTTCCTGTTCAGCTTTAACGCTCAACTGGGCATCGCACCGGAAATGCGAGTCAACGATTGGTTGAGTTTCGTGTTGATGCTGCCGCTGGGTTTTGGCATCGCATTTCAGTTGCCGTTAGTAATGTTGTTCCTCAACCGGATCAACATCTTCACCATCGACGCCTACCTGGCCAAATGGCGGATCGCCGTGATGTGCATTTTTGTCCTTTCGATGTTCCTGACACCGGCGGACCCGATGAGCATGGTTTTGCTGGCGGTGCCGTTGACGATGCTGTATTTCTTGGGCGTGGTGATGTGTCGTTACATGCCAGGTTACAACCCAAATCCGTTTGGAGAACCGTAGCAGAATTTGAACATGGCCAAACGCAAACCAGAAATTCGGATGAAGAGTTATGGCATCTACACCCAATGGGATTCCGATGCCAAAGAGCTTCCACGCATCCAAGAGTTTACGACAAAAGTCGAAGCGGTCGTCGACGTTGAGTTTGGTTTTGTGGTCAACATCAAGGGCGCGAAGAACGAAGAATTAGACTTCTGTATCGATCACCCGGGCATTCTGGACGCAGAGGGAAACACACGGCTGCCGTTTGACGGAACCGTGTTCGTCAAAACGAACGACTGGGACTTCTATCTTGGCGACACAATCTGGCCGCCAATCGAAGATAAACTGGGAACGTGGAATATGACGCTTGAACTTCAAGGCAAAGTCATCGCCGAGAAATCATTCGAGCTGTTTAAACCGGCGAATTAAAAGTCGGCCACAGTAGGCCGACCCAATAGACGGCCTTGGGTTAAATGGCGTTACCGTGTCCCGCTGCCCGCTGATTCTTCGGACACATCGCTTGGAGATCTGGGCTGGAAAGCCTTGGCTTCAACCGCTCCGCCGATTTTCTGAACTTTGGGGCGACCATGCAGTCCCATCCAGTTGAGCAATTTCCGTTGGCTGATCACTTGGACAGTATTGCTTTCGGCTTGTTCTTCAAGCACCTCCATTGATTCGACGATTTCCGGATTCTTATTGGGTCCCTCAACAGGGGCTTCGCCCATGACCAAGTAACGTACGGTCGGATCAATCTCCCCTGAGATATTTCCTTGGTCGTCAATAAAAACAACCACTTCGCCACCGTTGGCCTTGATCATCTGCATCAATTTCTCACGATCAGAGAAACCATCGGAATCTAAGTCGAAGAAACCCGCCAACGCGATTGGAACCGCATGACCAGGATCCCAAACCGGCGACAAAATTTGGTCATCGGTCAAAATTGGATCCAGTGGGTTTTCTTCAGTGATTCGCGCTTCGGCCGCGTTATCGCCAATAAGGTAAGTCACTTCGATCGAAGCTTTGTGACGGCCTTTTTCGAAGTTGTTCACCGACCGATCGTAAACAGAGAAATTACGATTCACTTTCAATCCGTCCGCTTTACCAATATTCAAAACGACCGTTTTAAGATTCGAGTTAACCTTATTGATCTTACCGTCGGGAATGTTGAACACTTCGCGTTCGAATTCGTTCAGGCGTTGTTTCAAGTTCGCAGCTTCTTGCGATATCTCTGTTTTCTGGGCAACCAGTTTGTTCTTCTCTTGAGTTGTCACGTCGCGGAAACGATTGAAGTCATCGCTGAGCTCCTGAGCCGATGCCTGGGCTTTGTCAGCGGTCTTCTTAATAGCATCGTTCGCTGTAATGGCTTTCGCTTTGTATTCGTCAAAAAGGTTCTGAGTCTCTTCCAGTCTTTTTTCAATCGCTGCGGTCTCAGATTTGGCCGCTTTGATGTCCTTTTGGGCATCGAGTTCGATTCTTTCGTTCTC
>CAKZVF010000141.1 GCA_937921995.1 uncultured Pirellulaceae bacterium
GTTGACAACCGCTTCGCCTGTTACGTACTCGCCGTACTCCGCGTTATTGGAGATCGAGTAATTCATATTGGCGATGCCGCCTTCGAAAATCAGATCGACGATCAGTTTCGTTTCGTGCAGACACTCAAAGTAAGCCAACTCTGGTGGATAACCGGCTTCGGTCAGCGTTTCGAAACCCATCTTGATCAGTTCGACAACGCCGCCACAAAGGACTGCTTGTTCGCCGAAGAGATCTGTTTCGGTTTCGTCTTTGAAAGTCGTGTGGATGATGCCGGTTCTTCCCCCACCAATCGCAGAAGCGTATGACTTGGCGAGTTCTAGCGCCTTGCCGCCGTTGGCATCTTGCGCGATCGCGATCAGATCCGGAATACCGCGACCCTGAGCGAACTCGGTTCGTACGGTGTGGCCAGGAGCCTTAGGAGCAATCATGATGACGTCCAAGTCCGCACGCGGGGCGACCTGTCCGTAATGGATTGAGAATCCGTGGCCGAAAGCCAAGCACGCCCCTTCTTTGATGTTGGGTGCGATGTCTTCGCGATAGATCTTCGCATGAAACTCATCGGGCGTCAGCATCATCACGACATCAGCATCTTTTGATGCGTCTGCTGTGGATTTGACTTCAAATCCGGCGGCTTCGACTTTCTTGGCGGTCGGGCTGCCCTCACGCAGGCCAACGACCACATCGACACCACTGTCTCGAAGGTTCAGTGCATGAGCATGGCCTTGGGAGCCGTATCCAAGGATGGCTACCTTCTTGCCCTTGATGATTGAAAGATCACAATCTTTATCGTAATAGATATCCAGCGACATTTTTGTTGGTCCGTTTGGTCCTTATGGTTTTAAACGTAGGTCGATAGTCTAAGCACGGAGATTCGATCGTCAACGTCAAACTATCTCAAGAAAGTGAAGTAAAGTCGCAGTTCGGGAAATATCAAGGTGCGAAAAAGACACTCGTTAAAAGGCTTTATTGGCGTCCTGACCAGCAACCCTGTTTAGGACGAGAGTTCGGTTGCTCTGGTCGCCCTCAAAGAGAACCCAGCGTCCGTATTCTGCGATCCCAACTCAAGGCCTCCACGTAGAAGATTAGCCGCGAAAACATTAAAATACGGCTTTCCCTGATTCTTTTTCACAACAGCCATCGGCAAATCAATGAGCCAAAACAATTCTTCGGTATCTAAAGAGCTGAAATCCACGATCCGCACGCTGGGCGATCTTTTAGGTCAAACGATCGTTCATCAAGAGAGCGCAGCCGTTTTGGACCTAGAAGAAAAAATCCGTTCATTGGCAAAAATTGCTCGGTCGGGCGACCAGAACGCCCTCAAAGAGCTCCGTCAAACGGTCGACGATTTGATCGAAGACAGCACCGGAACCGACGCGAATCTGAAGGCTTTTTCGACCTACTTCCAACTGGTGAACCTGGCCGAGGAACATGAGCGGGTCCGAGTGCTGAACGAGCGTTCCGAAGTCGCCTATCTCAGCGACAAACCCATGGACGAAACGATCTCTCAGGCTTTGCACGAATTGAAGTCCGAGGGCTTCTCCGCCCAAGAGGTTCAAGAGATGCTTGGCCGCATGTTGGTCATGCCCGTTTTCACCGCTCATCCAACGGAGTCTCGTCGGCGTACGACGCGGCAGATTTTGAAGAAGGTATCTGAACTGCTGGCGAAATTGAATTCGAAAGATCTTTACGGCCGGCAACGTGACCAGGTCAAAGAAGTATTGTTGGACCACGTGGTGTTGTTGTGGCAAAGTTCGGAGATGCGCGATCGCCGACCAACGGTGATGGACGAAGTCCGTAACACAGGTTTGTACTTTTTTGAAAATACACTGTTTGATCTTGTTCCCCGAATCTACGAACAGTTGGAAAGCGATTTGGAGGATGTGTACCCCGGGCACCAATTCGATGTGCCTGCGATTTTACGTTACGGTTCTTGGATCGGTGGAGACCGTGATGGGAATCCGTTTGTGACCAACGAAGTCACGATCGAAGCGCTGCAGGCTCAAAAGAAACTGGTGCTTGAGTTGTATCGAAAAGAAGTGCTGGCGATGTATGAATTGTTGAGCTGTTCCCGCAATCGGGTCGAGTTCTCCGATGCGTTTGAGGCCAGTCTCAAATCGGATCGAGAATTAGTCCCCGAACAAGAATTCGAGGTGATTGATCGTTTTCAACAGGAACCTTATCGAGCGAAATTGGTGATGATGTATCGCCGATTATTGGCGACTGCCAGAACGATTGGTCGGGATGACGATGAAGTTGATGCCGCAGATCGGTCAAGGGCTTACGCCAGCGCTGAGGATTTTGCTCATGATTTGAAACTGATCGAAGAGAGTCTGATCGCAAACAAGGGCGAGCGTTTGGTGCGTGGTCGGTTCCACCGGTTAATTCGCGCCGTTGATGTATTTGGATTTCATTTAGCCTCAATGGACATTCGCCAACACGCGCGTCATCATCGGCAGGCCGTTAACGAATTGGTGCCCGGCTATGAAGCAGCCGACGATGAGAAACGCGTCCAGTTGCTGACGCAGCAGTTACAAAGCGACGCACTGCTAGATACGTCCGCAGCCAGCGACGAAGTGAAGGATCTGCTGGGCCTGTTCGATGTGATCGAATCGGCTCAAAAGAGTAACGGCGCTCACGCGATGGAGACTTACATCATCAGCATGACCGAAAGCGTCAGCAACATGTTGGAAGTTTTGTTGCTGGGCAAAAACGCCGGATTGTTTGGTCGGATCGACATCGTGCCGTTGTTTGAAACGGTCGGTGATCTTTTGGGGGCGGCGGATACGATGAAGGCAATGTTCGAACATCCCGTCTATGCCGAACATCTAAAACAGCGCGGTCACCGGCAGCAGATTATGATCGGTTACAGCGACAGTAATAAAGACGGCGGATTCATGCGGGCTAACTGGATGTTGTTTACGGCTCAACGCCAAATGGCCAAAGCGTGTAAAGATCATGGCATCACGTTGACGCTGTTTCATGGCCGCGGCGGATCGCTCGGACGTGGCGGCGGCCCCACCAATCGTGCTATCCTGGCTCAGCCACCGGAATCCGTGCGTGGGCGGATTCGCATCACTGAACAAGGCGAAGTGGTAAGTTCGCGGTACAGCGAACCGGCGATCGCCAAACGTCATCTCGAACAATTGCTCCATGCGGTGCTGTGTTCGACGGGGCACCGGATGGTGGAACTGTCCGACACGAAGGCTTGGGCAAACGTCATGGATCAATTGAGCGCGAGCGCTTACAAAAAGTATCGTTCGTTGGTGGAGCACCCTCGTTTCATTTCCTACTTTCAAACGGCCACCCCCATTGATCAAATTGGTAGCTGGAACATCGGGTCGCGTCCGGCGCATCGTCGAGCGACGAAAACGCTGGATGACCTGCGAGCCATCCCGTGGGTGTTTGCTTGGACGCAATCACGGGCCAATGTGCCCAGTTGGTACGGAGTGGGCACCGGTTTTGCGTCATTTCTCGAGGCGGGGGATTCAAAGCAGCGAATGGAGGAGCTGAAAGAGATGTATCGCAAGTGGCCGTTCTTCCGAACGATGCTGGCCAATGTTCATTTGGGAATGGGCCGCGCCGATATGGAGATTGCAGGTCTGTACGCTGAACTTGCGGACAAGGAAGATGCAGATGTTATCTTCTCCAACATCAAAGCGGAGTTTGATCTGTCCAAAAAAATGCTGTTGGAGGTGACCGGAACCGAGAATATTCTGGACACCGAACCGTGGCTGCAGCGCAGCATCAAAGTTCGAAACCCTTACGTTGACCCGTTGAACTATATGCAAGTAGCGATGTTGCGAAAACTTCGGGAAGCACCCGAAGGCCCCGATGCGCAGCACTACCGGGAATGCTTGATTCAGTCCATCAACGGGATCGCCGCCGGATTACAAAACGTGGGTTAAACCTTGTGAGATTCTCGGGAAAACCGTGTTAGGTCGAGGCTCCAACCGAGACCTACGCGCGTTTGATCGCGATGTTTTGTTTGTGTTTTTTCGTAGTTGTTTATTTTGCGAAGGCTTCCGGCGAAGCCTCAGCCCCTCATGAAGCTTGAACTTGATCTTCCTGGCCTTGCGTCAAACATCGCGTCCGCTCACCAACTCAAAAGCGCGTCGGTGACCTCGGCGATCAACCTTTTGGAGCAAGGCAACACCCTGCCCTTCATCGCCAGGTATCGCAAAGAAGCCACCGCCGGGCTGACCGAAACGCAACTGCGCATCGTGCAGGACGAGCTCGAACGATATCGGGAGCTCACCAGTCGCAAGAACACGATCCTGGCAACGATCGAGCAGCAAGGTGCTTTAACGGACCAGCTCCGGCAACAGATCGTCGCATGTGATGATAAAAGCTTGCTGGAAGATCTTTATCTCCCTTACAAACCCAAACGCCGAACCAAAGCAACGATCGCGCGGGAAGCAGGTTTGCAGCCGCTGGCCGATTTGCTGTTGGCTCAGCAGCGTCAGGGGATGACGCGAACGGCAATATTGAAACCTTTCATCAACGCCGAGAAGAATATTCCCGACGCCGATGCTGCGGTTGCGGGGGCCGGTCACATCGTCGCCGAAACATGGGTCGAAGACGCAGAAGTTCGACGTTGGTTCTTGGATGAATCTATCAGCGGCAGGCTCACGTCAAAAGTGAAACGAGGAAAGAAAGAAGCCGGTGCCAAGTTTGAAGCCTACTTTGATTTTTCCGAACCGATCAAACGCATTGCATCGCACCGGTTCTTGGCGCTAAAACGCGGCGAAGGCGAAGGTTTTCTACGCGTTGCGTTGGAGCTGGATCAGGAATACTTTCTGCGGCAGTTCAAACGCCGTTTGATCACCCAAAGGGATTTTGAACTGCATGATGATTTAGTTGCGATCCTTGAATCGAGTTACAAGTCACATTTTTTACCGGCGGCCAGCCAGTTTCATCTGGCGCGGCTTAAGGAAAGTTCCGACCGAGAAGCCATCGAAGTCTTTGCCAAAAACATGCGGGAACTTTTGATGGCTCCGCCGGCCGGAAAACGGACGACGATCGGTTTGGATCCTGGTTTTCGCACCGGATGCAAAGTTGCCGTCGTTGATGCCACGGGCAAATTCCTAGAAACGAAGACGATCTTTCCAACGGCTCCCAAGAACGACGTCCAAGGCGCGGGCAAGATCTTGCTCGGCCTTATCCAAAAGCACGGCGTTGATCTGATTGCGATTGGCAATGGCACGGCATCGCGCGAGACGGACGCGTTTGTGGGGGACTTGATCAAACAACAAAAACTGGACGTGACGAAAGTAATCGTCAACGAATCAGGAGCCTCGATCTATTCGGCCAGTCCGCTGGCGGTGCAAGAGTATCCTGATCTGGATGTGACCGTTCGCGGGGCGATCAGTATCGCTCATCGTCTTCAGGATCCGCTGGCTGAACTGGTGAAGATCGACGCCAAGTCCATTGGCGTTGGGCAATATCAACACGACGTTAACCAATCGCTGTTGCAGAAATCTCTTGATCGCGAGGTCGAATCATGCGTCAATTCAGTGGGAGTTGAGCTCAACACCGCCAGTGCATCGCTGCTCAGCTACGTCGCTGGCATTGGCCCCAAATTGGCGGATTCAATTGTCAATCATCGTGACAGAAACGGCGCGTTTAAAGAACGTAGCCAGTTGCTGAAGGTTCCAAAGCTGGGCAAGAAAGCATTCACGCAATCGGCGGGATTTCTGCGCATTGCCAACAGCACTAATGTGCTTGATCGTTCGGCCGTTCATCCTGAAAGCTACTACGTCGCCCAAAAGATGGCGAAGGCGCTGAAGATGGATGTTGATCAAATGATGAAGAATCCGGCGGTCACGGCGCAGTTGAAGCCAGAAGATTTTGCCGATGAGAAGTTTGGCGAACCGACCGTGCGCGACATCATCAGCGAACTGGCAAAGCCGGGCCGTGATCCTCGTAAAAAGTTCGAAGCGGTCAAATTTGATGATGCGGTCAATAAGATGAGCGATCTTAAATCCGGCATGATCCTGCAGGGGCAAGTGACCAACGTCACCAATTTCGGGGCATTTGTGGATATCGGCGTTCATCAAGACGGTTTGGTTCACGTTTCGCAGTTGGCCAATAAGTACGTTGCTGACCCGGCCGAGGTGGTCACCGTTGGTGACGTCGTGCGAGTGAAAGTGATGGACGTGGACGAAGCTCGTAAAAGGATTGGGCTGTCCATCAAAGAAGCCTGAGAAAGAAACGCGATAAAGTTGTTTGTGTCGTCTTGCTGGAAGAGATAGGATGATGTTGTTCACCCTTTTTTCTTTGAGATCGCCATGCAATTTTTTCAACGAGTTTTGTTTCTCTTTTCTGTCGTTGGCGCATTCATGTTTTTCTCATCGCCTTCGATAGCCGATGGATTGGAACTCGCGTCGGTCTTTGGCGACAACATGGTTATCCAGCGCGACGCGCCGATCACCGTATGGGGTTGGGCTCAGCCGAACGAAGCGGTAACCGTTTCGCTCAAGGATGTTCGCGCCACTGTCAATGCCGGAGAAGATGGAAGTTGGCGAACCGTACTACCTGCGATCTCCGTCGGCGATCCATTTGAGATCAACGTCGGGTCAAATAGCGGATCAATCGAGCTTCGGAATGTACTGGCAGGTGAAGTTTGGATTTGTAGCGGGCAATCCAATATGGAGTGGACTGTTGCTAAATCCGGCGACCCGCAGAATGAAATTGCCAACGGTGATTATCCGATGATTCGTCACGTGAAAATCTACAACACCACCAAGACGTCGCCTCAGTTGCGTGCCGCCAACACCGGGTGGTCGGTTTGTTCACCCCAAACCGTCGGCGATTTCACTGCCGTGGGATACTATTTCGCCAGACGACTTCACAAGGATTTACAGGTGCCGATCGGATTGGTAAATACGACTTGGGGAGGAACCGTTGTTGAGGCATGGATTGAGGGGAGAGTCCTCCGCGATCATCCAGACTTTACTGAGGTGGTGAAAAGAATCGAAGCCGATGCAGCCGATGAAGAGAAAGCCGCGAAATTTTCCGCTCAGTTGCAGCAGTGGAAGAAGCTTTTACCCGCTGCAGCCTATGGTCCTGCCGAAGCCTATCATCCGACCGATTTCGATGATTCCGACTGGAAGACAATTCCCGTTCCCGCCTATTGGGAAAACAAGGGATACAAAGGTGTTGACGGCGTTGGATGGTACCGGAGAAAAGTAACCATTCCTCAATCTTGGGTTGGGAAGCCGCTGACCATTTCGTTGGGCGTTATCGACGATGTTGATGCCACCTACGTCAACGGTAATAAGGTTGGCGGGACGACCGGATGGGATATTGAACGGGTTTATGAAATTGATCCCTCGGTCAATACCACCACCGACGTTTCCATCGCGGTGCGCGTCATCGACGGCAATGGAGGCGGCGGAATGGTCGGAGATCGGAAGAAGTACACGCTGAGCGTCGCTGGTGAGAAACCGATGTCGTTGGCTGGCCGATGGAAAATGAGGCTCGAACCTGCGACTGAGAAACTGGGCCCTGCTCCGAGGCGATCCTATACCGGGCACAACACGCCAACGGGATTATTCAACGCGATGGTCAATCCATTGATACCGTTTAAAGCCCAAGGAGTGATCTGGTATCAAGGTGAATCCAATGGGGAACGTGGAAAGCAATATCAAACTTTGTTTCCGATGCTGATCAACAATTGGCGAGATAAATGGCAAGATGAGATGTCTTTTTATTGGGTTCAGTTGGCCAACTTTCAACCTGCTTCGGATTGGCCGTATGACAGTAAATGGGCAGAACTTCGAGAAGCCCAGTCAATGACGTTGTCGCTGCCCAAAACGGGGCAAGCGGTCATCATCGACATCGGAGATGCGCGAAATATTCATCCCAAGAATAAACAAGATGTTGGTGAACGTTTGGCACGCCACGCCTTGGCCAAAGATTACGGTAAGCCCATTAAATTTTCCGGGCCCTTTTATAAAGGATTCGAAGTCGATGGTAGCAAAGTGAGGATCAGTTTTGATTTCGATGAAGGCTTGCGCGCCCGCGATGGGCAACCGCTGAAGCGGTTTGAGATCGCGGGCGATGACCGTAAGTTCCATTGGGCAGAGGCAACGATTGAGGGGGATGAAGTCGTTGTCACCTGTGAGAAAGTCACCGCGCCCGTCGCTGTTCGATATGCTTGGGCAGAAAATCCAGAGGGGTGTAACCTGACCAACGAGACCGGTTTGCCGGCCAGTCCGTTTCGAACCGATTCGTGGTAATTCACTTCACTTGGTGGTGGCTTTGGTCGTCCGCAAAACACACCGCCGTTGACGAGATGCCTTTGCCCAGATGCTCGGTCACTGCGGCCTTAAGATTTTTTCGGCACCTTGGGCGAAGAGTGCTTCGGCAACCGCTTCGCCGAGTTCTTTATAGCCTGCTGCGGCAGTTGTTTGTTCGGCGATCAATTTTTGCTGGCCGTCGCGACTGAGCACGGCACCGGTGAGCGTCAGTTGCCCGTTGAGCACTTTTGTTTTCGCCCCCACGGGCGCGAGGCACCCCGCGAACAGGGTTCGCAACATGATTCGCTCCGCCATCGCCCGGTGAAAACTGTCGGGGTGATTGAGTTTTGAAACCGCAGACACCGTTGCCTCATCGTCGTTTCGCGTCTCCAAACCCAAAGCCCCCTGCCCTACTGCGGGCATAAGCTGGTCTTCATCGAAATCATGTGTAATGCGTTCCTCCCAGCCTAGGCGACGTAGTCCGGCAGCAGCAAGGATGATGGCGTCGTAACCGTCTGAGTCCAGTTTTTTCAGACGGGTGTCAACGTTGCCGCGGATGTCTCTTATCTGGAGGTCCTTCCGAACGTGAAGAAGCTGAGCGCCACGTCTAACGCTACCGGTGCCGACGATCGCGCTATTGGGAAGATCGTCGAAGCGGTCGAACTTTGAACTGACAAACGCATCGTTGGTGCATTCGCGTTTGGGAATTGCAGCGATCATCAGACCTTCGGCATCCTCGGTGGGGAGGTCTTTGAGGCTGTGGACGGCGAGGTCAACTTCTTTGTTCTGCAGCGCGACCTGCAGACGCTTGGTGAACAAGCCTTGTCCGCCAATTTGAGCCAAAGATCCGGTCGCGACATCTCCTTCGGTTTTGATACGAACCAGTTCGACTTGATAGCCATGCTTTTCCAGTTCGGATTTTACCCAATTGCTTTGCCACATCGCCAGTTGGCTGCCGCGGGTGCCGAGTCGAATAAGTTGGGGGGAGGCCATGGCTGTCTTTATTTGAACAAAACCCAAATTCTGCCCCATCCTCCAGCGCGTCGCAAGTGACATGAAGTAAGGCTTTAAGATTCAAGCCATTTTTTTAGGTTGGTTGAAGATGCTTTTCCCAACTCATCAACGGGATTTAGCGCCTCGTGCGACCACCGCCACATCGACTCGCGCGGCCCCCTCGGCTCGAAGCACTTTGGCACACTGGCTGGTGGTTGCACCGGAGGTCATCACATCGTCGATAATGACGATGTGTTTGCCGGCGATTCTCTGGCGATAAAACGGGGAAACAGAGAAAGCATTTTTGACGTTCTCAAATCGCTTAAAATCCGAAAGCATTCCCTGTTTTTGAGTTGCCCGGTCCGCTTTTAGCAGTTTTCTAATCGCCGGAATTCCCGTGTTTTTGGCGACGGCATCGCAAAGGACTTCCGATGCCTGAAAACCCTTGCTGAATTTTTTTCGCCAATGGGTAGGAACGCACGTCAGCAAATCAACATTGTTCATCTGATTCAGTCTTTCCAGTTCATAGCCCAGCAGTTCTCCCAGTTGCAGCGCAGTGACTTCGCAGCGCTGGCCTTTCATTTTGATGATCAGTGTCTGAAGCAATCCGCCATAGTTGTTGATGCAAATGGCTTGGCTGAATCGGAAATCGGAGAACTGGCAAAGGTGGCAACGTCCTTTGAGGGCGGCGTGCAGTTCAACGATGGCTCCACAGACAGGGCAGCGCTGATCCAATGGAGCGCGGATTTGATCCAGGCATTGTTGGCACCAATTTTCGCGCTGGAGAATTTCTCGTTCGACCCATGAAACAGGCGGCGAACGATCATCGTCGGTGCTGGCGGGATCAAAGTAGGAAGGCCCGTCGCAGCCAATGCAAACTGGTGGATAGATGAACGAGTAGAAGCCAGAAACCGCTGGGCGTATGACGCGCTGTTGCAATTCTTTTAAGCTTCGAAGCATCTTTGGCCTTCGGTTTGGAACGTTCTCTGAACGACCATTTTAAAGTGCATCGCTGTAACGTTGCAATGAGGTGCTTGCGGGCCTGCTGGTGGGAGGTCCCCCCATCGACCGAGGCATCATGCTAAGACGTCACTTCGCCGGCTTCTTTTGGCGTTTCTTTCCACTTCATGGCGCGTTGCAGAGGTTCGATGCGAAGCACGACTTCGCCATTTTGAAAGATTCGAACCGTCCCTGATGATTGGCTGACCACGACGGCGATCGCTTCGGTGTTTTTGCTGATCGCAGCGCCTGAGAAATGGCGAGACCCCAAGCCCTTGGTCATTGTGATTTCGACCGGTGAGGTGTCAATGATTCGGGCGCTTCCTTCGACGGTGCCATCGGAATTGATGATGAACATGCCATCAAGCTGCGCGATTTCTTTGATCCCTTCGCGCGTCTTTGAGTCGAACATGCTACGCTCTTTCGCGCTGTAGCCTTTGACCATATCAAATCCGCCGGGCCGGCTTTCTTTGAGGACCTTCTTATGGTCACCGACGACGAACATCGTACCAACGGCTTTGCCTTCGCGGCCTTCGCGGCCAATCGAGACAGCCGTGTCAACGACCACGCGGAGGGTATCCAGCGGCACTTTGGTTTCCAGTTTGCGCAAATCGCGGGCCGTCAATCGTCCCAGTCGCTCGGTCAGACGGAGCACACTGATCGTGTCGATCTCTTCGGTGTCGAATCCGCTGTAGACCGCGACGACGGTAGATCCACTTCGGATTAGATCTGCCGCGACGCTGGAGAGGACCGCTTGCGAAATTTGGTTTTGGACAGAAATTTCCGGCATGTCCAAACCAACGGAGTAAACTTCCGCTTTTTTTGTCGCCTCAATTACTTTTTCGGAGTGTGTGGCAACGATCAGTGTGCCGATGGAGGCTACTTTTTTCTGCAGCCGAGTCCACGTTACGCTTTTCTCCAGCAAGACCAGGATCGCGTCTGCTTCGGTCGCTTTGGCCAATTTTACGGCAGCATCAACGTGTGCAAAAAACGTTTTTTGGCTTTTAGTTGATGACATCGATAACCGAAGGTGTGTACTTTTGAGGCGAACGGACACGACAGTGATTTAAGCCTATAAATCTAAGGCGAATCTTCATTGTCGGCAACCGGAGGTGCATCGGGTGTGTCCAATAATTTCGGCCGCCTCTAGCGGAAGCTGGAAGGGTCAAAGTCACTTTTAGACTTCGCGGCGCCTACTCGATCTAAGGTAGATTCTTTGGGAGCAACGGCTTTAGCGACCGCAGATGGCGTGCTGGTGGTGGGGATGGCATTTGCTGGTGCCACGTTTTTGACGTATTGTTGCCACGCAACCACATTCCGGCCGAGGGGTTCGCCTGTGACCTTTCTCAAGGATTCGGTAGCGCGAACTTGTAGGGCTGGGTTGCGATCGTTCAAAGAAAGCGACAAAGCGCTTACCGATGCGCGGCCGGGAAAGTGCCCCAGTGCCTCGGTGGCGGCCAAGCGTACATCAATGTCGGTGTCGCTGCCGATGATTTCCTGAAGTTGCGGAACCGCTGCATCAGTCCCCAAAGTTTTCCACGATTCTATCGCGGCTAAGCGCATGTCGCGGTCATTGTCTTTGGAGGCTTTGATCAGGGTTTCCACGGCAGTGGGCGAACTTTTGAGTTGGCCCAGCAAGCGCACCGCGTGCAGTCGCATTAGCAGCACTTTGTCCCGAAAAACGATGTCCGATAGAGCTTGAGCAGCATCTTCTTGTACATTCAGCGGCCCTGCAACGGCGTTTTGAACGACTGTTTCCATCCGGTTTTTGCGCGAGAACAGCGTGTCGGCGATTTTCTCTTCTTCGGCCCATTTGTCCCGCACCCAGGGGCTGTATTTTCCGCTCCGCCATAGCGGCCCCTCGGAGCAACCAGAAAACTGATGCACGGTCCCAATTGCAACCAAGAGCAACAAGATTTGGATGATGTTTAGGCGTCGAAAAAACAAAAGACCATACTCCGGTTTTGTCCAAAATGGCTATACCGGCGGAAAGTAGCAAGGTTTTTCCCGCGCGAAAACCCCAGTTTGCTGGCTGCTGTCATGCAGCAAAGGTTTTATCACAGTAGGCTGCCTGAGCAGGTACAAAAAAAGCGGCCTCGTGGAGACGAGGCCGCTTTAGAAGGTGAGGTTTGCTTCGATTCGGGATCAAATCTTCTGACTGGTTTCCGATTCGATGGCTTTGGGCGTAACTTTCCGGCCCTTTTTGTCTTCGTCGTAGTACTTGCCACTTCCGTAGCCGTAACCGTAGCCGTATCCGTAACCGTAGCCCTGACCGTAACCGTTGTACGAGTATCCGGCACGGTAGGCACCATAGGTGTACTGGCTTCCGTAGCCCGACTGAGCTCCGACACCGTTGACGACCAAGCCAAGGCAATTTGCGCCGAGGTTGCGAAGCATCTCGGTGGCTCGCTCTGCACTGACGCGAACGTTTTTCTTAATCCGCAGCGTCAGGATGACACCGTCGACTCGCGCCGCAATCGGGCAAGCATCGGTTACCGCCAGCAGCGGCGGTGTATCAATGATGACGAAGTCGAACTCTTCACGAAGTTCTTCGATCAGCGTTTTGACTTGTGGTGAAGAACAAAGTTCCGCAGGGTTCTGAGGCTTGCTGCCGCAAGGCATCAGAGTCAGACCCTCGATCTCTTCACACTCATACATGCAGTCACGCCATGCCGACCGACCGCTGAGAACCGTAGCGAAACCTTCGTTGGCTTCAATTCCAAAGGTTGAGTGCTGTCGAGGGCGACGCATATCAGCATCCACCAGTAGAACTCGTTTTCCAGACTGAGCAATCGAAACGGCCAAGTTTGACGCCAGCGTTGATTTACCATCACCAGGAGTTGGGCTGGTGACTTGAATTACCGAGTGTTGTTTGCCCTGCGTGTTGAAGTACAACGCGGTTCTTACAGCACGGAAGGCTTCGGAGGTTTGAGATTTCGGCCGATGGTAGGTACAGATAATCGGTTCGATCGCCGACCCTTCCACCAGATAGCGTTTGCCCTGTCCAATGACGGGAATGTGCCCAATCAGAGGAACCTGCAACTGCTTCATCACTTCGTCAGGATTGTGGAACGTTTTGTCTGCCAGTTCAACCAAGCAGCCTAAACCAAATCCGGCCAGCGATCCCAGCAAACCACCACCACCCAAAATCAAAGGTAGGATCGGCCAAACGACTTCGCCCAAGGACGCTTCGCTAAGCATCTGAACGTGAAATCCTTCTTGATTCGATTCGGAGTTTGATGAAGGTTTAATCTCAACCAACTTTGCGGTGATTGTATTGAGATACTTTTTAACCTCTTCAGTTTTTTCTTCCTGAAGTTGAATCTTAGTCTCTAACACCGCCAATTTTTTAGTTTCCGCGGTATGAAGTTCTTTTGCCTGGACGTTGTAAGCTAATTCCTGCTGTAACGAATCGATGTCGGACATCACCAATTCCAAATAACTGGCCAAGCTCTCTTCATCGCTCATCGGAAGATTCTTGGAAGGCGTGTCAGAGCTTCCCTCTTGCCGCTGTTGGTATTCTCTTAGTGCTCGGTCGTATCTAGCCCTCGCCATTTTGACGCTGGGATGGCCGTCAGCCAAACGCTGCTTCATCAAATACCATTCTTCTTCATACTTAGAGATTCGCTCAAGCATTCGTTCGTCAGCTCTTTCGGCGCCGTCCATATACTGCCCAGGACGAATCATCTTACCTTCATTCTGAAGCTTCCAGACTGCCCTTTTGATTGCAGTAGGCCCGCCTGCTTGGGCTTGCAAAATCAGATCCCGATCATCTGCCAATTCGTTCAGTTCGCTACGCGTCTCTTCAAGAGTCTCAGTGACTTTCTTTAGCATCATGTGAGACTCAGTGTGTCCCACTCCAAACATCGTAAAGTTAGCCGTTCGTTCTTCGATCAGTTTGCCGAGTTTCTCTTGTTCGTTTTTGAAATCCTGACGGAAACTGCGATCAAACTCGTCCAATCTTGAGATTGTTTCGTCTGTTTCGCGCTCGTATTCATCTTTCAAATTCTTCTTATATGTCTCGATCAAGTTCGCAAGAATGATCTGAGCGTCGGTCTCATGACTATTGAGATACGTGACTTGGAAAAGAAAGGGTTCGTCACGGTCTTGATTGACGGTGAGGTTCTCAGAAATGTATGTGTACTTCTCTTCGTCCGACAGGTCCTTCAAGGAGCGGAGGTTGTTCAGACCTTCATTGTTTTTCAGCATACCCAAGATGATGTTCTCTTGGTTCATCTTTTTATCGTGGCGAATCGTAGAGTCTTCGTAGTTGCGAAGAATCTCTCCGGTATTACTCATCGGAACGATCAACCGCTTTTTCGGTTCGATCCAAACGTTCGCTTTACTCTCGTAAACCGTTTCGCTCTTGGCGTGGAAAACTGAGCCCAGTGCCATGCCGGTAATCAAGCCAAGGAAGACGAGCCACTTGCGGCGATTTAATACGCCCCAAAAATCGAAACCGCTATTCTCCTCTGCTTCAGGTCCAGCCAACAGAAATGGCTGTTGAAAGTTGGGGGCCTGTTGAGCGGGAGCGTTGTTCGTAAATGAATCCACAGAGATCCTCCAAAGTGGCGACGGTGTATTGTCAAAGTTG
This sequence comes from uncultured Pirellulaceae bacterium, assembly GCA_937921995.1. Classification (GTDB taxonomy): domain Bacteria; phylum Planctomycetota; class Planctomycetia; order Pirellulales; family Pirellulaceae; genus Mariniblastus. The sequence continues at coordinate 14,828 of CAKZVF010000141.1, forward strand.
TTGACCGTTGCGGGTAACCGAACTTTGTAATACCAAGAGAAGTGTTCGGAAGCAGCAGTCATGAGCGGGGAGCTCACAAGAGACCATCTACTATAAACACTGGCTCGATTTTTCTCAATCAAAAATGCTTAAAACTTCGCGCAAGTTTGACCGTTCTCAGAGTGTTTGGTCGGTTGTAATTATTTCGCACGTCAGACATTTAGTTGTCATCGCGGTCAGGCTGAATTGGGGAACTTTGCGGTCGCGAAAATCCGATAATCTATAGGGATTTGGCGAAGTTTAGTGATTGGTCGAGGATTATGGCTGCCAGCAGTATTTGCTGGGTGACAATTGAGAATCCATCGCCAAATTAAGGCTCGAATATCAGCACGCAGATTGTTACATTGCTTGCATGACAACTCCCATGATGCGCCAGTACCACGACGCCAAAAAAAAATGTGGTGATGCCCTGCTCTTTTTTCGCATGGGTGACTTCTACGAGCTATTTCTAAGTGATGCTGAGAAAGCGGCCGAGATTCTAGGGCTGACGCTGACCAGTCGCGATAAATCCAACACCGTTCCGATGGCCGGATTTCCCCATCATCAACTGGACAGTTACGTCGCGAAGCTGATCAAACTCGGGCATCGCGTTGCCGTTTGCGAACAAGTCGAAGACCCAAAAACGGCAAAGGGATTGGTCAAACGTGAGATCACCCAAGTCGTAACTCCCGGCACCGTCATTGATCAAGCACTGCTAGATCCTGCGGAGAGCAATTATTTAGCCGCGATTTGCCCGTCGCAGTTCTGTGACAAAAAAAATCCCCAAGAAGTCGGAATTGCTTGGGCGGATATTTCAACAGGACGGTTCTTCACCTCGGCGGTGCCGATCGCCCAGCTTCCGGATCTGATCGACCGGATTGGGGCAAGTGAAATTTTGGTTCCAGATGAGTTTGCCGCTATCGCAGATTTCGCCGCCGATTCGGCAATGATCACCCAGCGCCCCAAGTGGAGCTTCCAGTTCAAAAACGCGGTGGACGTTCTGAAGACGCAATTGGCCGTTTCTGCGCTGGAGGGGTTTGGCGTCGATCAGTTCGGTGATTGGGCGACGTGTGCGGCGGCGGCGATTATTTCCTATCTCAAAGAAACCCAAAAAAGTGCACTCGGACACTTCAATCATTTGCATGTTTGGCGGCAGAGCCAATTTGTCGAGATCGACTCGGCAACCTGGCGAAGTCTGGAAGTCAATCGCACCATCCGTGGTGCCGCCAGAGAAGGTTCCCTGTTGGGCGTCATTGACCGTAGCAAAACACCCATGGGCAGCCGAATGCTCAACGATTGGTTTGCCAGTCCGCTCGCAGATCGTCCGTCCATCGAGCAACGGCTGGATGCGGTCGAGGAATTTGTCAGCGCCGAAGAACTACGAACGGCGCTCAATGCGAAGATGAAAAAGATCTTTGACCTGGAACGCTTGGTCGCCCGAGTCGCGACGGGACGCCCCAGCCCGCGCGACCTCAGCTGCGTTGCCAAAACGCTGGCCATGGTGCCGTCGATCAAAGCAAAATTGACCGGTCGCAAGAGCCAGTTGCTGAACCAGCTGGAGACGGAACTCGACCCTTGCGGTGACCTTCGGATCGAACTTGAAAAAGCGATTGTTGATCCCTGCCCTGCGAACATCAAAGACGGAAACTTCATTCAAGATGGCTACGATCAGAAGCTTGATCAGTTGCGTGAACTGGCCGCAGGTGGCAAGCAGTGGATCGCCAACTACCAACAGAAAATTTGTGACCAGACGGGCATCCCCAGCCTCAAGGTCGGCTTCAATAAAGTCTTCGGATACTATCTGGAATGTACCCACACCCACCGCGACAAGGTGCCAGCGGACTTCATTCGCAAACAGACGCTCAAGAATGCCGAACGATTCATCACGCCGGAGTTAAAAGAGTACGAAGAAAAAGTTCTCTCCGCTGATGCCGAAGCCGACAGTCGCGAACAGGTGCTGTTCAATGATTTGCGAGAGCTCGCCCGAGCCCATACGGCGCGGCTGAAGTCCAACGCTCAGATCATCGCAACCTTGGATGCACTTTGCGGTTTGGCTCAATTGGCGGTCGAACAAAACTACTGCCGCCCAGAGATCGTCGCCGATGGTCCTCTGTTTATTCAACAAGGTCGTCATCCGGTTTTGGACATCGTCCAGCCCACCGGTGCGTTCGTTCCCAACGACACCAAGATTGATGAAGAGTTCGGATATCTGCATTTGATCACCGGTCCCAATATGGCCGGTAAGAGTACCTACATCCGCCAGACGGCTTTGATCGCTTTGATGGCTCAAGTGGGCAGTTACGTGCCCGCGGAATCAGCCAAGGTCGGCATCGTTGATAAGATCTTCGCGCGGGTCGGAGCCAGCGATGAACTGTCCAAAGGTCAGTCGACGTTTATGGTTGAAATGACGGAAACGGCCCGCATCCTCAACACGGCCACCAATCGTTCGTTAGTCATCTTGGATGAAATCGGACGCGGCACCAGCACCTATGATGGCGTCTCTTTGGCTTGGGCGATCGTTGAATATTTGCATGATCAAATTGGCTGCCGCACGCTCTTCGCGACGCACTATCACGAACTGACGTCGTTGGAGGACGAATTCAAAGGCGTTTGCAATTACAACGTGGCGGTGCGCGAGTGGGATGAGAAGATTGTGTTTTTACACAAGATCGTCGCAGGTTCGGCGGACAAAAGTTATGGCATCCACGTGGCGAAATTAGCCGGCGTGCCGGACTGGGTCAATCAACGCGCCGAATCCATTCTCCAGCGGCTGGAGAACAAGAATTATGTTGAACACAATCGAGCAACAATTCAATCCGGATCCAGTGGCGGTAAAACAGAGATCCAAATGACCATGTTTGGTGTCACCGACCATCCGCTGATCGACAAAATTAAAGCGCTTGATCCGAACCAGCTAACGCCGATGAACGCGTTGGAAATGGTGAACCGCTGGAAAGAAGAAGTCGGAGAATCGGCTAAGACGTAACGAGCCTCGCCGATTCAAATAGAGGAACACTAATTTGCACTAATCGACACTAATCAAAGCAGTAACGATCGAAACTGGGTATTGGATTAGTGCTGGATTACGGCCGATTAGTGTTCCTTTCTCCACCTACACAGTGCATGCCGGCACCAAGTTTTGCTCGCATTGTTGACGCCAATACATTCGAGCGTCGGCTAGCCCCAACCTAAGCCAGCTTCTTCTTGATCGTGACATCCGTTTTACCGATCTGCACGTCGTAGCCGGCTTCGATCAGTTTGTCACGCATCTCGTCGGAGGTGGCAAAATCTTTGTTCTGCCGAGCTTCGACCATGGCCTTCCGCCAAGTCTCCGCTTCATCATCGTCGCCGCCGCCGGGCGACGCCGTTTCTACACCTGCGAGCCCTTCGTTGATCGGGGCGATCGAAAGCACGCTGTTCATTTTCTGCCACACGGCGAGTGATAGTTCCGCGTCGGAGTGATCGGTCTTGAGCCAACCGTGCATCACGCCCAGCGCTCCCGCGATGTTCAAATCGTCAGCCAAGGCCTCCGAAAATTCTTTCAACACCGGATGGCTTAAATCGACATCCGCCGCTTTCCCTCCGGTCTTGGATTCCAGCATCGCGCGAAAGTCGATCAGCTTCGTGATCGTCGCCGCGGAATCGGTCAGACCTTTGGTGGTGAAATTCATGTTCGACCGATAGTGCGATTTAATCAGCTCAAATCTCAGGACCGCCGGGTGAACCGGTTTGCCGGTGACCTTGCCTTCGAATACATCTCGCGCTGTGAAGAAATTGCCTTTTGACTTCGACATCTTTTCGCCTTCGACGAACAAGAACCGAGCATGTACCCAGTAGTTCGCAAAATGGCTTTCGCCGCTGCAGCCGCACGACTGAGCGATCTCGCATTCGTGGTGCGGAAAGATCAAGTCTTCCCCGCCGGTGTGAATGTCGATGCGGTCTTGACCCAGAACCGCTTTGGCCATCACCGAGCATTCGATATGCCAGCCAGGGTAACCGACGCCCCAAGGCGAATCCCATTTCATGATGTGTTTTTGATCGGGCTTCCACAGCAGAAAATCCGCCGGATGTTTCTTCATCGACTGATTCACGTCCGAGACGCGGCCGCCGGCACCGCTTTGCAGTTTATCCATCGTGTTGCCGCTGAGTTTTCCGTATTCGGGAAAGCTCTCGACGCTAAAATAGACGACGCCGTCGGAACTGACGTAAGCGTGGCCGCGCTGAATCAGCAATTCGATCATCTCGATCATGCCGGCGATGTGATCGGTTGCTTTAGGTACACTCGCCGGATATTCGTAAGCGACCTTGTATCCCAACTTCCTTGAATCTTCCAAGAACGCGTTGGTGTAGTAGTCGGCGATTTGATAAGGATCGTTAGGATCCTCGATCGCACCTTCGGGGACGCGGCCTGATTTCTTGTTTTCCTTCACGCGCGTCGCGGCGGCCAGCATTTTGTCATCTTCGCCTTCGACCATGTGCCCGACGTCGGTGATGTTCATGACGTGCTGAACCTCGTAGCCGCCCAATTCCAACGACCGCCGCATCAGGTCGCCAAACAGGAAGGATCGGAAGTTGCCGATATGCGCAAAGTCATAAACGGTCGGCCCGCATGAGTACATCTTCACAACGCCTTTGTCGATCGGCGTGAAAGATTCTTGTTGATTTGTCAGCGAGTTGTAGAGCGTGAAATTCATAGTCGAGCAATAATTGGCCAAATTTTTAATGTGGATTTGGACAAAGGTTATCGACTCTTTATTAAAACGGCAACACAAGGTTGTTGCGGGACCGGGTGCTTTAGCTATGCAGACGCCCAATTTTAACGAAGCGCCGCGCTTCGGGAGAATCCCGGCCAAGCCGTTTTAAAGATCAAAAGCCATCCAAAGATCGTAAAGCCACGGGTGAACCCAAGGATTCAGGTGCGAGAGTCCTGCTGAAACGACGCTGATCGCCAGCAAAGTCAAACAGAAGAAGCGTCCGAATTTTGATTGGCCCAACCAATCCGCCATCGGCAACATGCAAACCAGCCAGATCGGGATCATCCAGAAGGTCCAACGCAGGCCGCTGCACTGGCCGCCGTAATTGCGGTCGATCTCAGGCCGGGAAACGTAGAATGCGATGACGGCAACCGTGATCGCGATCGAAGCAAAACCAAACCAACGCAGTTTCAGATGCGCTGCAAAACAGAGACTGATCATGCCCGCTAAAGATAGGATCCAGATTGGCGTGAGCGAAACGATGCCGTGATGCCCAATTAAAACGTGAAACGTGTAAGCCAATTGATCCGGTTCGCCTTGATCCACCGGCGAACGATTGGCGGTATTGGACGCCAGCCAATAGCTGCGTGGATACTCGTACCAGTTACCGCGCTGGCGAACTTGGAAATCGTCCGACGAGTCAACTTTGGCGATGACAAATTGATTGTTCGTGATGCGGTCGCGCACCAACCAACGCTGCGTGTCCGAAGGAGTCGAAGACCAATCGCCCGGAGCCACTTCGGCGGTGCTGAAGCGATACTGCTCAGGCAGCTCCGTCTTAATCGAATCCGGCAGCTTCCCTTTTTCCAGTTGCCCTATCGCTGCGATGGGTTTGTCGGTTTCGATTGTTGCGACGACGGCGCCGTCGCTGCGATGGGCGTAGGCAGGAATCAACGTACCATGCGCCCAGAAGTTAGTCCCAAAGAATCCTGCGATCACCAGTGCTGCGGCCGGTACGAATCCCGTCATCGTTCTGGGAGGTGATTGAATCAGGCAAACAACAAACGCGATAACAAACAATGACAGCGCCGGCATCTCGTTGGCAAATGCGAACGCGGCTGACAAACCGGCCAAGAAAAAGGTAAACCAAGTCGCTTTGGGTAAACGCGTCTCTTGTCCTCGACTGATCCTCAGCAGCGCGTAAACACAAGCCATCGTTGCAATCGCGGCGGGCAAATGGTTGCTCAACGTGACAGAGAACGTGGTCAGGAAGGTGCCAAATCCGGCACAACCCAACACAAAGTAACGGCTCCAATCGCGCACCGCGATACAGTCAATCGTCTTGGCCAAAAAGAATAGAAACATCCCCCACGGCAGCGCGTTAACGATCAGCAGCAACGTGCGCGTCACGAAAAACGTGTCTTCGGTGATCGTTTTACCGGTAAAGAATTTGACGCCCTTATATAAGTACGCAACCATCGTCGGAAGCAGCGGCGGCTTACTGGAGTAGGCGTGCATCCGCCCGTCGCTGCCCAGATGTTGGACTTTGTCGATCGTATCCCAATCAACGGTTTGGCCCCGCGCGATGACATCATCAATCTCAAAAACGTTGTCGTCGCCAAACGCCCGAATCGTTGCCCAGCGACTGCGATCGTTGGCGCTGAAGAAAGGCGTTTCCTTGCTGCTTAGGTAGTTCTGAACCGTTGCGATTTTGCCGCACACCAGCGCGAAGGAGCACACGATGAAAATCCAATAGATCGACCAATGCCGCTGTTGGCAAAACGCGGGCAGTTCGGAAACGCAGGCAGGGTCGGTCGTTTGCGACATGATTGATGGCTAAAGGTATGATTCAATGACTGGCTATTGGGGGCGTAGTGGACGAGGCCACGAGTCCAGCCGGGAAAAGGAACTTCAGGACTCGTGGCCTCGTCCACTACGGGGATCTGTAGCGGCAACAATACACTATCCGGCGGTTTGGGAAATCGAATAAGGTTCCTCACGCGACTGACCTTTATTCACGATCAGTTCTGCCAGAAAACCCATCGACAATAATTGGGTGCCCAGAATCAGAGCCCCTAAAGCGTACAGAACAATCGGGCGCTGGTGCAGCGGCGTCCAATCAGGATACACCGTCATCCGCAGAATCCAATAGATTGACATCCAGAACATCCCAAGCCCACCGAGGCTGAACGATGCTAACCCGAACATGCCCAGCAAATGCTGAGGCCGCTGATTGAATCCGGTCAGGAAACTGACGGTTAAGAGGTCCAGAAAACCCTTGGGCAGTCGGCGTAGACCGTACTTTGAATAACCGTGTTGACGAGCCCGGTGGTTGACGGGGATTTCGGTCACGCGAAAACCTTTGGCCGATGCCAGCACCGGTACGAAGCGATGCATTTCGCCATAAAGCTTCACTTCGTCGAACACCGCGCGGCGGTAGACTTTAAAACCGCAGTTGTGATCGTGAAGTTTCACACCTGTTAAAACTCCCACCAGCCAGTTGAAAACTTTCGAGGGGAGCGTCTTGTTAACGGGGTCGTTGCGGACGGCTTTCCAACCGCTGACCAGATCGAAGTCGTCCCCCAACTTCTCCAGCAATTTCGGCAGCTCGGCCGGATCGTCCTGAAGGTCCGCGTCCATCGTCACGATCAGTTCACCCTTGGCGGCGGCAGCTCCCGCCCGCAGCGCGGCGGCTTTACCAAAGTTCGTTCGAAAACGGAGGGCACTGACGTTGCCGTGTTCCCCGGCCAGCGATTCCATTACCGACCACGTGCTATCAGTCGAACCGTCGTCGACAAAAATTATTTCGTGATCGTAGCCTTCCCTTTCGGCGACGACGCAAATTTCGCTATGCAGTTGCCTCAGCGATTCTTCTTCATTGAAGGCGGGAATAACAAATGATAGCTGAGGCATAGGACTGCATGATAGAACAAGCGTTAGCGTGACACTTGAGGAGTTTTAACTTCCATGTCGCGTCCAAGTTTCGCTGAAACCGCTATTTACGCCAACCCCGAAAAATAGCTAACATAACGGTTCTATTTACGGACAAATATGTTTGGAGCGAATCCATGAAGGGATTTTTGACAGCACTGTTGGTGTTTGTGTCGACCGGGATGGTCAATGCGCAGCAGTCTCAGAACGATTTTAACTCCGGTCAACGGGGCCAAGGAGATTCGTTTGCGCCGCAGTCTACCTCCGCTACGAAATCGGGATTCTCACCGCAATCTAATTCGAGGCCGCTTACGAATCAGACGCGTTTAGCGGCGCTGCAACGTGATTCGCGCGTCGACAACGATACCAACAATTACGTCATCATGGACGACGGGGTGGATCTACCGCAAGAAAGCGATAATCACCGCGCGTTCATTGGTCCAGAGAACAATCCGCTCTTCCGCAACACTAACACGCGTGACGTTAGCACGCGCAATTTGAACACGCGCAGCGTCGCTCAAGAGCAGCCACGCTTCTCAGCCCAATCGTCTCAGCGGTCCGCCACCAGCGTCTTGCCGTCACGAAATACTCGCACGCAAAGCACCGAGTATCAGGATTACCAAGACATCAGAAACCGAAATAGTCAATCTGCAAACATGCGGAACGTGTCGAGTCAATCGCGACCGGTCACCAGTATTTTTGACCTGCAACTGACGCCGGAATTTGAAAGCCAGCTGAAACGTAACGGGTTTCTTCTGTCGAATTTGACGGCCAAAGAAGCCCAAAGCGATCAAATTCGGCTCTTCGGAGACACCGATCGCGTTCACAGCGGCAGCAACCAATCAAAGATTTTTTCATCGCAAATCAGCAACTTCCAAGGCCACTTGGTGATTGATTTAGATGACTACGCACTCCAGAGAATCCACGAGGGCGCTTACACGTTGGATGACTTTGACCGCTATGATGCGCGTGGTGTCGTGCTGAGATACGTGTCGGCGAACAACGAAAAAATTGATCTTAATCGGACGGAAATTGGTAACACAGGCGGCTATTCAAATTCGGCAAACTCTAACGTCGACTACCGCCGCAATGGGGTGGATGACCGTCAACCCATACGGCGTTTGACCGACTCCCGGTCTAACGAACAAGACCGTGGAGGTGACGGAGATTGGTATTTGCCAAACTCTGATAATCGAAATGCCAGAGCCACCGATTGGCGAGATTCGCGCGGCGATCTCTATCGAACATCAGCGCTTCGTCGTGACTACCAAGATAACATGGCTGACACCTATCGTGCCGATACCACTTACACACGCGACCGTTTCATTGATCGCCGCGAAGCGTCTCGCCGTCAGGACGTTACCTACAATGATCGTGTTGACACCAGCAGGTCGCAGCTTACCGTTTTGGAAGAAAGCAAACGCACATTGGATGAGGGGTTTGCCGAACTAAGCCAGTGGCAACGAGACCTCGCGCGTGAAACGCGTGAGATTGCTGAACGACGGCGACAACTGGAACTCTCACAATACCGCGCCGAATCGCTTCCTGCCGATGATGTCAATCGCGTTCGCTACGAAACAGCCGCTAATCAGGCTCGCCAATACCGACCGTACGAATTGGAGAGCCTGCGTGATGTTCGTTCGCCTTTGGTGACCGAACGATATGCTGACAGCCGCAACGCCCCGCTTGGCAATTACTCAGCATCCAATTTGGGCAGCTACGCCACGCTCGGACTACTTGGCGATCCCAATGATCCAAAGTTTGCTCCATACGCAAAAAACAATCTTGATCAGGTCGCTCGGCTGAATCAGAAATTCGCGGCAATGCAGCAAGCGAATGAGTTAGCGGCGTTGGAAAATAAAGTGGACAATGAATATCAAAAGCAGCAACTGCAGCTGGCCCAGTCAAAACTCAACAACAGCGGCCGAACCGTCAAAACATTCATCGACGATGGTGAAGTGCGCAGTACGCTAGGCGGAAACCTGGCCGCTGGTCGGGCCGGGCAACCTGGTGATCGTTACGCCGCAAATGTTGGAAATTCCTATTTGGACAATCGGGGCGTCGCTGATATGTCGATACGGTCAGGACGAAACAATTTTGGTGTCGACCTTGGCCAACAATCAAGCAGTGGCGGGGCTTCGGAAAAACTGGTCCGCGCGTTGTGGTTCATCGCACTGCTATCAATCGGCATGAACATGTACTTGGCATTGTTAGCGCGGTCGTTCTATTCGCGGTACAACGAACTGGCGGATGAGCTGAGAGAGACTTTCACCTCATCGGTCGACTATTCGTCACCGACGCGGTCGTCGCGCAGCATGCGAAGCAGCGAAACGGCAAGCTCTATGGCGCATAGGACGGTTTAGTAACAGTCGCCACGTTTAGTTTAGGATGTTTCGATTCAACTAAAATCGGAAGCTAACTTTGGATCATTTTCCAAAAGTGCCAGCAAAATATTTCGGGCTTTACTCAATCATCAAACCTAGGCAGAATGCTCAACCGGAGGTTACTTTTTGGAAAAGTGACCACCTCCAACCTACAATTTAAAACGATCTGATCGAAAATGTTTTGGCCAATGGATGGCCGAATTCGACCGATCCAATATTCACGACGGCAAGGAGTGCTGAAAGTGTTATCAAAGCGAACAATCGCAACATCTGTTGTATTGGCTGCCACCGCATGCGTGGTTGCTTTAGGGTTCACACAACCCGTTCTTGCTCAAACCAGTGTCGCCCTGATCGACGTTGGGAAGGTTTTCAAGAGCCATCCTGTTTTTGGGCAACAGCTTCAGGCGCTCAAGACCGAAGCCGAACAATTCAAGGCTCAAACGGAGCAGCTGCAGCGCGAACTGCAGGTCGAAGCTCAGGGCCTTCAGGGGTTGGAGCCTTCTTCTCCCGAATTCAAGGCCGAAGAAAGCCGTTTGGCGCAGAAATCTGCTGCCAAAGAAGTCGAACAGCGCGGCCTTATGCGTGAACTGATGAAGCGCGAAGCACGTTTGCACTTCGATACTTACAACGAAGTCAAAAACGTAATTGCCAGCCACTGTGAAAGGGCCGGCATTCGCATGGTGCTGCGTTACAACAGCGTCGAAATGAACGAGGACGATCCTGCCGTCATCATGCAGAAGGTCAACGGCAGCGTCGTGTTCCACACCAACCAAAAAGATATCACCCAAGATATCGTGACACAAATTGCCCAATTGAAAGCTGCGAGTCGAGACACTGGCACTAATCGCCGGTAATTTTTCAGCATCGCAACCTTTGAATCGAGAAAGATTTGTAAATTGGTCCAGTTCAAACGCCCACAGACAACCATCGCAACACCGGTAACGGTGTCAGGGTTCGGTTTCTGGAGTGGGCTCGATGTGTCGCTTCAGTTTAAACCCGCACCTGAAAACACAGGCATTGTTTTTCGTCGCACCGATATTGCCAACAGTCCGCGCGTGGACGCTAACATCATCAATCGTGTCTCAGGGCCTCGCCGAACGACGCTGGTGAAAGACGGTTGCTCGTTCGAAATGGTCGAACACGTACTGTCCGCACTGGCCGGTTTGCAGATCGACAATTGCGAGATTCTATCTGACCGTGCAGAGATGCCGGGCATGGATGGGTCAAGCTTGCCGTTTGTGGAAGCGTTGATGAAAGTTGGAACCGCTCAACAAGATGCGGACAGGGCAGTAACGCGCGTCACCGAATCGGTTCGTGTGGGGGACAATCACTCCTGGATTCAGCTTGAACCCTCAACGGATGATCGTTTTGAGTTGTGCTATCAGTTGGACTACCCCACGTGTCCCTCGATTGGCCAACAAACATTCTCCAGTCAATTCAGTTTGGAAAAATACCATTCTGCGATTGCTTCAGCCCGAACGTTTGTTCTCAAGACCGAAGCGGATCAGCTACTGCGGCAAGGGTTGGGGGCACGGGTTACGTACAACGACATTTTGATTTTTGACAACAATGGACCCATCGGGAACCAACTGCGTTTCGATGATGAGTGTGCGCGGCATAAAGTGCTGGACATGATTGGCGATTTTTCGCTGCTTGGTACCGACATCATCGGAAAGTTTACCGCTTTCAAAAGCGGCCATCGACTCAATTCGCAGGTTGTGTTTGAGTTGCTGCGACAGGCAGGATTGGGAACATCGGGGCAGCGGCGCGTTTCGGCTTAACCAAAACCAACAAACTACGTCAGAATTACAACGGACCTTGTGAAAGCGGACCGATCGTGAAAATCTATCCATTTGACGACTACGCCAACAAGACGAGGCAATCGAGTTCCATGTCGCCTAAAATTTCAAAAATGGCTGTTATCGATCCCAAAGCAGAGATCGGTGAAGATGTCGAAATCGGTCCCTTCTGCGTGATCGGACCCAAGGTAAAAATCGGCCGGGGGACGAAGCTGTATAACAACGTTACCGTTAGTGGCGACGTGACGATCGGGGAAGACAATCTTATTTCGCCCAAC